>NZ_JBVHNF010000003.1:0-162234 GCF_055558055.1 Streptomyces sp. NPDC025833
GCCTCCCACCGCAAGGTCCGCGCCCGCGTCGAGCACACCTTCGCCCGCATGAAGAGCTGGAAGATCCTGCGCGACTGCCGCCTCAGAGGCGAAGGCGTCCACCACGCCATGCTCGGCATTGCTCGCCTGCACAACCTCACCCTCACCGGATGACAGGCAAACGAGCAGGTCAACAAGCATGATCCGAAGCATTTACGGGACACCGTCTAGATGCGGCCCTCGTACAGCCACTCCCAAGCCTCGTCGGACGCGTCCGAGTCCAGTGCTGGTGAGATCGTGCGCAGCGTGACGGCTACCCAACGGTCGGCCTGGGGCGCCGAGTAGGCGTCAAACGCTGCCAGCAGTGCCGGCTGCCAGCCATCGGTCGCCAGGTCCTCGGTCCAGCACTCGCACCAGTAACCCCACTGTGGTGGCTTCGTCAGCACGGGTAGCCTCCCCGCCGGGCGTCCGAGTACAGCTCCGCGGTGACCGTGTGCCCCTGGTCGCTGTCGTGGACGACGACTCGGTGTGCGATCGCGCTGACCATGCCCAGTCCCCGGCCGTGCTCGGCGTCCTGGTCCTGGTGCTCGACCTTGGGTGCTGTGCCGGCGCCTCCGTCGTCCGTGACAGATAGGGCGACCACCTGCGCTGAGACCGCAACGGCCAGGTGGAAGCTGCCGTATGCCTGGCCGCTGGCCGTGTGGAGAATTGCGTTCGCGCTCAGCTCGCTCACGATCAGCTCGGCGTCCTCGGCTAAGGGCGAGCCTCGCAGGATGTCGCGGGTCCATCGGCGGGCCCGGCTCACCTCTTCCGGGAATCCTGGGCAACTGAGCCCCCAGACCCGGGCCGTACTCGTATACTCGAGCATACAAGTTCCTTCGTGCTGGTAGGCCGCCATGTGCAGCGGGTACGGGCGGTGTCGGCAGTCCTCGTGGGAGCCCGCTGGTAGCCCTGGTGGCGTGGTGATGTGTATCAAAGCGGCGGCGCCTGGCGGCGGTGCCGGCCTCGCCCTTTCACGGACCTCACCTGCGGCGATGCCCCAAGATCCCGTCCACGCCTCGTCCACAGACCCCGGCATACGGCCGCTTCGGGTCGCATACGCCTGCACATACGCGAAGACCCCGGCCTCAGCGTTTCCGCTGGTGACGGGGTCTTTGGGCACCTCATGCTGGGTGCCCCCGGCAGGATTCGAACCTGCGCACACGGCTCCGGAGGCCGTTGCTCTATCCCCTGAGCTACGGGGGCGTGTCTTGCGTTGAGCTCTTGCTCGCGGCGACGGGTAGAACACTAGCAGGTCCGGCGGGGTGATCAGGAACCCGTTTCCCGGGGCGGTGGGCGGGCGCGTCCCCTGTAGGGGGTGGAAGTGGGGAAAACCCGGACGCGGTGGCTGGTCCCGACCTACTCTCGATGTGTGCCAGGCGCTTCGGGTCGGGTGCTTGTTGTGGACGACAACAAGGTCATCCGGCAGTTGATCAGGGTCAACCTCGAGCTGGAAGGGCTGGAGGTCGTGACCGCGGCCGATGGTGCCGAGTGTCTTGAAGTCGTGCACCAGGTCCAGCCCGACCTGGTCACGCTCGACGTCGTCATGCCCCGGCTGGACGGGCTGCGCACCGCCGCCCGGCTTCGGGCCGACCCCCGTACCCGCCACCTGCCCCTCGCCATCATCAGCGCGTGCACCCAGCACGACGTCGAGGCCGGCCTCGACGTCGGTGTGGACGCCTTCCTCGCCAAGCCCTTCGAGCCCGCCGAGCTCGTACGGCTCGTCAAGCACCTCATCGAGCGGGAGAGCGGGCGTGGGGGAGCGGGCGGCGGGGGCCGGGGTGGAGGCAGTGGTGATGGGGGGTGTGGGCGGGAAGGTGACGGCCAGGAGGGCGTCCCTGGTGTTCCCGGCTCCGCCATCGATCCCGGTCCCGATGCCGCTGGCAGCTCTGCTGCTTCCAGCCTCGCCGGCCCTCCCAGCGCCACCGGTATCCCCAGTCCCCCCAGCGCCGCCGACGATCCCAGCACCCCCGACCCCGCCAGCACCGGCAACCCCGCCCCTGCCGGCACCCCCGACGCCCCCACCACCCCCCGTCCGCCCGGCGTCCCCCGTCAAGGCACCCCCTCAGGGCAAGGGACCCATCCAGGCCAACCAACCCCCTTCGACCAGGTAAGTCCCCCCGGCCAAGCAACCCCCTCCGCAGCCGACGGACCGCCGGCAGGCGAGGGTGCTTCCCCGGGCGGGGAAGCCAGAGGTACCGGATCCGGGCGGCCGGGGGTTTCCTGTGACGGGGCCCTGTCCGACGGGGTCTCGGGGGGTCTGGCCTTCGGCGGGTAGGGCAGCGCGGGGCGTACGGCCGTAACCGGGTCGCCTACCCACCCCCCTCCTCCCCTACGCTTGTCCCGTGACCCCCGTCGAGCTCTCCCGGACCGTGCTGCACGCCGTGCGCCGTGCCGTCGGCGACGGGGAGCTGAGCGTGACCGTTCCCGAGCGGGCCGTGGTGACCGAGCCGGGGCCCGGGGGGTGCGGGGACTTCTCCACGACCATCGCGCTGCGGCTCGCCCGGCCGGCCGGACAGCCGCCGCTGCGGGTCGCCGAGATCCTGCGCGCCCGCCTCGCCGCGGCCGCCGGCGTCCGGGACGTCGTCGTCACCGGGCCCGGGTTCCTCAACATCAGCCTCGACGCGCAGGCCGATCCCGTCACCGGGCTGGTGCGGGAGATCCGCGCGAAGGGCCCGCGGTACGGGCACGGGGACGCCCTCGCCGGGCAGGTCGTCGCGCTGCGCGTGCCGTACGAGGTGCGGGCCGAGGTCGTCGCCGACGCCGTCGTACGGCTCGTGCGGGCCCAGGGCGGCCGCGCCACCGTCGAGCACGGCGAGCCCGCCGACCTGCGGCCCGTGCCCGCGCCGGAGGACCCCGCCCCGCTCGGGCCCGACGCCGCCCGGTGGGCCCTGCTCCACCCCGCCCCGCACGACCGGCCCCGGATCACCGCCGAGCACCTGGTCCAGCGGGAGGGCAATCCGCTCTTCCGGGTGCGGTACGCGCACGCCCGCGTCCGCTCCCTGGGCCGCAACGCCGCCCGTCTCGGCTTCACCGCGGAGCCGGGTTCCGTCACGGCCCTCGACGAGGACAACGGTCCCGCCGTCAGCCGGAACGCCCCGCACACCCCCCACGCCCCGAACAGCCCCCGCGCCCCCCGCACTTCCCCCGCCCCCCATCCCCTCCTGACCCCCCTCGTCGACCACCCCCGCATCCTCGCCGTGGCCGCCACCCGTCGTGCCCCGGACCGGCTTGCCCGGCATCTCGTCACCGTCGCCGATGCCGTGCTGCCGCTGCTGCCCTTCGTGCTTCCCGTCGGCGAGGAGAAACCCTCGGCCGCCCACCGGGCCCGGCTGGCGCTCGCCGAAGCCGCCGGGACGGTGCTGGCCGGCGGCCTGTCCCTGCTCGGCATCGACGCACCCGAACATCTCTGAGGCGCCGCGAGCAGATGCGTCCCGGAGAGAGACAGAGAGTCTGAGAGTCACGTCATGAGCCGTTCCGCCCACCCCGCAGGACCCCGTCACGCCGACGTCCTGCCCGAGGGGCACTACTCCGCGCCGCCCGCCGACCTGAACGTCCTCGACCCCAAGGTGTGGGCCGAGACCGTCGGCCGGGACGAGGACGGCGCGGTCACCGTCGGGGGCGTGTCCGTCACCCGGCTCGCCGAGGAGTTCGGCACGCCCGCGTACGTCCTGGACGAGGCCGACTTCCGGTCCCGGGCGCGTAGTTGGCGTACCGCGTTCGGTCCGGACGCCGACGTCTTCTACGCCGGGAAGGCGTTCCTCTCCCGGGCCGTCGTGCGGTGGCTGCACGAGGAGGGGCTCAACCTCGACGTGTGCTCCGGGGGTGAGCTGGCCACCGCGCTGAGCGCCGGGATGCCCGCCGAGCGCATCGCCTTCCACGGCAACAACAAGTCCGTCGAGGAGATCCGCCGGGCCGTGGAGGCGGGCGTCGGGCGGATCGTGCTCGACTCCTTCCAGGAGATCGTGCGGGTCGCCCACACGGCGCAGTCGCTCGGGAAGCGGCAGAAGGTCCAGATCCGGATCACCGTGGGCGTCGAGGCGCACACGCACGAGTTCATCGCCACCGCCCACGAGGACCAGAAGTTCGGCATCCCGCTCGCCGGGGGGCAGGCCGCCGAGGCCGTACGGCGGGCCCTGCGGCTCGACGGGCTGCAACTGATCGGGATCCACTCGCACATCGGGTCGCAGATCTTCGACATGTCGGGCTTCGAGGTGGCCGCGCACCGGGTGGTCGGGCTGCTCAAGGACATCCGGGACGAGCACGGGGTCGAGCTGCCCGAGATCGACCTCGGCGGCGGGCTCGGCATCGCCTACACGAGTGGCGACGACCCCCGCGAGCCGCACGAGATCGCCAAGGCGCTCACCGAGATCGTCACGCGGGAGTGCGAGTCGGCCAGGCTGCGCACGCCGCGGATCTCCGTGGAGCCGGGGCGGGCCATCGTCGGCCCGACCGCCTTCACCCTCTACGAGGTGGGCACCGTCAAGCCGCTGGACGGGCTGCGGACGTACGTCTCCGTCGACGGCGGCATGTCGGACAACATCCGGACCGCGCTGTACGACGCGGAGTACAGCGTCGCGCTCGTCTCCCGCGCCTCGGACGCCGAGCCGATGCTCGCGCGGGTCGTGGGCAAGCACTGCGAGAGCGGGGACATCGTGGTGAAGGACGCGTTCCTGCCGGCCGACCTGGCGCCGGGCGATCTGATCGCGGTGCCGGCCACCGGCGCGTACTGCCGGTCCATGGCCAGCAACTACAACCACGTGCTCCGGCCGCCCGTCGTCGCCGTACGGGACGGGGCCGCCCGGGTGATCGTCCGTCGTGAGACGGAGGAGGATCTGCTGCGTCTCGACGTCGGGTGACGCACTGCGCCGGGCCGGGAGGTCAAGGGCCGGAAGATCTCCGGTCCAGCCGTCCCGTAGAAATGAAATAGATGTCTCACGATCCGGACGAAGGGTAGAAACTCCCGTCCGGTGAGTGAGACTGGTCGAACCGAACACGGTATGAGGAAACGAGGTCGGATGATGCGTACGCGTCCGCTGAAGGTGGCGCTGCTGGGCTGTGGAGTGGTCGGCTCAGAGGTGGCGCGCATCATGACGACGCACGCCGCCGACCTCGCGGCCCGTATCGGGGCCCCGGTCGAACTCGCCGGTGTGGCCGTACGGCGCACCGGCAAGGAGCGCGAGGGCATCGACCCCGCGCTCGTCACCACCGACGCCACCGCCCTCGTCAAACGCGGGGACATCGACGTGGTGGTCGAGGTCATCGGGGGCATCGAGCCCGCCCGGACGCTGATCACCACCGCCTTCGAGCACGGTGCCTCGGTCGTCTCCGCCAACAAGGCGCTGCTCGCCCAGGACGGCGCCGCCCTGCACGCCGCCGCCGGGCGGCACGGCAAGGACCTCTACTACGAGGCCGCCGTCGCCGGCGCGATCCCGCTGATCCGGCCGCTGCGCGAGTCGCTCGCCGGCGACAAGGTCAACCGGGTGCTCGGCATCGTCAACGGCACCACCAACTTCATCCTCGACAAGATGGACTCCACCGGCGCCGGGTACCAGGAGGCGCTGGACGAGGCCACCGCCCTCGGGTACGCGGAGGCCGACCCGACCGCCGACGTCGAGGGCTTCGACGCCGCCGCCAAGGCCGCCATCCTGGCCGGCATCGCCTTCCACACGCGCGTGCGGCTGGACGACGTCTACCGCGAGGGCATGACGGAGGTCACCGCCTCCGACTTCCGCTCCGCCAAGGAGATGGGCTGCACCATCAAGCTGCTCGCCATCTGCGAGCGGTCCAAGGACGGCGCCTCGGTCACCGCGCGCGTGCATCCCGCCATGATCCCGCTGAGCCATCCGCTCGCCTCGGTGCGCGGCGCGTACAACGCCGTCTTCGTCGAGTCCGACGCCGCCGGGCAGCTCATGTTCTACGGCCCCGGCGCCGGCGGTTCGCCCACCGCCTCCGCCGTCCTCGGGGATCTCGTCGCCGTCTGCCGCAACCGGCTGAACGGTGCCACCGGTCCCGGCGAGTCGGCGTACGCCGACCTGACGGTCTCCTCGATGGGCGAGGTCGTCACGCGGTACCACATCAGCCTGGACGTCGCGGACAAGCCGGGTGTGCTCGCCCAGGTCGCGACCGTCTTCGCCGAGCACGGGGTGTCGATCGACACCGTTCGGCAGCAGGGCAAGGACGGCGAGGCCTCCCTCGTCGTCGTCACCCACCGGGCCTCCGACGCCTCCCTGTCCGGGACCGTCGGGGCATTGCGCAAGCTCGACACCGTGCGGGGTGTCGCCAGCATCATGCGGGTTGAAGGAGAGTAACCAGCAATGACCCACCAGTGGCGCGGAATCATCGAGGAGTACCGGGACCGGCTGCCGGTCTCCGACACCACGCCGGTCGTGACGCTGCGCGAGGGCGGCACGCCGCTCGTCCCCGCGCAGGTGCTCTCCGAGCGGACGGGCTGTGAGGTCCACCTCAAGGTGGAGGGGGCCAACCCCACCGGGTCCTTCAAGGACCGCGGCATGACCATGGCCATCAGCAAGGCCAAGGAGGAGGGCGCGAAGGCCGTCATCTGCGCCTCCACCGGCAACACCTCCGCCTCCGCCGCGGCGTACGGGGTGCGGGCGGGCATGGTGTCCGCCGTGCTGGTGCCGCAGGGCAAGATCGCCCTCGGCAAGATGGGCCAGGCCCTCGTGCACGGAGCGAAGATCCTCCAGGTCGACGGAAACTTCGACGACTGCCTCACCCTCGCCCGGGAGCTGAGCGAGAACTACCCCGTGGCGCTGGTGAATTCGGTCAACCCGGTGCGCATCGAGGGGCAGAAGACGGCCGCCTTCGAAATCGTCGACATGCTCGGCGACGCGCCCGACATCCACGTCCTCCCGGTGGGCAACGCGGGCAACATCACCGCCTACTGGAAGGGCTACAAGGAGTACGCCGCCGACGGCATCGCCACCCGGAAGCCCCGCATGTGGGGCTTCCAGGCCTCCGGCAGCGCCCCGATCGTGCGCGGCGAGGTGGTGAAGGACCCGTCGACCATCGCCACCGCCATCCGCATCGGCAACCCGGCCTCCTGGGACTTCGCGCTGGCCGCGCGGGACGAGTCCGGCGGCGCCATCGACGAGGTGACGGACCGTGAGATCCTGCGCGCCTACCGGCTGCTGGCCGCGCAGGAGGGCGTCTTCGTGGAGCCCGCCTCCGCCGCCTCCGTGGCCGGTCTGCTGAAGGCGGCCGAGCAGGGCAGGGTCGACCCGGGCCAGCGGATCGTCTGCACGGTCACCGGCAACGGCCTGAAGGACCCCGACTGGGCCGTCGCCGGCGCGCCGCAGCCGGTCACCGTCCCGGTCGACGCGGCCACCGCCGCCGAGCGCCTCGGCCTCGCCTGAGCGCCGCCGGTCCGGTGAATCCCTGACACGGGGCACAGGGGGCTTGCGACACGCATCGTGCGCCTCCTGTGCGCCCTATGTCGCCGCAGAACCTTCCTTCGATAAGCTGTGGTGGAACCCGCCTGCCGCATATGCCCCCGCGTGGGGCACGGTGCCGCGCCGTCTCCGCGGTCCCACGGGTCCTCGCACGTCGAACCGCCGGCAGTCCACCGGATGACCATCGGATCCCCGAGCGTCATCCGCCCCCCAAGCAGTCCAAGGAGAGTCTTCGAGCGATGGCCGGTCCCGCCTTCCGCGCCGCCGCCGTCCGGGTGCGCGTTCCCGCCACCAGCGCCAATCTCGGCCCGGGCTTCGACGCCCTGGGCCTCGCGCTGGGGCTGTACGACGACGTCGTCGTCCGGGTGGCCGACTCCGGGCTGCACATCGACATCGCGGGCGAGGGCGGCGAGACCCTCCCGCGCGACGAGAGCCACCTCCTCGTCCGTTCCCTGCGCACCGCCTTCGACCTGCTGGGCGGGCAGCCCCGCGGCCTGGAGATCGTCTGCGCCAACCGCATCCCGCACGGTCGCGGTCTGGGCTCCTCCTCCGCCGCCATCTGCGCCGGCATCGTCGCCGCCCGCGCCGTGACCATAGGCGGCGAGGCCCGTCTGGACGACGCGGCCCTGCTGGAACTGGCCACCGAGATCGAGGGCCACCCGGACAACGTGGCCGCCTGTCTGCTCGGCGGTTTCACCCTGTCCTGGATGGAGGCCGGCACCGCCCGGGCCATCAGGATGGACCCGCACGATTCCATCGTTCCGGTGGTTTTCGTGCCCGGAAAGCCGGTACTGACCGAGACCGCGCGCGGCCTGCTCCCGCGCACCGTGCCGCACGTCGACGCCGCCGCCAACGCGGGCCGCGCCGCCCTGCTGGTCGAAGCGCTGACCAGGCGTCCCGAGCTGCTGTTGCCCGCCACGGAGGACCGCCTCCACCAGGAGTACCGCGCCCCGGCCATGCCGGACAGCGCCGCGCTGGTGGAGCGGCTGCGCGCCGACGGCATCCCGGCCGTCATCTCCGGCGCCGGGCCGACCGTGATGGCGCTCGCCGACACCGGGAGCGCCGACAAGGTGTCCCACCTCGCGGGCGCGGGCTGGGCCGCCAACCGGCTGGACCTGGACGTACAGGGAGCGAGCGTGCTGCCGCTCGCGACCTGAGACACGGTTGCCGGATATGGAGAGGGGGAATGTTTGTTGGATCCGGTAGTGTTAATCTCAAGTCTGCACCCGACCTCACCATGGCGAGGTGCCTCGTGTCCCCGTCCGGGACAGACATTCTTCCGGGAGCCTCCCGCGCCACTCCGTGTTCCCTGCGCCGTACCTGGGCAGTACGTCGTATGCGAGCGCTGAGCGGGCCGCCGGGCACACTTCGGAACAGGTGCTACCACGCCGCGTGACACCGGGTGCCACGACTCGCGGAAGCGCCGTCACCGCACATTTCCTCCGCCGTTTTGGCGGACCACCGCCCCGGCACGGTTCACCGAAGACAGGACCGTAGCCGGACAGCACAACCGGTCGCCGAGCCAGACAGGCCGACGTCCGCTCCAGGGAAGGACCCTTCGTGAGCGACACCACCGATCTGATGGGCGCACGTGTCGAGGAGACCGCTGCCGCGCCCGCCACGGACGCCTCCGCGCCTGCCTCCGGTGCCGGCTCCCGGCGGCGCCGTGGTACCGGCCTCGAGGGCATGGTGCTGGCCGAGTTGCAGCAGGTTGCCTCGGGTCTCGGGATCAGGGGCACCGCGCGCATGCGCAAGAGCCAGCTGATCGAGGTCATCAAGGAGGCGCAGGCCGCCGGCGGCGCCCCCAAGGCGGCGGCCGCCCCCGCCGGCGACGCCACCGAGACCAAGCCGAAGCGCCGGGCCACCTCCAAGGCCCGCACCGGCGAGGACGCCGAGAAGAAGGCGGAGGGCAAGACCGAGGCCGCCGCCGAGAAGGCCCAGCAGCAGATCGAGATCCCCGGTCAGCCCGCGTCCGACGACGCCCCGGCCGAGCGCCGCCGCCGCCGTGCCACCGCCGAGGCGGGCAGCCCGGCCCAGAACGGCGCCGAGTCCGCCGCCGAGGGCAAGGGCGAGGCCAGGGCCGAGGCGCCCGCGCAGCAGCAGGGCGACGCCAAGGGCGACGCCGGTGACGGCGAGGGCCGTGGCCGCCGCGACCGCCGTGAGCGCGGCCGCGACCGCGACCGCGACCGCGACCGCCGCAACAAGGGTGACGACCAGCAGGGCGGCCAGCGGCAGCAGGGCCAGCAGCAGGGCGGCGGCCGGCAGGACCGGCAGCAGCAGCAGGACGACGACGACTTCGAGGGCGGCCGCCGTGGCCGTCGCGGTCGCTACCGCGACCGCCGTGGCCGTCGTGGCCGCGACGAGATCGCCGAGCCGCAGGTCGCCGACGACGACGTGCTGATCCCCGTCGCGGGCATCCTCGACATCCTCGACAACTACGCCTTCATCCGGACCTCCGGCTACCTGCCGGGCCCGAACGACGTGTACGTCTCCCTCGCCCAGGTCCGCAAGAACGGCCTGCGCAAGGGCGACCACATCACCGGTGCGGTCCGCCAGCCGAAGGAGGGCGAGCGCCGGGAGAAGTTCAACGCGCTGGTCCGCCTCGACTCCGTCAACGGCATGGCGCCCGAACACGGCCGCGGCCGCCCGGAGTTCAACAAGCTGACCCCGCTCTACCCGCAGGACCGCCTCCGCCTGGAGACGGACCCGGGCGTGCTGACGACCCGCATCATCGACCTGGTCTCGCCGATCGGCAAGGGCCAGCGCGGTCTGATCGTGGCCCCGCCGAAGACCGGCAAGACCATGATCATGCAGGCGATCGCCAACGCGATCACGCACAACAACCCCGAGTGCCACCTGATGGTCGTCCTGGTCGACGAGCGTCCGGAAGAGGTCACCGACATGCAGCGGTCGGTCAAGGGCGAGGTCATCTCCTCGACCTTCGACCGCCCGGCCGAGGACCACACCACGGTCGCCGAGCTGGCCATCGAGCGCGCCAAGCGCCTGGTGGAACTGGGCCACGACGTGGTCGTGCTGCTCGACTCCATCACCCGTCTGGGCCGCGCCTACAACCTGGCCGCGCCCGCCTCCGGCCGCATCCTGTCCGGTGGTGTCGACTCGACCGCGCTGTACCCGCCGAAGCGGTTCTTCGGTGCGGCGCGGAACATCGAGGACGGCGGCTCGCTGACCATCCTCGCCACCGCCCTGGTGGACACCGGGTCCCGCATGGACGAGGTGATCTTCGAGGAGTTCAAGGGCACCGGCAACATGGAGCTCAAGCTCGACCGGAAGCTCGCCGACAAGCGCATCTTCCCCGCGGTGGACGTCGACGCGTCCGGCACCCGCAAGGAGGAGATCCTGCTCGGCAACGACGAGCTGGCCGTCGTCTGGAAGCTCCGCCGGGTGCTGCACGCGCTCGACCAGCAGCAGGCGATCGAGCTGCTCCTCGACAAGATGAAGCAGACCAAGTCGAACGGCGAGTTCCTGATGCAGATCCAGAAGACGACGCCGACGCCGGGCAACGGCGACTGACCGCCGTCGAGGTGACACACTCGGCCGGCCACGGTTCCCCGTGGCCGGCCGAGCCGTTTCCACGGCCTCCCCGCCGTCGCCGGCCCGCGTCCGGTACGAGGCCGGGCGGCCCGGGCCCGGTGCGCGCCGGGCGGTCCGCGCGAGCGGTACGGTGCCGGGCGCGCCCGCGAGACCTTCGCCACACCCCGGGCCGCCCGGGCGGGTTTGCGACAGGACCGCGCCCTTGGCCGAAAACGCAGGTGAGCCGGGTTCGCCCGGCTCGTCCGGCCGGGTACCGGGCCCGTCGCCCCGGGCGGTGGGCCCTTCGCGGCGTGCAACCCTGTCCCGAGTTTCCCCGTCTGTCCGTGCGGAGCGACGATGGAGCGGTGAGGACCGCACCCGACCCCGACCGCAGGGAGTAACCCGAAGCCGAGACTAGGAGCGATGTGGCCGCCGAGAGCACGCCCGGGCCCGGGATAACCGGACCGGGCACGACCGGACCCCGCCGACGGGGCAAGGGACGCCGGCGCAAGGTGTCCGGAAGGGGCCGCAAGGCCCTGCGCGCCGCGGCCTGGACGGCCGCGGGCGTGATCGTGCTGGGCGGCACCGGCGCGGGGTACGTGTTCTTCAAGCTCAACGGCAACCTCCGCAGCGTCGACATCAACCAGGCCCTCGGCGCCGACCGGCCCACGAAGATCGACAACGGCTCCGAGAACATCCTGGTCCTCGGCTCGGACAGCCGCTCCGGCACGAACAGGAAGCTCGGCGGCGGCACCGACGACGGCAGCGCCCGCTCCGACACGGCGATGATCGTCCACGTGGACGAGGGCCACGAGCGGGCCAGTGTCGTCTCCATCCCCCGGGACACCCTCGTCGACCGCCCCGAGTGCACCGACACCCAGGGCGGCACGCACCCCGCCGCGTCCGGCGTGATGTTCAACGAGTCGTACTCCACCGGAGGCGCGGCCTGCGCGGTGAAGACCGTGGAGGCCGTCTCCGGCATCCGCATGGACCACTACCTGGAGGTCGACTTCGAGGGCTTCCAGCAGCTCGTCGACGACCTCGGCGGCGTGCGGATCACCACCACCGAGGACATCCGCGACCCGCGCAGCCACCTGGACCTCAAGGCGGGCTCCCACACCCTGGACGGCGAGCAGGCCCTCGGCCTGGTCCGCACCCGGCACGGCGTGGGCGACGGCTCGGACCTGGGCCGCATCCAGCTCCAGCAGGCGTTCGTCAAGGCACTGCTCGACCAGGTCAGGCACGTCGGCGTCCTCACGAACCCGAAGAAGCTGTACGACCTCGCCGACACCGCCACCAAGGCCGTCACCACCGACTCCGACCTCGGCTCGGTCAACTCGCTGATGGACTTCGCGGACGGCCTGAAGGGCATCGGCCCGTCCCACATGAAGATGGTCACGATGCCGGTCCGGTACGACCCGGCCAACCCCAACCGTGTCCTCCTCGAACAGGACAAGGCCGCGCTGGTGTGGGACGCCCTGAAGGCCGACCGGCCGATCCCCGCGGCGGCCACCGAGGGCACGGCCACCGGCGAGGCCCAGGGCGTCGTGCGCTGACCGCGCGACCCGGAATAGAACAACCGCACCCCCGGTTTGGGTGGATGGCCCCAGTCCTGGCAGACTGGTACGTCGGCCCCGGTTCACGCTCCCCGCATCCCGCGGCGGCGACCCGGAGCCCTCCCGAAACCTAGGAGAAACCTTGAAGCGCGACATCCACCCCGCGTACGTCGAGACGCAGGTCAGCTGCACCTGTGGCGCGTCGTTCACCACCCACAGCACCATCGAGTCCGGCACCATCCGGGCCGAGGTCTGCTCCGAGTGCCACCCGTTCTACACGGGCAAGCAGAAGATCCTCGACACCGGTGGCCGTGTGGCCCGCTTCGAGGCCCGCTTCGGCAAGGCTGCCGGCTCCAAGAAGTAGCGAGCCCCATTCCGCCGGTCCACGGCCGCGCCCCTTTTCCCGGGGGTGTGCCCGGGACCGGCGTTTTTGGTCGCCCCTCCTTCCCTCTCCACCGCAGTCACCGCAGTACAGGAGCCGAAAGATGTTCGAGGCCGTCGAGGAACTCGTCGCCGAGCACGCCGACCTGGAGAAGAAGCTCGCCGATCCGTCGGTCCACGCCGACCAGGCGAACGCGCGCAAGCTGAACAAGCGCTACGCCGAGCTGACCCCGATCGTCGCCACGTACCGCTCCTGGAAGCAGACCGGTGACGACATCGAGACCGCACGCGAGTTCGCCGCCGCGGACCCCGACTTCGCGGCCGAGGTCAAGGACCTGGAGAAGCAGCGCGAGGAGCTGACCGAGAAGCTGCGGCTGCTGCTCGTCCCGCGCGACCCCAGCGACGACAAGGACGTCATCCTCGAGATCAAGGCGGGCGCGGGCGGCGACGAGTCCGCCCTGTTCGCCGGCGACCTGCTGCGGATGTACCTGCGCTACGCCGAGCGCGTCGGCTGGAAGACCGAGATCATCGACGCCACCGAGTCCGAGCTGGGCGGCTACAAGGACGTCCAGGTCGCGGTGAAGGCCCGCGGGCAGATCGAACCGGGGCAGGGCGTCTGGGCCCGGCTGAAGTACGAGGGCGGTGTGCACCGCGTGCAGCGGGTGCCGGCGACCGAGTCCCAGGGCCGCATCCACACGTCCGCGGCCGGTGTCCTCGTCACCCCGGAGGCGGAGGAGGTCGACGTCGAGATCAACCCCAACGACCTCCGCATCGACGTCTACCGGTCCTCGGGCCCGGGCGGCCAGTCCGTGAACACCACCGACTCCGCCGTGCGCATCACGCACCTCCCGACCGGTGTCGTGGCCTCCTGCCAGAACGAGAAGAGCCAGCTCCAGAACAAGGAGCAGGCACTGCGTATCCTGCGCTCCAGGCTGCTGGCCGCGGCGCAGGAGGAGGCGGAGCGGGAGGCCGCCGATGCCCGCCGCAGCCAGGTCCGCACCGTCGACCGCTCCGAGAAGATCCGCACCTACAACTTCCCGGAGAACCGCATCTCGGACCACCGCGTCGGCTTCAAGGCGTACAACCTGGACCAGGTCCTGGACGGCGAGCTCGCCGCCGTCATCCAGGCCTGCGTCGACGCCGACTCGGCGGCGAAACTCGCCGCCGCGTAACACAAGCACGCACCAGCACGACACGGAGGACTCGCGTGAACCTGCTGCTCGCCGAGGTGGCCCAGGCCACCCAGCGGCTGGCCGACGCCGGCGTGCCCTCGCCGCGCACCGACGCGGAGGAGCTGGCCGCGTTCGTGCACGGAGTGAAGCGCGGTGAACTGCACTCCGTGAAGGACGCGGACTTCGACGCCCGGTACTGGGAGGTCATCGCCCGGCGCGAACAGCGCGAGCCGCTCCAGCACATCACCGGCCGCGCCTACTTCCGGTACCTGGAGCTTCAGGTCGGGCCCGGGGTGTTCGTGCCTCGGCCGGAGACCGAGTCCGTGGTCGGCTGGGCGATAGACGCGGTCCGCGCCATGGACGTGGTCGAGCCGTGCATCGTCGACCTGTGCACCGGCTCCGGCGCCATCGCGCTCGCCCTCGCCCAGGAGGTCCCGCGCTCGCGCGTGCACGCCGTGGAGCTGTCCGAGGACGCCCTCGTGTGGACCCGGAAGAACGTCGCCGGGTCCCGGGTCGACCTGCGCCAGGGCGACGCGCTCACCGCCTTCCCGGACCTCGACGGCCAGGTCGACCTGGTCGTCTCCAACCCGCCGTACATCCCGCTCACCGAATGGGAGTACGTCGCCCCCGAGGCCCGCGACTACGACCCCGAGCTGGCGCTGTTCTCCGGTGAGGACGGGCTCGACCTGATCCGGGGCATCGAACGCACCGCGCACCGGCTGCTGCGACCGGGCGGTGTCGTCGTGATCGAGCACGCCGACACCCAGGGCGGCCAGGTGCCGTGGATCTTCACCGAGGAGCGGGGCTGGGCCGACGCGGCCGACCACCCCGACCTCAACAACCGGCCACGCTTCGCCACCGCCCGCAAGGCGCTGCCGTGACCATCCCGCTGACTTCAACCCCGCAGTACGTGTACGAGGAGGCCCGCTAGACATGGCACGGCGATACGACACCAATGACGCGACCGACCGTGTGACGGGTCTGCGCGAGGCCGCGTCCGCCGTCCGCCGGGGCGAACTGGTGGTGCTGCCGACCGACACGGTGTACGGCATCGGCGCCGACGCGTTCTCCTCGGAGGCGGTCGCCGACCTGCTCGCCGCCAAGGGCCGGGGCCGCAACATGCCCACACCCGTCCTCATCGGCTCCCCGAACACCCTGCACGGCCTCGTCACGGACTTCTCCGAGATGGCCTGGGAACTGGTCGACGCGTTCTGGCCCGGCGCCCTGACGCTCGTCGCCAAGCACCAGCCGTCCCTCCAGTGGGACCTCGGCGACACCCGCGGCACGGTGGCCGTGCGCATGCCGCTGCACCCGGTCGCCATCGAGCTGCTCACCGAGTTCGGCCCGATGGCCGTCTCCTCCGCCAACCTCACCGGCCACCCGGCGCCCGAGGACTGCGACGCCGCCCAGCAGATGCTCGGCGACTCCGTCTCCGTCTACCTCGACGGCGGCCGCACCCCGGGCAACGTCCCGTCGTCCATCGTGGACGTCTCCCGCGAGGTGCCGGTGCTGCTGCGCCAGGGCGCGCTCTCCGCGGAGGAGCTGCGCAAGGTCGTACCCGACCTTGAGGTGGCGAATTGACGGCCCCTGAAGCGGGGCGTGGCATAGGCGGCGGGAGCTACAGCGCGGAGGAGACGACGACGTTCGGGTTTCCCCGTGACACCTTCCGCATCCTCCACGTCAGCACCGGCAACGTGTGCCGCTCGCCCATCACCGAGCGGCTGACCCGCCACTTCGTCGCGGAGCGGCTCGGCGTACTCGGCGGCGGGCTGATCGTGGAGAGCGCGGGCACCTGGGGGCACGAGGGTGCGCCCATGGAGGCCAACGCGGAGGCCGTACTCGCCGAGTTCGGGGCGGACGCCGCCGGCTTCACCGGCCGCGAGCTGCTGGACGAGCACGTCATCATGGCCGACCTGGTGCTGACCGCCACCCGCGACCACCGCGCCCAGGTCATCTCCATGGGGCACTCGGCGGGCCTGCGCACCTTCACCCTGAAGGAGTTCACCCGTCTGGTCCGGGCGATAGACCCGGCCACCCTGCCGCCGCTGGAGGACGGGGTCGTCATGCGGGCCCGGGCGCTGGTGCGCGCGGCGGCGGCGCTGCGCGGCTGGCTGCTCGCCCCGACCGCCGACGCGGACGAGGTGTACGACCCGTACGGCGCCCCGCTGCCCTTCTTCCGGTCCATCGGCGACGAGATACGGGAGGCGCTGGACCCGGTCGTCACCGCGCTGACGGGCGTGGCCGCCCACACCTGAGCCGGGCCCGCGCGACCGGCGGACGGGCCCGTGCGGACCGGGCCGGACCGGGCCGGACCGGGGTGGACCCGGGTGGACGAGCCCGGCCGGGACGGCCGCGCGCCCGCCGCACCCCGGGCCTACATTGGGGATACGCCACCGTCGACCGCCCGGAGTCCGCCATGTCGGTCACCACCGCCCACGAGACCGACGTCCTGCGGCGGCAGGACCCGGCGATGGCCGAGATCCTGCTCGGGGAGCTGGCCCGGCAGTCCACCACGCTCCAGCTGATCGCCGCCGAGAACTTCTGCTCGCCGGCCGTGCTCGCCGCCCTCGGCTCGCCCCTCGCCAACAAGTACGCCGAGGGCTACCCGGCGGCCCGGCACCACGGCGGCTGCGAGATCGTCGACGTCGCCGAGCGCGCCGCCGTCGAGCGGGCCAGGGCCCTGTTCGGGGCCGAGCACGCCAACGTCCAGCCGCACTCCGGCTCCTCCGCCGTCCTCGCCGCCTACGCCGCGCTGCTGCGCCCCGGCGACACCGTCCTCGCGCTCGGCCTGCCCTACGGCGGGCACCTCACCCACGGCTCACCGGCGAACTTCTCCGGCCGCTGGTTCGACTTCGTCGGCTACGGCGTCGACGCCGAGACCGGGCTGATCGACCACGACCAGGTGCGCCACCTGGCCCGCAACCACCGGCCCAAGGCCATCGTGTGCGGCTCCATCGCCTACCCCCGCCACCTCGACTACGCCTTCTTCCGCGAGGTCGCCGACGAGGTCGGCGCGTACCTGATCGCGGACGCGGCGCACCCGATCGGGCTGGTCGCAGGGGGAGCGGCACCCAACCCGGTGCCGTACGCGGACATCGTGTGCGCGACCACCCACAAGGTGCTGCGCGGTCCGCGCGGCGGGATGGTCCTGTGCGGGGCCGAGCTGGCCGAGCGCGTCGACCGGGCCGTGTTCCCGTTCACCCAGGGCGGCGCCCAGATGCACACCATCGCGGCCAAGGCGGTCGCGTTCGGCGAGGCGGCGGCACCGGCCTTCACCACGTACGCGCACCGGGTGGTCGCCAACGCCCGGGTGCTGGCCGGCCACCTGGCCGCGGAGGGGCTGGCCGTGACGACCGGCGGCACGGACACCCACCTGATCACCGCGGACCCGGCCCCGCTCGGCGTGGACGGCCGCAGCGCGCGCGGCCGGCTCCTCGCGGCCGGCCTCGTGCTGGACTGCTGCGTGCTGCCGCACGGCGACGGCCGGGGCCTGCGCCTGGGCACGGCCGCGGTGACCACCCAGGGCATGGGCGAGCCGGAGATGGTCCGGATCGCGGCGCTGCTCGCGGCCGTGCTGCGGGCGGAGACAGAACCGGCCGCGGCCCGCGAGGAGGTGCGCGTGCTCACCGGCCGGTTCCCGCCGTATCCCGGCTGAGCGGGGGTGAACGCCATCCCGTACACCCCGGTGTGTCCCGTTTTGCGGGGCGCCCGGGGTCCGGCGGAGCGTGGCGCACAGCACCACGTGCAACCATCGTCGCTACCCGGCAGTCCTCATCCATATGCATCCGTCGCTAGGGTGTGGGGCGGTGATGGCCAGCGAGACCTGTGGGGAAGCCCGTGCGTGAATACCTGCTGACGCTCTGCATCACGGCCGCGGTGACGTATCTGCTGACAGGGCCGGTACGGAAGTTCGCGATCGTGGCCGGGGCGATGCCGGAGATCCGGGCCCGGGACGTGCACCGGGAACCCACTCCGCGGCTCGGCGGTATCGCGATGTTCTTCGGTCTGTGCGCGGGCCTGCTGGCCGCGGACCACCTGACCAACCTCAACGAGGTCTTCGCCAAGTCCAACGAGCCGCGGGCCCTGCTCTCCGGCGCCGCCCTGATCTGGCTGATCGGCGTCCTGGACGACAAGTTCGAGATCGACGCCCTGATCAAGCTGGGCGGCCAGATGATCGCCGCGGGCGTGATGGTCATGCAGGGACTGACGATCCTGTGGCTGCCCGTCCCCGGCGTCGGCAACGTGGCGCTGACCCAGTGGCAGGGCACGCTGCTGACGGTGGCGCTGGTCGTCATCACGATCAACGCGGTGAACTTCGTCGACGGCCTGGACGGCCTCGCCGCCGGCATGGTGTGCATCGCCGCGGCGGCGTTCTTCCTCTACGCCTACCGCGTCTGGGTGTCCTACGGCATCGAGGCCGCCGCCCCCGCCACGCTGTTCGCGGCGATCCTGATGGGCATGTGCCTGGGCTTCCTGCCGCACAACATGCACCCCGCGCGTATCTTCATGGGCGACTCGGGCTCGATGCTGATCGGCCTGGTGCTGGCGGCCGGCGCCATCTCCATCACCGGCCAGGTGGACCCGGACGCGCTGAACCTGTACGCGGGTTCGGAGAAGGCGGCGGTGCACCAGACGGTGCCGGTCTACATCCCGCTGCTGCTCCCGCTGACGATCATCGCCGTGCCGACGGCCGACCTGGTCCTGGCGATCGTCCGGCGCACCTGGCGCGGCCAGTCCCCGTTCGCCGCGGACCGCGGCCACCTGCACCACCGGCTGCTGGAGATCGGGCACTCGCACAGCCGGGCCGTGCTGATCATGTACTTCTGGTCGGCGCTGATCGCCTTCGGCGCGCTCGCCTACTCGGTCAACTCGGCGTCCATGTGGATCGTGCTGGGTGTCGTCTTCCTCAGCGCGATCGGACTCGTCCTGCTGCTGCTCCCGCGCTTCCGGCCGCGGGTGCCGGTGTGGGCGCAGCGGTTCGTGCCGCCGCGGTACCGGAGGCGGCGCCGGTCGCCCGAGGAGCAGGCGGCGGAGTCGGTGGAGGCGTCGGACGCGGTGGCGCGGGAGGCCGCCGGCGCGGCGGAGTGCGCGCCCGTTCCGGCCGGTGTCTCGGGCGTCAACGGGGCGACCGCGATCGGCGCTCGTTCGCGTTTCGTTGATCGTCGTTGAGACGCCCAAGGTAAGAATCTGACTAGAGCATTGCCAAGACGTGGGGGAACGAAGCCCCCTAATACCAGACAAGACGGCTCGGTTTTTGCACAGACGGGCGCCGTCACTCTCATGTGTGACAGCCAGCACACCAAGCAGGTAAAGACCTCATCAAATAGTTTGTGATACGGTTCACGAGAACCCCGGATAGAGCCGATGGACCCCACTGCGAGGGTCCGAAGGTGTGAGGTCTCGATCACTCAGCCCGGGACTACGCTCGTCCATGACGACACCTGCCCCCTGTGAAAGCGGAGTTGCCGCCATGCCGTCCAATGACGCCCGGATCCTGGCCCAAGCCGCCGTACCCACGGCTGCCGCCGGCGCGATTGCCGCCGTCGTCAGCGGTGTGGTCGCGGGCGGCAAGGGAGCGGTCGGGGCAGTCGTCGGAACGCTGGTCGTGCTCGTGTTCATGGGTCTCGGCCTCTACGTGCTCCAGCGCACCGCAAAATCTTTTCCGCAGCTGTTCCAGATGATGGGCCTGATGCTCTACGCGGCCCAGCTGCTGCTGATGGTCGTCTTCGTCGCCCTGTTCAAGAACACCACGCTGTTCAACCCCCGGGCCTTCGCCATCACGCTCGTCGCCTCCACCCTGGTGTGGATCGCCGCCCAGGCGCGGGCGCACATGAAGGCCAAGATCTTCTACGTCGATCCCGATGCCTCGTCGAAGGGCGACAAGCCCGAGAAGACAGGGCACTCGTCGTGAGAGGTAGGGCCGGGATAAGGGCGCACGAGAGATGCTGCTATCGTCCGGTGCCAACTGCGGCATCGCGGGCGCGGGCATCTGAGCTGACGCCTGCTCGATCGCGAGGCGAGATGCCCCCCAGTCGCCCCCACATCCGTAACACCAGTCCCGTGCCGACCCGCGGCTGTGCGCCGCGCCGACACAACGAGGTTGCCGTATCTATGCGCCACGATGAAGGAGCCCTCGGTGAGTGCTGACCCGACGCAGACGCTCGCTTTCGACTCGAGCTGTCACCTGTTCAACGGGTGTGGCTTTGACAACGTCGCTCCGGGCCTGCACTCGTTCCTCTTCGAGCCGCTCTGGGGCAACGCAGACGGCAACGGCTTCTACTTCAACAAGCCGATGCTGCTGGCGCTGCTGGGCTCCATCGTCGTGGTGGTCTTCTTCTGGGCGGCGTTCGCGAGGCCCAAGGTGGTCCCGGGCAAGCTCCAGCTGATCGCCGAGGCCGGCTACGACTTCGTCCGCCGTGGCATCGTCTACGAGACGATCGGCAAGAAGGAAGGCGAGAAGTACGTCCCGCTCGTCGTCGCGCTGTTCTTCTTCGTCTGGATGATGAACCTCTGGTCGATCGTCCCGGTCGCCCAGTTCCCGGTGACGTCGATCATCGCTTACCCGATCGTCCTCGCCGCGATCGTCTACCTGGTCTGGGTGCCGCTGACCTTCAAGAGGCACGGGTTCGTCGGCGCCTTCAAGAACTTCACCGGCTACGACAAGTCGCTCGGCCCGGTGCTGCCCCTGGCGATGACGATCGAGTTCTTCTCCAACCTCCTCGTCCGGCCGTTCACCCACGCCGTGCGACTCTTCGCGAACATGTTCGCGGGTCACACGCTGCTGGTGCTGTTCACGGTCGCCAGCTGGTACATGCTGAACGGCATCGGCATCGCCTACTCCGGCGTCTCGTTCGTGATGACGATCGTCATGACCGCCTTCGAGCTGTTCATCCAGGCTGTCCAGGCGTACGTCTTCGTGCTGCTGACCTGCTCCTACATTCAGGGCGCGCTCGCCGAACACCACTGAGAGCACCCCTGCTTTCGCTCCCACAGTCGTCCGGTGGCCAACCCCCACCGGTCCGTACAGAAAAGGAAGAACTGGCATGTCCCAGATCCTCGCTGCTGCTGATGGCGTCACCGGCTCGCTCAGCTCCGTCGGTTACGGTCTCGCCGCGATCGGCCCCGGCGTCGGCGTCGGCATCATCTTCGGTAACGGTACCCAGGCGCTCGCCCGTCAGCCCGAGGCGGCCGGTCTGATCCGTGCCAACCAGATCCTGGGCTTCGCGTTCTGTGAGGCGCTGGCCCTGATCGGCCTCGTCATGCCGTTCGTCTACTAAGACGAACGTCAGAGACAGCCCTATTCGACGAAAGGCACTGAGATGACCCACTCATGGGTTCAGTTTGCGGCGGAGAAGGAGAACCCTCTCATTCCGCCGTGGCCGGAGCTCGTCATCGGCCTGATCGCCTTCGTCATCGTCTTCGGCTTCCTCGCCAAGAAGCTCCTCCCGAACATCAACAAGGTTCTGGAAGAGCGTCGCGAGGCCATCGAGGGCGGTATCGAAAAGGCCGAGGCCGCGCAGACCGAGGCCCAGAGCGTCCTGGAGCAGTACAAGGCCCAGCTCGCCGAAGCCCGGCACGAGGCCGCGCGGCTGCGCCAGGAGGCGCAGGAGCAGGGTGCCACCCTCATCGCCGAGATGCGGGCCGAGGGCCAGCGGCAGCGCGAGGAGATCGTCGCCGCCGGTCACACCCAGCTCGACGCCGACCGCAAGGCCGCCGCGTCCGCGCTGCGCCAGGACGTCGGCAGGCTCGCCACCGAACTGGCCGGCAAGCTCGTCGGCGAGTCCCTCGAGGACCACGCCCGCCAGAGCCGTGTGATCGACCGCTTCCTCGACGAGCTCGAGGAGAAGGCCGAGGCCACGCGATGAACGGAGCGAGCCGCGAGGCCCTGGCAGCCGCACGCGAGCGTCTCGACGCGCTGACGGACTCCACGTCCGTGGACGCCGTGAGGCTCGCCGACGAGCTGGCGGCCGTCACCGCGCTGCTCGACCGCGAGGCCGGCCTGCGCCGGGTCCTCACCGACCCGGCGCAGTCCTCCGAGGCGAAGGCCCAGCTGGTCCAGCGCCTGATCGGCGGCCAGGTCAGCGGTGCCACCGCCGACCTGGTGTCCGGGCTGGCCCGGTCCCGATGGTCGCAGCCCCGCGACCTGGTGGACGCGCTGGAGGAGCTGGCGGACGTCGCCGACCTGACGGCGGCGGAGAAGACGGGCACCCTCGACGACGTCGAGGACGAGCTGTTCCGGTTCGGCCGGATCGTCTCCTCCAACACCGGGCTGCGCGCCGCGCTCACCGACCGAGCCGCCGGCGCCCAGGCCAAGTCCGAGCTGCTGAGCCGGCTCCTGGGCGGGCGGGCCAAGCCGGCCACCGAGCGTCTGGTGACGCGCCTGGCGACCGCGCCGCGTGGACGTAGCCTGGAGTCGGGACTGGAGTCCCTGTCCAAGCTCGCCGCGGAGCGCCGGAACCGCATGGTCGCCGTCGTCACCTCGGCGGTGCCGCTGAGCGACGGACAGCGGGAGCGCCTCGGCGCTGCCCTGGCCAAGCTCTACGGGCGCCCGATGCACCTGAACCTCGACGTCGACCCCGAGGTCGTCGGCGGCATCCGGGTGCAGGTCGGCGACGAGGTCATCAACGGCTCGATCGCGGACCGGCTCGACGAGGCCGCCCGCCGCATGGCGAGCTAGCAGCAACTCGACATCCAAAGCAGTACGTACTTACGGCCCTGGTTGGGCCGTGCAGAGGATTCACCTCCTGTTGGGGGGAGTCCCCATCCCCCCAAAGTGAAACTTCGGGCCCAACAAGGAGAGCAGGGAACCCAGATGGCGGAGCTCACGATCCGGCCGGAGGAGATCCGGGACGCGCTGGAGAACTTCGTCCAGTCGTACAAGCCGGACGCGGCCTCGCGCGAGGAGGTCGGTACGGTCACCCTTGCCGGCGACGGCATCGCGAAGGTCGAGGGCCTGCCCTCGGCCATGGCCAACGAACTGCTGAAGTTCGAGGACGGCACCCTCGGCCTCGCCCTCAACCTCGAGGAGCGCGAGATCGGTGCCATCGTCCTCGGTGAGTTCAGCGGCATCGAGGAGGGTCAGCCGGTGCAGCGCACCGGTGAGGTCCTCTCCGTCGCGGTCGGCGAGGGCTACCTCGGCCGCGTCGTCGACCCGCTCGGCAACCCGATCGACGGCCTCGGCGAGATCGAGACGTCCGGCCGCCGTGCGCTGGAACTGCAGGCCCCCACGGTCATGCAGCGCAAGTCGGTGCACGAGCCCATGGAGACGGGTTACAAGGCCGTCGACGCCATGACCCCGATCGGCCGCGGTCAGCGCCAGCTGATCATCGGTGACCGCCAGACCGGCAAGACCGCCCTGGCTGTCGACACCATCATCAACCAGCGCGACAACTGGCGCTCGGGCGACCCGAAGAAGCAGGTCCGCTGCATCTACGTCGCCATCGGCCAGAAGGGCTCCACCATCGCCGGCGTGCGCCGTGCGCTGGAGGAGAACGGCGCGCTGGAGTACACGACCATCGTCGCCGCCCCGGCGTCCGACCCGGCCGGCTTCAAGTACCTGGCGCCCTACACCGGTTCGGCCATCGGTCAGCAGTGGATGTACGAGGGCAAGCACGTCCTCATCATCTTCGACGACCTGTCGAAGCAGGCCGACGCCTACCGCGCCGTGTCGCTGCTGCTGCGCCGCCCGCCGGGCCGTGAGGCCTACCCGGGTGACGTCTTCTACCTGCACTCCCGCCTGCTGGAGCGCTGCGCCAAGCTCTCCGACGACATGGGTGCCGGTTCGATGACCGGTCTGCCGATCGTCGAGACCAAGGCCAACGACGTCTCGGCGTTCATCCCGACCAACGTCATCTCCATCACCGACGGCCAGTGCTTCCTGGAGTCGGACCTGTTCAACGCCGGTCAGCGCCCCGCGCTGAACGTCGGTATCTCCGTCTCCCGAGTCGGTGGATCCGCGCAGCACAAGGCGATGAGGCAGGTCTCCGGCCGCCTCCGCGTCGACCTCGCCCAGTTCCGTGAGCTGGAGGCGTTCGCCGCCTTCGGTTCCGACCTGGACGCGGCCTCGAAGTCCCAGCTGGAGCGCGGTCAGCGCATGGTCGAGCTGCTGAAGCAGAACCAGTACCAGCCGATGGCCACCGAGGACCAGGTCGTCTCCGTCTGGGCCGGCACCACCGGCCGGATGGACGACGTGCCGGTCGCCGACATCCGCCGCTTCGAGAAGGAGCTGCTGGAGTACCTGCACCGCCAGGAGCAGGGCCTCATGACCTCCATCCGGGAGGGCGCCAAGATGTCCGACGACACGCTCACGGCCGTCGCCGACGCCGTCGCGGACTTCAAGAAGCAGTTCGAGACCTCGGACGGCAAGCTGCTCGGCGAGGACACTCCGGCCGCTGCCGCCAAGTGACGTAAGGAAGGACCTGACTCATGGGAGCCCAGCTCCGGGTCTACAAGCGTCGCATCCGATCCGTCACCGCGACCAAGAAGATCACCAAGGCGATGGAGATGATCGCCGCCTCGCGCGTCGTCAAGGCGCAGCGCAAGGTGGCGGCCTCCACGCCGTACGCGCAGGAACTGACCCGCGCGGTCACGGCGGTCGGTACGGGTTCGAACACCAAGCACCCGCTGACCACGGAGACGGAGAACCCGAGCCGTGCCGCGGTCCTGCTCCTCACGAGCGACCGCGGTCTGGCCGGTGCCTTCAACTCCAACGCCATCAAGGCGGCGGAGCAGCTCACCGCGCGCCTGGAGCGCGAGGGCAAGCAGGTCGACACGTACATCGTCGGCCGGCGCGGTGTCGCCCACTACAACTTCCGTGAGCGCAAGGTCTCGGAGTCGTGGTCGGGCTTCACCGACGAGCCGTCGTACGCGGACGCCAAGAAGGTGGCGGCGCCCCTGATCGAGGCGATCGAGAAGGACACCGCCGAGGGCGGCGTGGACGAGCTCCACATGGTCTTCACCGAGTTCGTCTCGATGATGACGCAGACGGCGCTCGACGCCCGGCTGCTGCCGCTGCGCCTCGACGAGGTCGCGCAGGAGGCCAAGCCGCAGGGCGAGATCCTCCCGCTCTACGACTTCGAGCCGTCGGCGGAGGACGTCCTCGACGCCCTGCTCCCGCGCTACGTGGAGAGCCGGATCTACAACGCGCTGCTCCAGTCGGCCGCTTCGAAGCACGCCGCCACGCGGCGCGCGATGAAGTCGGCCACCGACAACGCGGGCGAGCTGATCAACACGCTGTCCCGTCTTGCCAACGCGGCCCGCCAGGCCGAAATCACCCAGGAAATCAGCGAGATCGTCGGAGGCGCCAGCGCCCTGGCCGACGCGACCGCGGGGAGTGACCGATAATGACCACCACTGTTGAGACCGCGGCGGCCACGGGCCGCGTCGCCCGGGTCATCGGCCCGGTCGTCGACGTGGAGTTCCCCGTCGACGCGATGCCGGACATCTACAACGCCCTTCACGTCGAGGTGGCCGACCCGGCCAACGCCGGCGAGAGGAAGACGCTGACCCTGGAGGTCGCCCAGCACCTGGGTGACGGCCTGGTCCGCACCATCTCCATGCAGCCCACCGACGGTCTGGTCCGCCAGGCCGTGGTGGTCGACACGGGCAACTCCATCACGGTGCCCGTCGGCGACTTCACCAAGGGTAAGGTGTTCAACACCCTCGGTGAGGTGCTCAACGTCGACGAGCGCTACGAGGGCGAGCGCTGGGGCATCCACCGCAAGGCCCCGAACTTCGACGAGCTCGAGTCGAAGACGGAGATGTTCGAGACCGGCGTCAAGGTCATCGACCTGCTGACCCCGTACGTCAAGGGCGGCAAGATCGGCCTGTTCGGCGGTGCCGGCGTCGGCAAGACGGTGCTCATCCAGGAGATGATCTACCGCGTCGCCAACAACCACGACGGTGTCTCCGTGTTCGCCGGTGTCGGTGAGCGCACCCGTGAGGGCAACGACCTCATCGAGGAGATGTCGGACTCGGGCGTCATCGACAAGACCGCCCTGGTCTTCGGCCAGATGGACGAGCCCCCGGGCACCCGTCTGCGCGTCGCGCTGGCCGGCCTGACCATGGCCGAGTACTTCCGTGACGTCCAGAAGCAGGACGTGCTGTTCTTCATCGACAACATCTTCCGCTTCACGCAGGCCGGTTCCGAGGTCTCCACGCTGCTCGGCCGCATGCCGTCCGCGGTGGGTTACCAGCCGAACCTGGCCGACGAGATGGGCCTCCTCCAGGAGCGCATCACGTCGACCCGCGGTCACTCGATCACCTCGATGCAGGCGATCTACGTCCCCGCGGACGACCTGACCGACCCGGCCCCGGCCACCACCTTCGCCCACCTCGACGCGACGACGGTTCTCTCCCGTCCGATCTCCGAGAAGGGCATCTACCCGGCCGTGGACCCGCTGGACTCCACGTCCCGGATCCTGGACCCGCGCTACATCACGGCGGATCACTACAACGCGGCCATGCGCGTGAAGACGATCCTGCAGAAGTACAAGGACCTCCAGGACATCATCGCGATCCTCGGTATCGACGAGCTGGGCGAAGAGGACAAGCTCGTCGTCCACCGTGCCCGTCGTGTGGAGCGCTTCCTGTCCCAGAACACCCACGTCGCCAAGCAGTTCACCGGCGTGGACGGTTCGGACGTGCCGCTCGACGAGTCGATCGCCGCGTTCAACGCGATCTGCGACGGTGAGTACGACCACTTCCCCGAGCAGGCGTTCTTCATGTGCGGTGGCCTGGAGGACCTCAAGGCCAACGCCAAGGAGCTGGGCGTCTCCTGAGCCCCGTGCTCGTCTGAGGGGGCGGGCGCGTCCCGCCCCCTCTGTCACGCCTACTAGAATTGACCCCAACACCCGGCACTACGGCCGGGTGGTGACCCGAGGAGCCACCCTTGGCTGCTGAGCTGCACGTCGAGCTGGTCGCCGCGGACCGCCAGGTCTGGTCCGGCGAGGCCACCCTGGTCGTCGCGCGCACCACGTCCGGCGACATCGGCGTCATGCCCGGTCACCAGCCGCTGCTCGGTGTGCTGGAGTCGGGCCCGGTGACCATCCGTACGAGTGATGGTGGAACGGTCGTCGCCGCGGTGCACGGCGGTTTCATCTCGTTCGCGGACGACAAGCTGTCCCTGCTGGCCGAGATCGCCGAACTGTCGGACGAGATCGATGTCCAGCGCACGGAGCGGGAACTGGAGCGCGCGAAGGCGGAGGGCGATGCCGCCGCCGAACGCCGCGCGGATGTCCGCCTGCGTGCGGCGACGGGGCGCTGACCCAGTCGCACGGTACGTTGACGTCACTCAGCCGCGGCCGGCCCGGAGCAATCCGGTGCCGGTCGCGGCTGAGGCAGATGTGGGCGTTTTTTAGGTTTCATTACCCAGTGACGAGAGCAGCGCAGCTGCCCGGGAGACGAGGAGGTCGGTGCCGATGGTCCTCGCTCTGACTGTGTGCGGGATCGTGGTCGCGCTCGTGGTGGCGGGACTGTTCCTGTTCGGCCTGCGCCGCAGGCTCATCCAGCGCTCCGGTGGCACCTTCGACTGCTCGCTGCGCTGGGACGTGCCGGAGAAACCGGACGCCGGGGGCAAGGGCTGGAACTACGGCGTGGCCCGCTACAACGGCGACCGCATCGAGTGGTACCGGGTCTTCTCGTACGCCGTCCGCCCCCGCCGCGTCCTGGAGCGGGCGCAGATCGAGGTGGCCGGACGCCGGCTGCCCGAGGGCGAGGAGGAGCTGGCGCTGCTCTCCGACGCGGTGGTCCTCGCCTGTGCGCACCGGGGCACGCGCCTCGAACTGGCCATGAGCGAAGACGCGCTGACCGGGTTCCTCGCCTGGCTGGAGGCGGCCCCACCAGGACAGCGGGTGAACGTGGCGTAGCCACGTTCACCCGCTGTGTGGGTTTCCCCCGGACGGGGTCCGGGGGAGCGACAGGGTCGCTTGGTGCTTTCCCTGCGGGTTTCCCCGCGGGGCTTCCCTACAGGTTGTCGCTGATGGCGCTCACGAGTTCACCGTTGGCGGTGTCGCCGGTGAAGTCCCAGAAGAAGGCGCCGCCGAGGCCCTGGCTGTTGGCCCAGGCCATCTTGTTCTTGATGGTGGCGGGGGTGTCGTAGGACCACCAGTTGCTGCCGCACTTGGCGTACGCGGTGCCGGCGATGGTGCCGGTGACCGGGCAGGACGTCTTCAGGACCTTGTAGTCCTCGATGCCCGCCTCGTAGGTGCCGGGAGCGGCGCCGGTGGCGGTGCCGCCGGGAGCGTCCTGGGTGACGCCGGTCCAGCCGCGGCCGTAGAAGCCGATGCCGATGAGCAGCTTCTTGGCGGGAACGCCGATCGCCTTGAACTTCGCCATCGCGTCGGCGGTGGTGAAGCCCTCCTTCGGGATGCCGCTGTACGAGGTCAGCGGGGAGTGCGGGGCGGTCGGGCCCTTCGCGTCCCAGGCACCGAAGAAGTCGTACGTCATCACGTTGTACCAGTCGAGGTACTGCGCGGCGCCCGCGTAGTCGGCGGCGTCGATCTTGCCGCCGGTGGTGGCGTCGGCCGTGGTGGCGGCGGTGATGAGGTTGTTGGAACCGAACTTGGCGCGCAGCGCGGCCATCAGGTTCTTGTAGGCGGCCGGGCCGCTGGTGTCACAGGTGAGACCGCAGGCGTTCGGGTACTCCCAGTCGATGTCGATGCCGTCGAAGACATCGGCCCAGCGCGGGTCCTCGACCAGGTCGTAGCAGGACTGCGCGAAGGCCGCCGGGTTCTTGGCCGCGTCACCGAAGCCGCCGGACCAGGTCCAGCCACCGAAGGACCACAGGATCTTGATCTTCGGGTACTTGGCCTTCAGCTGGCGCAGCTGGTTGAAGTTGCCGCGCAGCGGCTGGTCCCACGTGTCGGCGACGCCGCTGACCGAGTTGTCGGCGGTGAACGCCTTGTCGTAGTCGGCGTAGGAGTCACCGATCGTGCACTTGCCGCCGGTGACGTTGCCGAAGGCGTAGTTGATGTGCGTGATCTTCGCGGCGGAACCGGACGTCACCAGGTTCTTGACGTTGTAGTTCCGGCCGTAGATGCCCCACTCGGTGAAGTAGCCGAGCTTGATCTTGTCACCGGAGGGCTGGGGCTGTCCGCCGCCACCCGTGGTGTGCACCTTGACGGCGCCGCTGACCGGACCGGTCTGGTCGGCGGTGTCGCGGGCCTGCACGGTGTAGGAGTAGTCGGTGCCCGCGGTCAGACCGGTGTCGGTGTACGACGTGGTGGTGACCGTGGAGACCTTCTTGCCGTCGCGCAGGACGTCGTAGTTCTTGACGCCCTTGTCGTCGGTGGCCGCGCTCCAGGAGAGCTTCACCGAGGTGTCGGTGACGGAGGAGGCGGTCGGGGTGCCGGGGGCCGACGGGGCGGCGTCGCCGGGGACCGTGGCGCCGTCACAACTGTCGCCGTTCAGCTTACAGTTCAGCGGGGCGCCGGAGCCCGTGCCGTTGAAGCCGAAGGAGACGGAGGCACCGGGGGCGATGTTGCCGTTCCAGCCGACGTTCTTGGCGGTCCAGTGGTCACCGGAGTTGGTGACCGTGGCGTCCCAGGCCGAGCCGGCCTTGGTGCCCGAGGGGAAGTCCCACTCGATGGTCCAGGAGCTGATGGCGCTGGTGCCGGTGTTCTTGACGGTCCACTGGCCGCCGAAGCCGGTGCCCCAGTCGCTGGTCTTGGTGAAGGTGGCCGTGGCGTTGCCCGCGGCCTGGGCGTCGCTCGCCAGACCGACCGCGCCGGCCATGGGGAGCAGCAGGGTCGCGAACGCCGCCGCGGCTCTGTGTCTGAAGCGCATGGTGCGCCTCCTCGTCATCGGGGGTGTCCGGGACGTGACTGAGCCTTCACGCCCCAAGTGCTGCGAGGGTAGAAAGGTCTGGACCACTCGTCAATAGGTCTGGACCATTCTCGGAGGCGGCTCCGCTACAGCCCCAACTCTCTCGCAAGAACGGCCGCTTGCACCCGGCTGCGCAGCTCCAGCTTGGCCAGCAGGCGGCTGACGTGCGTTTTCACCGTTCCCTCCGCCATGTCCAGCCGGGCCGCGGTCTCCGCGTTCGACAGCCCCTCACCGATGCACCCGAGTACCTCCCGCTCCCGCGGAGTGAGACCGTCCAGGACGGTCCTCCCGGCCTCGGGGCGGCGGACCGGCGTCGAGGCGAACTCGGCGATCAGCCGCCGGGTCACGGCCGGCGCCACGATCCCCTCCCCGCGCGCCACCGTCCGCACCGCCGCGAGCAGGTCCCGCGCCTCGGCGTGCTTCAGCAGGAACCCGGCCGCCCCCGCCCGCAGCGCCCCGAACACGTACTCGTCCAGGTCGAACGTGGTCAGCACCAGCACGTCGGCGAGCCCCTCGTCGACGATCCGCCGGGTCGCGGACACCCCGTCCAGCCGCGGCATCTGCACATCCATCAGCACCACGTCGGGCCGCAGGCTCCGGGCCAGCTCGACCGCCCGCTCACCGTCCGCCGCCTCACCGGCCACGTCGATGTCCGGCGCGCTGCGCAGGATCAGGACGAGCCCGGCCCGGACGGCCGACTGGTCCTCGGCGACCAGGACACGGATCACCGGGGATCTCCTTCGGTGAGCGGAAGAACGGCCCGTACGGTCCACCGGCCGCCCCGGGGCCCGGCCTCGAACGTGCCGCCGAGCAGCGCGGCGCGCTCCCGCATCCCGGTCAGGCCCTGACCGGCACCGGGCGCCCGGGGGACGTCACCGGGCCGGTAGGGGCTGCTCACCCGGACGTCCAGCGCCCCGTCCGCCTGGCGGAGGAAGACCTCGACGCCTCCCTCGGCGGCATGCTTGAGGGCGTTGGTCAGCGCCTCCTGCACGATCCGGTAGGCCGCCAGCTCGACCGGCGCCGGCACCTTGCCGTGCCCCGCGTCGAGCTCCACCGCCAGGCCGTTGGCGCGGGCGCCGTCGACCAGTGCCCCGAGGCCGTCGAGCGTGGGGGACGCGGCGGGCTCCCGGTCGCCGGAGCCGTCCCGCAGGATGCCGATCAGCCGGCGCATCTCGGCCAGCCCCGCCACGCTGTTCTCGCGGATGACGGACAGCGCGTCCCGGGTGGTCCCGGGGTCGTCGATGGAGAGCGCCGCCGTGGAGTGGATGGCGATGGCGGACAGGTGGTTGGCGACCATGTCGTGCAGCTCGCGCGCCATCCGCGACCGCTCGGCGACGACCGCCTGCGAACGGTCCATCTCGGCCAGCAGCGCGGTCTGTTCGGCGCGCAGCCGGGCGGCCTCGGCGGCGTCGCGGTGGTCCCGCACGAGCACGCCGGTGGCGGCCGGCCCGAACGCGACCACCCCGACGCCCACCCCGATCAGCAGCCCCTGCGGGTTCCGCCACAGCGCGGCGGGCACGATCGCGGCCACCACCGTCAGCATCCCCGTCACCCAGGGGATGCGGCGCGCGGCGGCCGGGGTGCCGTACAGCACGGCCGCGTACATCAGGTCCGTGTACAGCACGAGCGTGACGATGCTGCCCAGGGTCACCGTGTCGAGGACCAGCGCCGCCGTGCCGATCAGCACACCGGCGCGGGGCGCGATGCGGCGCAGCGGCTCGCAGCCGGCCGTCACGGCCAGCGGCACCAGCGGGGCCCAGGGCGCGTGCCACAGCACCAGGGCGTCCCCGGCGATGCGGGGGTGGATGCCGAGCGCCCACAGCAGCACCCCGCCGGCCAGTCCGCCCGCGGCGATGCGCCAGTCGTCGCGGTGCGGGCGGGGGAGTGCGAGGGGCATGCCCCCATCCAACACGGCCACCGGCCGGCGTGCCTGCGCCCCGGGGAGGGTCCCCGGCTGCGACTTTCGCTTACGGCGGTCTCCTCTGCGGCGACGACGAACCGCGCGCCGGTCCGCGGGAGCCTGGAAGGGTGAACGAGGGGAGCGAACCGTGATCGTCGGACTGATCATCGCCTGCGAGGTGGCCTTCTGGGTGCTGCTGGCGGCCGGACTGGCCTTCCGGTACGGGCTGCGGATGCGCCGCACCGGCCTGGCCCTGCTGCTGTGCGAGCCGCTCCTGGAGGTCGTGCTCCTCGTCGTCACCGTGATCGACCTCAGGAACGGCGCCGCCCCGGACTGGCGGCACGGCCTCGCCGCGGTCTACATCGGCTTCACGGTCGGACTCGGCCACTCCACCATCAGGTGGGCGGACGCCCGGGTGGCCCACCGCTTCGCCGGCGGTCCGCCCCCGGTCGGGCCGCCCCGGTACGGCACGGCCCGCGCGGTGCACGAGTGGAAGGTCGCCGGCCGCTGGATCCTGGCGTGCGCGGTCGCCATCGCCCTGCTCCAGGGCGCCGCCTGGTACGTGGGCGACGACGGCGACACCGGTTCGCTGCGGGCCTGGCAGGCGCGCATGCTCTGGGTGATCGGCATCAACGTGGTCATCGCCGGCAGCTACACCCTCTTCCCGAAGAAGGAACCGGCGAAGCGGTGAACGGCCGGGCGGCGCCGCCGGAGGCTCAGCGCTCCCCGCCCGGCACCCACAGCACGTCACCGGTCTCCAGGTTGGCGCAGCGGGCCAGGATGAACAGCAGGTCGGAGAGGCGGTTGAGGTAGGTCGCGGTGAGCGGGTTCATCGTCTCGCCGTGCGCCTCCAGGGCCGCCCAGGTGGAACGCTCGGCCCGGCGGACGACCGTGCACGCCTGGTGGAGCAGGGCCGCACCCGGCGTGCCGCCCGGCAGGATGAAGGAGCGCAGCTTCTCCAGCCGGTCGTTGAAGCGGTCGCAGTCCGCCTCCAGCCGGTCCACGTAGAACTGCTCCACCCGCAGCGGCGGATACTTCGGGTCCTCCACCACCGGCGTCGACAGGTCCGCGCCGACGTCGAACAGGTCGTTCTGGACCCGCGTGAGGACCGCGGCGATCTCCTCCTCCAGGCCGCCCAGGGCCAGGGCGGTGCCGATCACCGCGTTGGCCTCGTTGGCGTCCGCGTAGGCCGAGATCCGCAGATCCGTCTTGGGCACCCGGCTCATGTCACCGAGGTGGGTGGTGCCCTGGTCGCCGGTCCTCGTGTAGATGCGTGTCAGATTGACCATGCGGACAGCGTAGTTAGCCCCCGGCCGTGCGGAACACCCGTCCCCGCCGCTCAAGGCCCCGGCGGCGGCCGGGCGCCGTACGGCGCGTGCGCGCTCGTGCACTGCCCGGCGCCGGTGTCACGGACGGCGTCCATCGGGTCGCGGAACGGCGCGAGGGGCGGGGGCGCCCGGCCCGGAGGTACGGGCCGTCCTCGAACGGGGCGGGGCGGTCGTCGGCCGGAAGTGCTCGACGGGCGCTCGCCCTCCCGGACGGCGTCGTGCACCTGTCGGGCGAGGCGGTGCCCAACTACGCCGTCCGGGTGGCGGGCTGGACGTTCGGGCTCCCGCCGCCCCCGGCCGGGCGCCCGTCAGGGCGGTCCGCGCCCGCCGCCGGGCCGGGTCGCGGCGGAGCGCCAACCGGCCCGAACCGGGGAGGATTTGACGCTTCGGCCATTGCGGCCGGAATGCCACCGGGCCGGCCGGCGGGACGGCCGCCGCGCCCGGCGCGCGGGACGTGACCGGGGTCTCACCCCCTGAGACAGTGACACGCATTACTTACCGTCCTCAAGTGGTCGCGCGAGCGCTATGGTCCGCCGAAGAAGCAGATGTCCAGAGTGTTCAGGGAGTCGGAGTGGCACGGAAGCTCGCCGTCATCGGGGCCGGTCTCATGGGTTCCGGCATCGCCCAGGTCTCCGCGCAGGCGGGCTGGGAGGTCGTCCTGCGGGACGTCACCGACGAGGCACTGAAGCGCGGCACCGACGGCATCAGGGCCAGCTACGACAGGTTCGTCGCCAAGGACAGGCTGACGGCCGAGGACGCCGAGGCCGCCCTCGCGCGCATCACCCCGACCACCGACCTGGACGCCGCCGCCGACGCCGACGTCGTCGTGGAGGCCGTCTTCGAGAAGCTGGAGGTCAAGCACGAGATCTTCCGCGCGCTCGACAAGATCGTGCGCCCGGACGCCGTGCTCGCCTCCAACACCTCCGCCATCCCGATCACCAAGATCGCGGCGGCCACCGAGCACCCCGAGCGGGTCGTCGGCGTGCACTTCTTCTCGCCCGTGCCGATGATGAAGCTCGTCGAGCTGGTCCGCGGCTACAAGACGAGCGACGAAACCCTGGCCACCGCCCGCGAGTTCGCCGAGTCCGTCGGCAAGACCTGCATCGTCGTCAACCGCGACGTGGCCGGCTTCGTCACCACCCGGCTGATCTCGGCCCTCGTGGTGGAGGCCGTCAAGCTCTACGAGTCCGGCGTCGCGACCGCCGAGGACATCGACCTCGCCTGCAAGCTCGGCTTCGGCCACGCCATGGGCCCGCTCGCCACCACGGACCTCACCGGCGTCGACATCCTGCTGCACGCCGCCGGCAACATCTACACCGAGACCCAGGACGAGAAGTTCGCCCCGCCGGAGCTGATGCGCCGGATGGTGGACGCCGGTGACATCGGCCGCAAGAGCGGGCAGGGCTTCTACACGTACTGAGTACGCACCGAGCACCTACCGAGCCGGCCCGCCGACGTCCGACGACCCCGGGAGTTTTCACCCCCGTGGGTGAATTCGGTATCGGTTCGCTTACAAACAGCAACCGTATCGCCACTCGCGCAGTCAGAAGGTGCACAGCACCGTCACGGAGCACGCCAACCGCACTCAACGGGGAGCGCATATGCACATCAGGGGCGACCATGCCGAGCTGGTCGTCGGGGGCCGCCTCGACGTCCGCAGCGCGGCGGACGCCCGTACGGCCCTGCACTCGGCCGTCGACACCGGGATCGGCGACCTGGTGCTCGACCTGTCCGAACTGGACTCCTGGGACGCCACCGGGCTCGGGGTGATCATGGGCGCCCACCGGCGGGCCGGCCGCTGCGGGCGCCGCCTGGTGCTGCGCGACGTACCCCCGCAGATGCAGCGCCTGCTCGTCGCCACCCGGCTGCACCGCATCCTCGCCATCGAGGGCGGCATCGGCGTGGAGTCGCTGCCCCGCGTCTGAGCCGCTCGCGACGGCCCGCGGGCGGGCCCCGGGCGCTGCTGCCCGAGCGCACGGCGGGGCAATCCTCATGAGACCGTGACGTCTCGGACCGCACGGCACCCCGCCCTGTCGGAGATACTGGCCGAAGGATTAGGGTGCGGTCGCCCGCCACCTCGCAACCCTCGACCGAGCGGGCCCGGACCAGAAGCGACAGCGCGGTGTGCGACAAGGCCGGGAGGGCCGAATTCACGGGCACACGACGCTTTTGGGGGCTGGAACCCATGGATCCGATCGACAAGACGGACCCGATCGACCCGATCGACCCGATCGAACCGGGAGCCGGGGAACACGGCCGGACGCACGGCCGCCGCCCGCCCCGGGACGCCCTCGCCTCCGACCTCGCCCCCGGCTCGCCCGTGCCCGCGCGCATGGCACAACTCGTCGCCGGTGAACTCCAGGTCACCGTCAACCCGGTCGACGGCAGCGAGATAGAACCCTGCCCGCCGGCCCAACTCCCCGGCAGGCCCCGCAAGCGCGCCCCCGGCGAGCGCGACGAGGCCGAGCGCGCCGCCCGCCCGCCGGTGCCGCCCGGACCCGCGCGGCCCGCGCCGTCCCTGCTGGAACGCCAGGACGAACGCGAGCGCCTGACCCGCCTCCTGGCCGCCGGCCGCTCGGTCCGCGTCACCGGCCCCGCGGGCTCCGGCCGCACGGCCCTGCTCGACCTGGTCGCCGAGGACTGCCTCGACCTCGCCCCCGACGGAGTCGTCCGGCTCGACGGTTTCCACCGCACGGCGTCCGACCTCCTGCACGACCTGTTCCACGCCGTGTACGACGCCCCCCGGTACCGCCCGGACCCCGCGGAACTGGCCGCCTGCGTCCGGGAGATCGGCGCGGTCGTCGTCCTGGACGACCTGGAGTTCGGCGGCACCGCCCTCGCCGGGTTCCTCGACGCCACCCCCGAGTGCGCCTTCGTGCTCGGCGCTGCCCCCGGCGTGCCCGCGCCCCTGGCCGAGTCGGAGGTCGAGGAGGTCTTCCTGGCCGGCCTCGACCGTGCCGCCGGCGTGGAGATCCTGGAGCGGAGCGTCGGCCGGGTGCTCACCGAGGAGGAGGCCAACTGGGCGGGCGACCTGTGGTTCGAGTCCGAGGGACTGCCCCTGCGCTTCGTCCAGGCGGGCGCCCTGCTGCGGCAGCGCGACGAACTGCGGGCCGGGTCCGAGCCCGAGGACACGGACGAGTACGGCGTCTTCGAGGACGCGCGCCCGGCCGCGGACCCGCCCGGGGAACCGGCGGACGACGTGCCGCTGCCGTCCCTCGGCGAGGCCGCGGCCCCCGCCCCGCTGCTCGCCTCCCGGCTCACCCCGGCCGCCCGCGCCGCCCTGCGCTTCGCGGTCGCCCTCGGCGGCGAGGTCCCGCACCAGGCGCACCTGCCCGCGCTGGTGGGCGACACCCACGCCGACGCCGCGCTCGGCGAACTGGCGAGCTGCGGCCTGGTCTCCCCGGTCGGCTCCCGCTACCGGCTCGCGGCCGGTGTGCAGACCCAGCTGGAGGCCGCCGGGTACGCCGACGACGCCGCCGGGCACGCCCTGACCGCCGCCCGGCACTACTCCTGGTGGGCCGGCCACCCCTCGGTCACCCCGGACCGGGTCTGCGCCGAGGCCGACGCGGTCCTGGCCGCGCTGGCCGCCGTCGTACCGCGCACGCCCCAGGACGCCGACGAGGAGGGCGGGGCGGTACGGCTGGCCCGCACGGCCGCGCCCGCGTTCGCCGCCGGACTGCACTGGAGCGCCTGGGAACGGGCCCTGCGGTCCGGCTCGGAGGCCTCCCGGATCACCGGTGAGGTGCCCGAACAAGCCTATTTCCACCACGAACTGGGCATACTCGCGCTCTGTGCCGGACAGTTCGACCGGGCCCGCGCCGAGCTGGAGGCGTCGGGCGCGCTGCGCGGCGCCCTCGCCGACAAGCGGGGCGCGGTCGCCGGCCGGCGCGCCCTGGCGCTGCTCGCCGACCGCTCCGGCACGGCGCCCGGGCTGCCGGCGCTCACCGCGGACGCGGTGCCGGAGGTACGGCGGGAGATGTCGGCGCCGGTGCCGTACGTCCCCGCGGGCGACACCCTGGCCACCCAGCGGATACCGCGGGTGCCGGCGCGGGCGGGCGGGGTCCGGAGCCTGGTCCGGCGCAACCTGGTGGCCGTCGGCTCGGGAGCGCTGCTCGCCGCCGTGCTCGGCACCGTCATCACGCTCGGCATGACGTCCGGCGGGGACGGCGACGGCAACCCGGCGGGCAAGGTGGAGGACAACCCGTCGGTGAGCCAGGACCTGGGGGACGGCGGCACGGAGGCGGGACCGACCGACGCCGGCGGCGACGGCGGCACCGGTGAGGACGCCGTCCGGCCGGCCGAGACCGGGTCCGGCGGCGGCTTCGACCCGGCGGGGGACCCGGCGCCGCCCGCGAGCACGGCCCGGCCGTCGGAGAGCGCCGACCCGTCCGGCCCCGACTCGTCGTCCGGTGCGCCGTCGCAGTCGCCCGACCCGTCCGGATCGGGCGGCTCGTCGAGCGGTTCGCCGAGCGGCGGTACCTCGGGGGAGCCGACCGGCGGCACCACCGGCGGCGACGCGTCCGGCGGCGGCTCGACGGGCGGCACGGGTGGCACGGGCGACCCGACGGGGGGCGGCACGGGCGGTACGGCCACGGGCGGCACCGGCGGCTCCACCGGCACCGGTGGCGGCACCGGCGGGTCCACGGGCGGGACCACCGGCGGGTCCACGGGCGGCTCGACCGGCACCACGGGCGGTACGGCCGACGGGGGCGCGGCGGGCGGCTCGACCGGCACCACGGGCGACACCACGGGCGGCGACACCGCCGGGACCACGACGGGCGGCACGGAAGGCTCCGCCGGGGGCACGTCGAGCAGCGCGTCGGCGCCGCAGGGCACCCCGGGGACGGGCGTCACCACGATCTGACGGCCGCCGCCCGCCCGGGGCCCGTCCCCGCCCCGGAACGGCGGCGCCCCGGCATCCGGCCGCGGATGCCGGGGCCGGGTGCCGGGGCGGGGAGTCGCGCCGCGGGCTAGAACAGGCGCAGTTTGTCGTCCTCGATGCCGCGCAGGGCGTTGTAGTCCAGGATCTGGCAGTTGATGCCGCGGTCGGTGGCGAGGACGCGGGCCTGCGGCTTGATCTCCTGCGCGGCGAATACGCCGCGGACCGGGGCCAGGTGCGGATCGCGGTTCAGCAGCTCCAGGTAGCGCGTGAGCTGCTCCACACCGTCGATCTCGCCCCGGCGCTTGATCTCCACCGCGACGGTCCCGCCGTCCGCGTCCCGGCACAGGATGTCCACCGGGCCGATCGCGGTCATGTACTCGCGGCGGATGAGGGTGTAGCCCTCGCCCAGCGTCTCGATGCGGTCGGCGAGCAGTTCCTGGAGGTGCGCTTCCACGCCGTCCTTGATCAGGCCGGGATCCACACCGAGTTCGTGCGAGGAGTCGTGGAGGATCTCCTCCATCGTGATGATCAGTTTCTCGCCCGCCTTGTTGACGACGGTCCACACGCCTTCGTCCTCGCCCGAGCCCTCCTTCAGGGTGCAGGGCGGCGACATCCAGTTGAGCGGCTTGTAGGCCCGGTCGTCGGCGTGGATGGAGACGCTGCCGTCCGCCTTGACCAGGATCAGTCGGGGCGCCGAGGGCAGGTGGGCGGTGAGCCGGCCGGCGTAGTCGACCGAGCATCGGGCAATGACGAGACGCATGGTCGGCAACGCTACTCGACGGCCGCGGGTGCTCGCGATCCGCCCGTCCCGCTGCCGACGCATCGCCCCATTTGTCCCTGGAAACTCTTGTTCATCCCTGGCCGATTGTGGGCGCAACGGGATCGTTCCATATACGCATTCTGCTGGTGTGGTCACCGACGGTTGCCTACCGTAGGGAACGGGAGGTTGCGGACCCGGTACCGAGCGTGATCGACATCGCGAACTCCCTTATCTGTCCGGCAACCCCTGCGCCTCGGGGGTGCGAGAGGAGAACCCATGTCGCTCGACGTCTCACCGGCCCTACTCGAACAGGCCGAGCGAGGCGAGGTCGACGAAGCAGAATTCGTCGACTGCGTCCGGACCTCCCTGCCCTACGCATGGGAGATGATCAGCTCCCTGGTGGCCCAGCTGAAGGTGGACGGCGGACCCTTCGCCGACAACCAGACGCCCCCGCCGGACGAGCAGGCCCGGGGCCAGCTGCTGCGTGCGCTCGCGAGTGACGCCATCCGCGGCGCGCTCCAGCGGCACTTCGGCGTGCGGCTCGCCTTCCAGAACTGCCACCGCGTGGCGGTCTTCCCGCCGGACGCCTCGGTGGACGAGACGCTGGCCCGCTTCACGTCGGTGCGCAGCCAACTGCTGAACCAGTCGCCGGAGTTCCGGGACTGCTGACGCCCGGCCGCGGTGCGGCCCGGGGCGCGGGACGGAGAGCGGTCGGCTTGCCGCTCCCCGGTGGGAGGTGCACGCGTCACCGGGGCGGCAGGCTCGCGGACGGCCCGCGCCTCGGGGCCGTTCAGCGCAGCCGGGGCAGTACCTCGGTGCCGAGGCGCCGCAGGTTCTCCTCGGTGGCCGCGAGGTCGCCCGAGCCCTCCACCAGGAGGGCGAAGCGGGTGATGCCGGTGCGCTCCGAGGTGGCGGCGAGCCGGTCGGCGGCGAGCCGCGGCGGGCCCACGGGGTGCAGGCCGCAGAGGAGTTCGGTGTAGGCGTACGGGTCGCGCATCGCGCGCGCCCGTCCGTCCACCGTCACATGGGCGTCGAGCCCCTGCCGCAGCCAGCCCGGCATGGCCTTCAGCAGCGCCTCCGTCGCGTCCGTGCGGCGGTCGGCGAGCTGGCAGACCCCGGCGGAGACGTGGGCGGCGCCCTCGATCTCCTCGCCGGGCCGGCCCGCCGAGGAGGCGCAGCGCCGCCACAGCGCGATCATCTCGGCCTTCTCCTCGTCCCCGACGTGCATGCCGAGCAGCATCGGCAGTCCGCGTTCGGCGGCCAGCCGGACGCTCGACGGCGAGGTGCAGGCGACCACGACCTCCGGGCCGGGGGCCTCCGTCAGGGCCTCCGACGGGCGGGGCACCACCGGCACCTCGCGGAAGGAGAACCGCTCGCCGGAGGCGGCCACGGCGGGCTCGCCCAGCCAGCGCAGCAGCAGATCGAGGGACTCCGGGAACCCGTGTTCGTACGCCTCCAGGCCCATTCCGAACACCTCCAGGTCCACCCAGGGGCCGCCGCGCCCGACGCCCAGCGTGAACCGCCCGCCGCTGGTCAGGTGCAGCAGCGCGGCCTGCTCGCCGAGGGCGACCGGGTGGGCGGTGGGCAGGACGCTCACCGCCGTGCCGACCCGGATGCGGCGGGTGCGGCCGAGCAGCAGCGCGGCCAGGGTGATCGCGGACGGGCACGTGCCGTAGGGCACGAAGTGGTGCTCGGCCAGCCACACCGCGTCGAGACCGGCCTCCTCGGCGACCTCGGCCGAGCGGACCGCCCGGTGCAGCGCCTCACCCGGACCCTGGCCCGGGAACTGGGCGGCCAGCACAAAACTTCCTACGCGCATCGTCTTCCTGCTTCCTTGGCTCCGACCCGGAGCTCCCCCGCCCGGCATAACCGTCTGACACGTGCCCAGGACACGGTGCGGCGGAGGGATTTGCCGATTGTCTGCAGAATGAGTCGCTGCTGAGGGGGACTTGCACGGGTTGGTTCCGTACGCGTACCCCGGCCGGCGGCGCGTAGGCTGGGACGTGGCCCCCGTCCCCGTACAGCCCCGAGAGGTGTCCCGTGTCACCGCGTCACAACCGACCGAAGGCAGCCGGATCGTCGGGCCGGAGCGCCGAGGACGACCACGCCGGCCGGTACGGCGGCTGGCAGTCCACGGAGAGCTGGCAGGGCGAGGACTGGAGCGTACGGCATGTCGCCGGGGCCGGCGCGCAGGGCAAGACCTACCGCTGCCCGGGCTGCGACCAGCTGATCCTCTCCGGCGTTCCGCACGTGGTGGCCTGGCCGGAGCACGCGGGCGTCGACGACCGCCGGCACTGGCACAAGGCGTGCTGGAACGCGAAGGACCGCCGCACCACGCGGGTGCAGCGGTCCCGTAACGCGCCCAGGTTCTAGGGCGTTCCGTAGGGGGCGGGCGTCACACGTCCCGGGCCCGCAGCAGCGCGTACGCGCCCGCGTACACGGCCGCCGACAGGCCGAGCATGATCCACAGCGGGTCCCAGCCGGTCGGGCCGGACTGGCCCGGGGAGGTCGAGTAGAAGACGCTGAGCTGGCTCGGGATCGAGTACTCGAAGAGCCAGTCGCGCAGCTTGCTGAGCGAGTCCGTCGCCATGAACAGCGCGAGCACCAGCGGGGCGAGCAGTACGCCGATCATGATGGTGATGGCGCCCGCGGAGTGCCGGATGACCGAGCCGATGAGCAGCGAGAGCAGTCCGAGCAGCGCCATGTAGAGGCTGATGCCGACGGTGGCCTTGAACCAGTCCGAGCCGGACGGGGTGCGGGCGCCGGAGCTCTCCAGCATGGACACCTGGACCAGGGCCACGAAGCCGGACGTGACCAGCGTCGCGACGAAGGCGACGAGGAAGAACACGATCGACTTCGCGGCGAGCACCCGGGACCGGCTGGGGCACGCGGTCATCGTCGTGCGGATCATGCCCGTGCCGTACTCGGAGGCCGTGGTCAGCACGCCGAGCGTGATGATGCAGATGCTGCCGAGGAGCAGGCCGAAGAAGCCGAACGACAGCGGGTTCTCGCCGGACAGGCTCTCCGGGTCGGAGTGGGCGTCGATCATCGCGCCGGCCAGCAGGCCGATGCCGAGGACGAGCACCGCGAACACGCCGAGCGTCCACATCGTGGAGCGCACCGACTTGATCTTCGTCCACTCGGAGGCCAGCGCGTGCCCGAGGTGGGTGCGCACGACCGGGATGGGGGAGGTGTAGCCGGGGTACGGCCCACCGGGCGCGACTGCCGGGGCCTGCGGCATCGGGGGCTGGTGGGTGCTCATCGGGCGTCCTCGGGCTGGGTCGGGTCGGCGGGGGCGGGAGCGGCGGTACCGGCGGCGGGGGCCGGGGGAGCCGCGGCGGGAGCCTGCGGGGCGGCGGCCGGGGCCGGCGTGGCCGGGCTCTCCTTGGTCAGGGCCGGCGGCTGGGCGGGCTGCTGCGGCGCGGCCGGCTGGGCCGGGGCGCCCGGCCGGGCGTACGGGTTGTCGGGCTGCGGGGCCGCCCCCGGAGCGCCGTACGGCCCCGCGGGCGCGGCCGGCATGGTGAAGGGCTGCCCGCTCTGCCGGGGCGGCGGCGGGGCGTACCAGCCGGGCTGGCCCTGGCCGGGCACCGGCGCGGGCGGCTGGGCGCCGGGCGGTAGCGGCTGCTGGAGGCCCGCCTTCTGGTCGATGGTCGAGCGGTAGTCCACGGCGCCCTGCGTCATCCGCATGTACGCCTCCTCCAGCGACGCCTGGTGCGGCGACAGCTCCCAGAGCCGGACGCCCGCGTCGTGCGCGAGGTCGCTGATCCGGGGGAGCGGCAGCCCGGTCACCCGCAGCGCGCCGTCCTGCTCCGGCATGACGTGGCCGCCGGCCTCGGCGAGCGCGGAGGACAGCTTCTCGCGGAGCTGCGGCTCGGTGTCCGGCGTGCGCACGCGCGCGAAGTCCGCCGAGTTCGCCGAGATGAAGTCCTTGACGCTCATGTCGGCCAGCAGCTGCCCGCGGCCGATGACGATCAGGTGGTCGGCGGTGAGCGCCATCTCGCTCATCAGGTGGGAGGAGACGAAGACCGTACGGCCCTCGGCCGCGAGGGCTCTCATCAGGTTGCGGACCCAGAGGATGCCCTCGGGGTCGAGGCCGTTGACCGGCTCGTCGAAGAGCAGCACCTGCGGGTCGCCGAGCAGCGCGGCGGCGATGCCGAGGCGCTGGCCCATGCCGAGCGAGAAGCCCTTGGAGCGCTTGCGGGCCACCTCCTGGAGGCCGACGACGCCGAGCACCTCGTCCACGCGCCGGGCCGGGATGCCCGAGAGCTGGGCGAGGCTCAGCAGGTGGTTGCGGGCGGTCCGGCCGCCGTGCACGGCCTTGGCGTCGAGCAGCGCGCCGACGTGCCGGGGGGCGTTGGGCAGCCTGCGGTACGGGTGGCCGCCGATGGTCACCGACCCGGACGAGGGGTTGTCCAGCCCGAGGATCATCCGCATCGTCGTGGACTTGCCCGAGCCGTTCGGGCCGAGGAAGCCGGTGACGGCCCCCGGCCGCACCTGGAAGGAAAGGTTGTACACGGCGGTCTTGCCGCCGTAGTGCTTGGTCAGGCCGACAGCCTCGATCATGCTCCGCACCCATCGAAAGGTTCAGGACAGCGGGGCACACGCCCCCGTAAGGGTTAGGAGGATATCGAGGTGCTGACGGTTCCGCCCAAGAGAGGGTAAAGCCGGGGCGCGACCCTCGGTGACCGCGGTCCTACTGGGCGTCCCGGCGCCTGAGGAGGACGTAGCCGCCCGCCAGCGCGGCGATCACCCACAGCACCATGATGCCGAGCCCGGACCAGGGCCCGTAGGGGGTGTCGTCCCCGACGCGCGGCACCACCTGCATGATCCGGCTGCCCGCCTGGTCCGGCAGGAACCGGCCGACCCGCTTCGTCGCCGGCACGTTGCCGAGGATGTTGGAGATCAGGAAGAAGAACGGCATCAGGATGCCGAGGGAGAGCATCGGCGAGCGCAGCATCGCGGCGACGCCCATCGAGAACATCGCGATCAGCATCATGTACAGCCCGCCGCCGAACACCGCGCGCAGCACTCCGGGGTCGCCGATGGCGGCCCGGTGCGGGCCGAGCATCGCCTGGCCGAGGAAGAACGCGGCGAAGCTGGTGACCATGCCGACGGCCAGCGCCAGCGCGGCGGCCACCACGACCTTGCCGGACAGGAAGGCCCCGCGCCGCGGCACCGCGGCCAGCGACACCCGGATCATGCCGGTGCTGTACTCGTTCGCGACGACCAGCACACCGAACACGATCATCGCGAGCTGGCCGAGGGTCATGCCGGCGAAGCTGATCACCGTGGGGTCGAAGGAGAGCCGCTCGCGCACGGGCATGTTCTCGTACTGGCTGTTCGACAGTGCGGAGATCAGCATCCCGAGGGCGACGGTCACCACCAGGGCCAGCGACAGCGTCCACACGGTGGACGCCACCGACCGGATCTTGGTCCACTCGGAGCGGATGACCTGGACGGCCGCCATGGCTCAGGCCCCTTTCCAGCCGGCGCGCCAGTCCTGCGGGGCGGGATGAGGAGCGGTCCGCGAGTGGTACTCCACCGCTTCCGCCGTCAGCCGCATGAACGCCTCCTCCAGCGAGGCCTGCTGCGGGCTCAGCTCGTGCAGCACGAGCCCGTACCGCGCGGCCAGCTCACCGATCTGCTCGGCCTTGCCGCCCGCCACCTCCAGCGCCCCGCCGGCCGCCTCCACGACCGTGATCCCGGCCTGGTGCAGCACGTCGAGCAGCCGCTCGCGCTGCGGACAGCGGATCCGGACGCAGGAGCGCGAGTTGGCGCGGATGAAGTCGGCCATGGAGGTGTCCGCGAGCAGCCGTCCCTGCCCGATGACCACCAGGTGCTCCGCGGTCAGCGCCATCTCGCTCATCAGATGGCTCGACACGAACACCGTCCGGCCCTCCGCGGCCAGCGACTTCATCAGTGTCCGGATCCAGTGGATGCCCTCCGGGTCCAGACCGTTCACCGGCTCGTCGAACATCAGGATCCGCGGGTCCCCGAGCAGCGCCCCGGCGATGCCGAGCCGCTGCCCCATGCCGAGCGAGAACCCCTTCGCCTTCTTCCGGGCCACGGCGCTCAGCCCGACGGTCTCCAGCACCTCGGCCACCCGGCGCTCCGGGATGCCGTTGCTCTGCGCGAGGCACAGCAGGTGGTGGTAGGCGCTCCGGCCGCCGTGCACCGCCTTGGCGTCCAGCAGGGCGCCGATGTACGTCAACGGGTCCTTGAGCCGGTCGTAGTGCCGGCCGTCGATCCGGACGTCGCCCGCGGTGGGGTGGTCGAGCCCGAGGATCATCCGCATGGTCGTCGACTTCCCGGCGCCGTTGGGCCCGAGGAACCCCGTCACGATGCCCGGCCCGACCGAGAAGGTGAGGTCGTCGACCGCCACCTTCTCGCCGTACCGCTTGGTCAGCCCCTCCAGCTCGATCATGCGGCCACGCTAGGCCGCGGTCCGGGGCCCTGCCACTCGAAGGGACCGCGGGCACCGGCCCTCAGGGGGCCCCGCCGGCAGGCGGCACCGGCACCGACACCGCCGGCGCACCCCGGGCCGCGGTCAGCCGCGGCGGCGGATCCGGACGGGACCGCGGACGTGGCCGGGGTCCACCGGGACACCCCGTTGGGTGATCTCCACCCGGCCCTCGGCGGCGAGCCGGGCCGCCGCCCGGCGGACGGGCTCCATCAGCTCGCGCCACCCCTCGCCGCCGGACCCGTGCACCGCCCGGGCCACCTCCGAGGGACACACCGACGCCCCCGGCGCCCGCCGGTCGAGCAGCGCCAGGACCGCCTCCTCCAGGGACCGGTCGGTCACGGACACGCGGGCCCCCTTCCCGGTGGACGGCGTACTCCCCCCACGCTACGCGCCACCGGCCCGCACGCACACGAAAGGGGCGGTGGGACCGGATCCCACCGCCCCTCACGGTGTCGTACCTCCGCCCGGTCCGGCCGGGACGGAACCTACCGGGTCTGCTGCGCCGGAACGCCCCGGGAGATCGGCTCGTCGTCCGTCGACGTGCCGGCCGCGGCCACCGCGGCGCCGGTCAGCGTGGCGAGCATCTCGCGGACGTTCGTGAGCTGGGCGTTGATGCTGTCGCGGCGGTTGGTGAGCGCCGCCAGCTCCCGCTCGGATTCCGAACGGATCCGGTCCGCCTTGGCGTTGGCGTCGGCCACGATGTCCTCGGCCTGGCGCTGCGCGGTCTCCACCGTCTGGCGGGCCCGGCGCTCGGCGTCCGTGCGCAGCTTCTCCGCCTCCAGGCGGAGCTGCTCGGCCCGGTGCTCGATCTCGGCGAGGCGCTTCTCCGCCTTCTGCTGACGCGAGGCCAGGTCGCGCTCGGACTGCTCGCGGCGCTTGGCCAGGTTGGTCTCGAAGTCGGCGGCGGCCTGCGCGGCCTTCGCCCGGGTCTCCTCGAAGAGGGCGTCCGCCTCCTCGCGCTTGGACTGCGCGTCCTTCTGCGCCTCGGCCCGGAGCTGGGTCGCCTCGGACTGGGCCTTCTCGACGATCCGGACGCCCTCGTCCTCGGCCTTGGCCTTGCGCTCGGCGGCGTAGGACTCGGCGTCGTTGCGGACCTGCTGGGCCGCCGACTCCGCGAGGTCGCGGTGCTGCTCGGCCGCTCGCCGGGCCTCCTCACGCAGCTCCTTGGCCTCTTCCTCGGCCAGGCGCAGGATCTTCTCGACCCGCGCGCCGAGACCCGCGTACGACGGCTCGGCGTCGCTGACCTGAGCCTGGGCGTTCTGCGTTTCGAGGTGCAGCTCCTCGATGCGCTTCTCCAGGGCGGTGATGCGGGCGAGAGCGCTGTCACGGTCGGAGACGAGCTTGGAGATTCGTTCGTCCACCTGAGCGCGGTCGTACCCACGCCGCACAAGCTCGAAGCCGTAGGGGGAAGTGTCGCTCATGGGGTTCCTGTCGAATGAGACCGGTGAGGTGATAAGGGGAATCCTAGGGGCCGAAGCGGTGTGTCATCGAGCGGATACGGTTTTGATCTGGAGAATGCCACCCCTTTCGGGTGGCCGACCGTCCGACGGCTCGCCGGGGAGTCGGGCAAAGCCCCCAGAACACACCCCAACGTACCCCGGACGCTAGCCTTCTGACGACTTGCCACCCGACCGGGGGGCGCCCACCGAGGCGCTCGCCTTGACCCCGCCGTCCTTGCCGGACGCCGGGGCCTCGAACGACTCCAGCGCCTCCAGCACGTCCTGGACCCGGGAGATCTCGGCGTTGATGTCCTCGCGCCGGCGCATCAGGACCTCCAGCTCCCGCTTGCCCTCCTCGACCGTGCGGCGGGCCTCGCGGATCGCCTCCGCCTTCAGCTCCTCGGCCTCCTTGATCAGCCTGGCCTTCTTCAGCTCGGCCTCCTTGAGCAGGCCCTCCGCCTTCTTGACCGCGGCGATGCGCACCTTGCCCGCCTCGGAGTCCGCGTCCGAGGTGAGCTGCTCGGCCTTCGCCCTGGCCTTCTCCAACTGCTCCTCGGCGGCCTTGATGAGCGCGTCGCAGCGGTCGCCGGTGGACTTCATGGTCTCGGCGGCCTCGCGGCGGGCCCGCTCGTGCAGCTCCTCGATCTCGGTGGTGATGCGCTCGCGCAGCTCCTCCGCGCGCTCCCTTATGGCGGTGGCGTCCCGGCGCGCGCCGACCAGCAGCTCGTCCGCGTCCGTCCGCGCCTTCTCCACCAGCGAATTGCCCTCGATGGTCGCCTCGGAGACGATCCGCCCGGCCTCGCTGCGGGCCGCGCCGACCATCGTGTCGGCCTGCGACTCGGCGTCCGCCGTGGTCTTCAGCGCCTGCTCCTGCGCCTCGCCGAGCAGCTTGTCGACCTCGGCCGTGGTCTCCGTGATGAGCGTGTCGACCTGCTCGGCCGCCTCCGAGCGCCGCTTGTTGGCCTCCTTGCGGGCCTCGTCCAGGGTCCGCTCGGCCTCGCCGCGGGCGGCGTTGAGCAGCCGCTCGCCCTCGGCCTCCGCGTCCGCCTTGAGCCGCTCGGCCTCCGACCGCACCCGCTCCGCGTGCCGCTGGGCGGAGCCCACGGTCTCGGCGGCCTCCGCGCGCAGCCGTTCGGCCTCGCCGGTGGCGTCCCCGACGAGCTGCTCGGCGCTCGCCACCGCCTCCGCGCGGACCCGGTCCGCCTCGGCCAGCGCCTCGGTGCGCACCCGGTCGGCCTCGGCGGCGGTCTCGGTCCGGAGCCGCTCGGCCTCCGCGATCGTCTCCGTCTGGAGCCGCTCGGCCTCGTTGCGCGCCTCGGTGATGAGGGTGTCCGCCTGGGTCGCCGCGTCGGACCGGATGCGGTTGGCGTCCTCGCGGGCGTCCGCCCGGGTGCGGGCGGCCGCCTGGTCGGCCTCGGCGAGCGCGTCCGACGCCTCGGTGCGCACCCGCTGGGCGTACTCACCCGCGTCCGAGCGCAGCCGCCCGGCCTCCGCCACCGCCTCCGCGACCGTCCGCTCGGCCAGCGCCTTGGCGGCCTCCGACTCCTCGTTCGCCTGGCCGCGGACCCGGGAGGCGTCCTCGCTCGCCCGCTCCCGCTCGGCGTAGGCGTCGGCGCGGACCCGGTCCGCCTCCTCCTCGGCCTCCCGCTTCGTACGGTCCGCCGCGTGCTCGGCGGCCGACCGCAGCCCGGCGATCTCCTCCTGCGCCTGCTCGTGCAGCCCCGCGACGGAGTCCCGGACCTGCTGGGCGTGGAGTTCGGCGGCCGCGACCATCTCGGTGGCGCGCCGGTCGGCCTCCTCCACCAGCCGGGTCGCCTCGGCCTGGGCGTCCTCGACCCGCTTGCGGGCGGAGGCCAGCAGCTCCTCGCTCTGCTCGCGGGCCCGCTGCCGCTCCTGGCCGGCCTCCTCGCGGGCGGCGCCGAGGAGTTCCTCGGCCTCGCGGCGGCGCCGGGCGGCCTCCTCCTGCGCCGCGGCCAGCGTCTCCGACGCCTCGGCGCCCAGCCGCTCGGCGGCGGCCTGCGCCTCCGCGCGCACCCGGTCGGCGGTGTCCTGGGCCTCCGCCTTCAGCCGCTCGGCCTCGGCGGCGGCCTCGGACCGCAACCGTACGGCGACGGTCTCGCCCTCGGCGCGGGAGGCGGACGCGTCGGCCGCGGCCTCGTCCCGCAGTCGCTCGGCCTCGGTCTCGGCCTGCTGCCGGAGCGCACGGATCCGCTCGGCGGACTCCGCGCGCAGCCGGTCGGACTCCTCGGCGGTCTCCCGCCGGATCCGGGCGGCCTCCTCGCGGGCGTCGGACAGCGCCTGCTCGGCCGAGGCGAGCCGCTCCTGCGCCTCCCCCTGGAGGCGGGTCAGCTCCTCGGCGACCTCACCGCGGCGGGCCTCGACGGACCGCTCGGTCTCCTCGCGCAGCTCCCGGGCCGCCCGCTCGGCGTCCGACCTGGCCGTTTCGGCCTGCTCCTCGGCCTCGGCGCGCAGCCGCGCGGCCTCCGCGCGGGCGCTCTCCAGGGTCTCCTCGGCCTGCCGGCGCAGTCCGGTGGCCCGCTCGGCGGCCTCGGTGCGGACCCGGTCGCTGTCCGCGGCCGCGCTCGTGCGCAGCTCGTCGGCGTCCGCCTTGGCCTTGGCCAGCAGCCCCTCGGCCGACTTCGCGGCCTCCTCGATCTGCGCGACGGCCTCGCGGCGGGCCTCGGCGCGGAGGGACTCGCCCTCGGCGACCGCGTCGGCGCGCAGCTGCTCGGCCTCGCCGCGCAGCCGGCGGGCCTCCTCCTGCAGCTCGACCGTCTTGGCACGGTACTCCTTGGTGTCGTCCTTGGCCGCGCCCTTGAGCTGCTCGGCGATGTCGTGCGCCTCGGCGCGCAGCCGGTCCGCCTCGGCCTCGGCCTCCGTGCGGATCCGCTCGGCCTCCTCGGCGGCGGCCCGGGTGGTCTTCCGGGCGTCCTCCGACGCCTTGTTGAGCACGTCCTCGGCGGTCTTGGCCGCTTTGGAGAGCTGGGTGGCCGTCTCCTCGGCGGTGATCGAGCGGGCCTTCTCGGCGGCCCCGGCGACGATCTTGTCGGCCTCGGCGCGGGCGTCGGTGACGAGCTGCTCGGCCTCGGACCGGGCCTGCTCGGCCTCCTTGGTGGCCTCCCCGACCAGCCGGGCGACCTGCTCCTTGGCGGTGCGGGTGCGCGTCTCGTTCGCCGCCTCGGCGCTCGCGAGGGCCTTGGCGGCGGTCTCCTTCGCCTCCGTCTGCACCTTCTCGGCCTCGGCCTGCGCCTTGCGCAGCGCCTCCTCGGCCGCCGTCATCCGCTCCTCGGCGGCCCGGCTCAGCTCGGCGGCCTGCCGCCGCGCGGCGTCCGACTCGCCGACCGCCTCGCTGCGCACCTGCTCGGCGTGCTCGGTGGCCTCCTGGGCCTGCGCCGACGCCGCGTTCAGCAGCCGCTCGGCGTCCGCGCGGGCCCGGCGCAGGAGCTGCTCGGCCTCCGCGCGGGCGGCCTCGGCGTCGCCGCGCAGCCGCTCCCGGGCCTCCCGGGTCAGCCGCTCGGCCTCCGCGCGGGCGGCGGCCATCGCCTGGTCGGCCTCCGCGCGGGACTCGTCCAGCAGTCGGCGGGCCTGCTGCTCGGTACGGGCGCGCAACTGCTCGGCCCACGCCACGTTCTCGTTGACGTGCGACTCGACGGTGGCCCTGCGCTCGGCCAGCTCCTGGTCGAGCTGCTGGCGCCGGGTCACCGCCTCCTGGTGCAGCTCGGCCTGGAGCCGGGCGGCCTGCTCGGCGTGCTCCTGGAGGATGCGCTGGGTCTGCGCCCGGGCCTGGCTCAGCTCCCGCTCGGCGTCCTGGCGCAGCTGCTCGGCCTGCATCTGGGCGTTGCGGAGCAACTGCTCGGCCTGGTAGCCGATGTCACCGCCGTCGTAGGCGGGCCGGGTCATGAGGGTGCGCCGCGCCTCGTGCAGCTTGGCGCGCAGCACCTCGACCTGGTAGCCGAGGTCCTCGGCGTGCTGGATCGCCTTCTCCCGCTCGGTCCTCAGCCGCTTCATCTCGGCCTCGAACCGAGAGAGGTGGTCGACGTCAGCCGCCGGCTCTCGCTCCTGGCTCTCGTAGCCCCGCACTGCGCGGTCCCATCCGTCCCCTGGTCAGCTTCTCCAACGAGCCCCGTCCATCCGCCGGACGGGGCCCCCGGGGAATGGTGTCAGATCAACGGCATAGCACGGGCTGCTGCCCCGACGCTCGTCCCCCGAAACCCGGACCCCGGCATGCGGTCGCCCCGCTTCGAGGGACGACCGCCCCCAACCCTACCGGCCCATATGTACGGGGGTCAGTGCTCGGGCGACTCAACAGGGGCCGAAGTGACCAGTTCTGTCAGGACGCCGTGGCAATCCTTGGGGTGCAGGAAGGTGATCCGCGAGTCCATGGAGCCGCGTCGCGGCTCGTCGTAGAGCACGCGCAGGCCCTTGCCCCGGATCTCCTCGGAGTCGGCGTCCACGTCCGCCGTGCCGAAGGCGATGTGGTGGACTCCCTCGCCGTTCTTGGCGAGCCACTTGGCGACGGCGGAGTCCTCGCGGACCGGTTCGAGGAGCTGGAGGTAGGAGGCGCCGCCGTCCGACGTGCCGTTGATCCTGATCATGGCCTCGCGCACGCCCTGTTCCTCGTTGACCTCGGTGTGGAACACCTCGAAGCCGTACGTGGACCGGTAGAACTCGACGGTCGCGTCGAGGTCGTGGCAGGCGATCCCGATGTGGTCGATTCGCGTCAGCATGGTCTCAGTGCAGCGCTCCCGCGGTGGTTACGCAACGTGCGCGCGATCACACCGACGGGCCGGTGACGCCGCGCTCGACCGATCAGTACATTCGAAGTAAACCCTCGTTCACTCCTCGGCTCTGCGCAGCTGGAAGGGGATCGCACCTCATGTCTTCTGGAACGACCAGCTCGGTGATCGTCGCGGGCGCACGGACGCCCATGGGGCGGCTGCTGGGCTCGCTGAAGTCCTTCTCCGGAGCCGACCTCGGCGGCTTCGCGATCAAGGCCGCCCTCGACCGTGCGGGGATCGGCGGCGACCAGGTGCAGTACGTGATCATGGGCCAGGTGCTGCAGGCCGGCGCGGGCCAGATCCCGGCCCGCCAGGCCGCGGTCAAGGCCGGCATCCCGATGAGCGTCCCGGCGCTCACCGTCAACAAGGTCTGCCTCTCCGGCCTCGACGCCATCGCCCTCGCGGACCAGCTCATCCGGGCCGGCGAGTTCGACATCGTCGTGGCGGGCGGCCAGGAGTCGATGACCAACGCCCCGCATCTGCTCCCCAAGTCCCGCGACGGCTTCAAGTACGGCGCGGTCCAGATGCTCGACGCGATGGCCTACGACGGCCTGACCGACCCGTGGGCGAACATCCCGATGGGCGAGTCCACCGAGCAGCACAACACCCGCCTCGGCATCGGCCGTCCCGAGCAGGACGAGATCGCCGCCCTGTCCCACCAGCGGGCCGCCGCCGCGCAGAAGAACGGCCTGTTCGAGGCCGAGATCACCCCCGTGGAGATCCCGCAGCGCAAGGGCGACCCGGTGCTGTTCAGCAAGGACGAGGGCATCCGCGGCGACACCACCGCCGAGTCCCTGGCCAGGCTGCGTCCGGCCTTCACCAAGGACGGCACGATCACCGCCGGCACCTCCTCGCAGATCTCGGACGGCGCGGCGGCCGTGGTCGTGATGAGCCGGGCCAAGGCCGAGGAACTGGGCCTGACCTGGCTCGCCGAGATCGGCGCGCACGGCAACGTGGCCGGTCCGGACACCAGCCTCCAGTCCCAGCCGTCCAACGCCATCCTGCACGCCCTGGGGAAGGACGGCCTGGAGGTGTCCGACCTCGACCTCATCGAGATCAACGAGGCCTTCGCCGCGGTCGCCGTGCAGTCCATGAAGGATCTCGGCGTGTCCACCGAAAAGGTGAACGTGAACGGTGGTGCGATCGCCCTCGGTCACCCGATCGGCATGTCCGGCGCCCGTCTCGTGCTCCACTTGGCGCTCGAACTCAAGCGGCGCGGCGGCGGCGTCGGCGCGGCCGCCCTGTGCGGCGGCGGCGGCCAGGGCGACGCCCTGATCCTGCGGGTGCCGAAGGCCTGAGCCCGCGTACCCGGACCGACCCTCGTAGCGAAGCGAACGGAGCAGTTTGATGCAGGACGTCTCCTCTCTGGTGGCCCAGGCCAGGGAAGGCCGGCCGCGGGCCGTGGCCCGGCTGATCTCCCTCGTGGAGGGGGCGTCCCCGCAGCTCCGGGAGGTCATGGCGGCGCTGGCCCCGCTGACCGGCAACGCCTACGTGGTCGGCCTGACCGGCTCGCCCGGGGTCGGCAAGTCGACCTCCACCTCCGCGCTCGTCACCGCGTACCGCAAGCAGGGCAGGCGGGTCGGCGTCCTCGCCGTCGACCCGTCGTCCCCGTTCTCCGGCGGCGCCCTGCTCGGCGACCGCGTCCGGATGTCGGACCACGCCTCCGACCCCGGCGTCTACATCCGCTCGATGGCCACCCGCGGCCACCTCGGCGGGCTGGCCTGGGCGGCCCCGCAGGCCATCCGGGTGCTGGACGCGGCGGGCTGCGACGTGATCCTGGTCGAGACGGTCGGCGTCGGCCAGTCGGAGGTGGAGATCGCCTCCCAGGCGGACACGAGCGTGGTGCTGCTGGCCCCCGGCATGGGGGACGGCATCCAGGCGGCGAAGGCCGGAATCCTGGAGATCGGCGACGTCTACGTGGTCAACAAGGCCGACCGGGACGGCGCCGACGCCACGGCCCGCGAGCTGAACCACATGCTGGGGCTCGGCGAGACCCGCGGCCCCGGCGACTGGCGGCCGCCCATCGTCAGGACGGTCGCGGCCCGCGCGGAGGGCGTCGACGAGGTCGTGGAGGCCCTGGAGAAGCACCGGGCCTGGATGGAGGAGCGGGGCGTCCTCGCCGAGCGCCGCCGGGCCCGCGCGGCCCGCGAGGTCGAGACCATCGCCGTCACCACGCTGCGCGAACGCATCGGCGACCTGCACGGCGACCGCCGCCTCGGCGCCCTCGCCGAGCGGATCGTCGCCGGCGAACTGGACCCGTACCGCGCGGCGGACGAGCTGGTCGAGGAGCTCACCCAGGGCTGAACCCGGCCGTCTCCCGTCCGGCGCTGCTAGGTTGACCCGCATGTTCCTCCCCCTGGCGTAGAGCGCACCCGGTGCGCGGGGCCCGTCGACGGGCCACCGCGGCCCTCGGTGTCCCCTCTTCCACGCCTTCCACAGAGGAACGTCCGCGTGTCCACGCACCCTTCGCGGCCTTCGTACGCCGCCGTCCTTCGCCTGCCCCATGCCCGCCGCGCCTTCCCGGCCGCCCTCGTGGCCCGGCTGTCCTACGGGACGGTGGCGCCGGCCCTCCTGCTGTCCGTCACCCGGGCCACCGGCTCGTACGCCGTCTCCGGCGCCGTCCTGTCCCTGTTCGGGGCCATGACGGTCTTCCTGATGCCGCTGCGGGCCCTGCTCATCGACCGCCACGGCCCGCGCCGGGCCCTGCTGCCCATGGCGGTGCTGTACGGCGTCCTGCTGTGCGCCCTGGCCGCCCTCACCTGGCGCCCCGGGGCGCCGTCCGCGGCGCTCGCCGGGGCGGCCGCGCTCGCCGGGGCCTGCGCGCCCCCGCTCGGCCCGACCATGCGCGCCCTGTGGGCCGAACTGGCTCCGGACCGCGCCCTGTTGCAGCGCGCCTACAGCCTGGACGGCGTCGCCGAGGAACTGCTCTACGTCTCCGGTCCGGCGCTGGTCGGCGTGCTGATCGGCTTCGCCCCGCCGGCCGCCGCGGTCCTGCTGAGCGCGGCGCTGGTGGTGGGCGGCACCTGCGTCTTCGTCACGTCCCCGGCGCTGCCCGGTCCGCGTCCCGCCTCCGGCGGCGCCCGGCGCGGACCGCTGCGCGGCCTGCTCGCCCCGGTCGCGGTGGCCCTGGGGGTCGGGCTGGCCCTGAGCGGGGTCGACCTCCTGGCGCTGGCGTTCGCCGCCGAGCGGTCGTACGACACCGCGCTGGTGCCCTGGATCCTGGGCGCGCTGTCCGCCGGCAGCGCCGTGGGCGGTCTGGTCAACGGCGCGGTGGCGTGGCGGGCTCCGGCGCGCGCCCGGCTGTGCGCGTTCGCGGCGGCCATGGGGCTGGTGGTCGCGGCGGCGGGCCTGGCGCCCGGCGTGTGGGCGTTCACCGCGGCGATGGCGCTCGCGGGCGCGTTCATCGCCCCGGCCCTGACGACGGCGTACCTCCTGGCCGACGAGTCGGTCCCGGCGGACGGCCGCACGCAGGCCGGGGCCTGGGTGAACATGGCGGTGAACGCGGGAAGTTCCGGGGGAGCCCTGGTGACAGGGCTGCTGATCGGCCGGTTCCCCCTGGAGCTGTGCTTCCTGGCGGCCGGTGCGACCGTCCTGCCGGCCGCGGCCGTCGCGGCCGTGGCCCGGGTGGGCGCCGGGGACACTCCCCGCCGGCCGAGCCCGCGGGAGGCCCTGAGCCGGTGACGGCGTCACCCGGGTGTCACCGCCCCGGGCCTCCCCGAAGGCTCAGGGGCGTCCCCGCTGCCCCCTGAGGTGCCCGGCGATCGGCTTGAGCGCCTTCTCCAGCTCGGCCAGCGCCTCCGGTGACAGCAGGTCGATGAAGTGCCGCCGCACCGACGCCACATGGTGCGGCGCCACCTTCCGCATGGTCTCCAGGCCGTGGTCCGTGAGGACGGCGAACAGCCCGCGCCGGTCGGTGTCGCAGTTCTCCCGGCGCACCAGGTCGGCGTTCTCCATGCGCGTGATCTGGTGCGAGAGCCGGCTCTTGGACTGCATGGTGGCGGAGGCGAGGTCGCTCATCCGCATCCGCACGTCCTCCGACTCGGACAGGTTCACCAGGATCTCGTAGTCGTTCATCGTCAGGCCGAACGGCTGCAGGTCCTTTTCGAGCTGGTACGTCAACAGCCTGTTGACCTCCAGGTGGGTGCGCCAGGCGCACTGCTCCGCATCGGTCAGCCAGCGCGTGGCCGTTTCGGTCTCCATGAATGAAGTCTACCTAAGAAGTTGAATGACGAACTACTTCTGGCCATGTGACGGTGCGCACCGTTCGACGTCACACTCCGCAGACTACCGCTCACAGACCGAAGCGACGCTGGAGGTCGCCGAGCTGTCCGGGAAGGCGCGGTGCGCCGGGCGACTGCGGACCGTGCCCACCCGGTGCCGGTCCGCCACCGGCCGGCACCCCCGGTTCGTCCGGGACCGCGCCCGTCGCCACCTCGGCCATGAGCGTCTCCGTCGACTGGAGCAGGACCGTCCCGGCGCCCGCGAACTCGAACTGGTGCTCCTCGCCGGAGACCCCGCCGAAGCCCGTCATCGCACGTAGACCGCCCAGCACACCCGTCAGGTAGCCGTGGTCGTAGTGGTGGCACGGGGACGGGCAGTCGGCCCACCCCACGAGCGCCTGCGGATCGACCCGGAGCGGGGGCTCCATGAACACCACCGGCCCGTTGGATGCGGCCACGAACTTTCCGGTTCCGATGAGGGTCAGGAAACCCGGCACGATCGATTGCTTCAACGAGAGACTTGGCTGAAAAGCGAGCAGATTGCCCGCGCGAATGGTCAGGTTCCCGTCGTCCAGGTCGAAGGAGTTGACCTCGAAGGCCCGGTCGGCCAACAGCATCTTGCCGGAGCCCTCCGCCACGACCCAGTCGCTCGCGTGCAGTGGCGAATGGAACGAGGTGCGCACGAGCCGGTCGAGCCGGCCGTGCCCGATGCCGTTGAACTCGATCGTCCCGTAGTAGGCGATCATCTTCCCCTTCTGGAGGAACCACTGCCCGCTCTTGAGCTCGACACAGAAGGTGTACGCGTTCACGTTGTCGTCGGCGGGCAGCGTCATCGGGTCGTGCACGACCGGCCCGGCGCCCGGAGTTCCGTAGGTGCTCACAGCTTCTCCTCCGACGCCTGTACGTACACCGTGCCGTTGCCGCTCAGTTCGAGCTGGAACGCCTCGCCGGAACCGCGGCCCACCATGTCGCGCCAGCCGAGCGCGGTGGACAGCCTGTTGCGCAGGTCGCCGTGGTGGGCGACGTAGGCCTGGGGGTCGACGTGTACCGGGCGCTGGGGGCTGACCGGGATCTCGAAGACGCCGCCGTGCGCCATCACGGCCACCGCACCGCTGCCCTGGAGGGTGGTGGTGAACAGCCCCTGCCCGGTGACCTGCCCCCGCACCAGGCCCATGACCCCGCCCTGCGAGCCCATGAACATCGTGCCCTGCCGCAGGGTGCCCTCGAAGGCGAGGAGCCGGTCGGCCTCGACGTAGAGGGTGTCGCCGGAGAGGCCGATCACGTGGACGTGGTGGCCGCCGTGCCCGAAGAAGACCGTGCCGCTGCCCTCCACGGTCATCAGCGGGGTCGCCTCGCCGGCCACCCGGCGGCCGATCATGGACATCAGCCCGCCCTGGCCGCCCTGGACGCTGGGCGTGAAGGACACCTCCCCCCGGTAGGCGAGCATCGCCCCGCGCTGGCTGAACAGCCGCTGCCCCGGCAGCACGGTCGCCTCGACCATCTTGGAGTTGATCTCTCGGAAGGTCATCTCACAGGTCCCCCGCGATCGTGTCGCGCTCGCTCGGCTGCACGTACACCAGCCCGTCGCCCTCGAAGCGGATCTGGAAGGCCTCGCCGCCGCCCTCCCCGAGGAGCGTGCGGAACGTCACGCCGGACTGGAGGGACTGCCGGACGTCACCCTGATGGGCGACGTAGGCACCCGGGTCGACGGTCAGCGGGTACTGCGGGGTCACCCGCAGGACGACCGCCGGACCGTCGGAGAGGATCGCGGCCTGGCCGTAGCCCTCCACGGTCGTCGTGAACAGGCCGTTGCCCTGCGAGGCGCCGCGCAGCCCCGTGAACGTCGTGCCCGTGCGCAGCCCCGCGTCCGTCGCCAGCAGGTTCCCCGCCTCGACGTAGAGCTTGTCCCCCTGGAGGCCGACCAGGTTGATCTCGGCCGCCCGGTCCGCGAACCAGCAGGTCCCGCGCCCCTTCACCTCCATCACCGTCATCTGCTCGCCGGTGAGCCGCCGGGTCACCATCCCGCGCAGCCCCTCACCGCCACCGGTCAGTTTCTTGAAGGCCATCTGCCCGTCGTACGCGACCATCGAGCCGTTCTTCGCCTTCACGGCGTCCCCGGTCATGTCGACGGCGAGCACCTTGCTCCCTTGGAGTCGGAACATCGCCACGCTGCGAAAGTAGCGGCCGGGCGGTGCGCGGAACAGCTCCCACGGGTGGAGAACCACCCTGAGCGGACCCCCAGAGGCGCGGTTTGCCACAATGGAGCCACGCTTGTGCGTGCGTTCACAAACGATTACTCCCACCGAAGGTGAACCGTGGACATCAAGACCGCCACCGCCCTCCGCCGTCTCCGACTGGTCTCGGCCCCGGAGGCCGTGTCCTTCCTGATCCTGCTCCTCTGCTCGGTGCTCAAGCGGACCTCGGACTTCAACGCGGTCCCCGTGATGGGCGCCGTCCACGGCGTGCTGTTCGTGCTGTACGTGGTCTTCTGGGCCGACGCCTGGAACCGCGCCAAGTGGCCGCTGGGCACGGCGGCCCTGTACTTCGTCCTCTCCGTGCTGCCCACCGGCGGCTTCTTCGCCGAGCGCCGGCTGCGCCGCGAGGCCGAGGACGCGCTCATCGCCGCGCGCGCCCGCCAGGAAGGAGTCGTGAACGCATGATCGTCGCCTTCTCCGTGACGCCCCTCGGCGTCGGCGAGGACGTGGGGGAGTACGTCGCCGACGCGGTGCGCGTGGTCCGCGAGTCGGGCCTGCCCCACCGCACCGACGCCATGTTCACCTCGGTCGAGGGTGAGTGGGGCGAGGTCATGGACGTCGTCCGCAGGGCCGTCGCCGCGGTCGAGGGGCGCGCCCCGCGCGTCTCGCTCGTCCTCAAGGCCGACATCAGGCCCGGGGTGACCGACGGGCTCACCTCCAAGGTGGAGACGGTCGAGCGGCACCTCGCCGGCTGAGGCTCACCACATCGCGCGCGAACCCCGGCCGGTAACGGCCGGGGTTTCTCCGTCCCCAGTGATTGAGCGACCGCTCAAATCGGTGTACCTTCAGCGCCAGATGATTTGAGCGGTCGCTCAAACACTTCCAGTGAGCTTCCGGCAAGCTACTGACGTGGGGGAACACATTGGGTCTCTACATAGAGGCACACATCCGCGCCGACCTCGACGAGCTGTGGGTCCGCACCCAGGACCCCGCCCGGCACCAACGCTGGGACCTGCGCTTCTCCGAGATCCATTACCTCCCGCGCGCGGAGGGCGAACCGCAGCGCTTCCGGTACGCCACCCGCGTGCTGCCGTTCCTCACCGTCGCGGGCACCGGGATCTCGGCGGGGGAGAGGGAACGCCCCGACGGCACCCGCACCTCCGCCCTGCGCTTCGCCTGCCCGCACCCCCTCTCCCCGCTGGCCGAGGGCAGCGGCTACTGGCGTTACGTCCCGGTCGCCGACGGCGTCCGCTTCCTCACCGGCTACGACTACCGCCCCCGCTGGGGTGCCCCCGGCGCGCTCGTCGACCGGCTGGTGTTCCGTCCGCTCATGGGCTGGGCGACGGCCTGGTCCTTCGACCGGCTGCGGCTCTGGCTGGAGCGGGGCATCACCCCCGAGCAAGCCCTGTACCGCTGGCTGGCCGAGCTGGCGGCGCGGGCCCTCGTCCTCGCCCTCTGCCTGGCCGGGCTCGTCCACGGGACGCTCCCCGGCCCGGCCGGCCCCCTCGCGGACGCCATCGCCTTCGTGTTCCCGCTGCTGCTGGTCGTCGGCGTCTTCCTGGCCCTGTTCAAGGGCCCGCTCCCGGGCACCCCGGCCGCCCGACGCTGCCTGCGCACCCCGCCCGCCCGGACCCGCGCCCCACGGCTCCTGCACACCCTGGAGAAGCAGACGTGACCTCGATGTTCCGCACCGTGCTGGGCCCCGCCTTCGACCGGCTGCACCCCCAGCTCCAGCGCCGCTTCTCGGTCGGCCTGGCCGGCGGCGAGGCGTGCACCGGCCGGGGCGTGATGGAGCGCGTCTGGCACGGCCCCGCCTTCGTGAAGCCGTTCCTGGCCGTCGGCGCCACCCGCAACATCCTGGTCCCCGAGGCCGGCCGCGACATCCCGTTCGTCATCGAGAACGTGCCCTACACGGACACCCACGGCCGTGAGACGGTGAGCTTCGTGCGCACCTTCGACCTGCCCGGACGCCCCCGCCGGTTCGACGCCCAGATGGTGCTCAGCCCCAAGGGCGACCGCATCCTCGACTACCTCGGCACCCACCAGCACCTCGCCAGCGAGCTGCACCTGCGGGCCGAGCCCGACGGCTCCCTGCTCATCCGCTCCGGCGAGCACCGGTTCCGGGAGGGGCCGGTGGACGTCCGCGTGCCCGAGCTGATCGGCGCCACCGCCGAGGTGCGCGAGTCCTACGACGACGCGGCCGGCCGCTTCCGCATCCGGGTGCGGGTGGTGAACCGGTACTTCGGCCCCCTCTTCGGCTACCACGGCTCCTTCACGGCGTCGTACACCGGGGTCCGGCGCCGCGGGGTGCGGCCGGGGCTGCGGCCGGTGCGCGAGGAGGCGCGCGCGTGAGCCCGGAGACCGCCAAGTCCCTGGAGACCAAGCACAAGCTCCTGGAGGGGGCGCTGCGGGCACTCACCGAGCAGGGGATCGCCAGGACCTCGGCCCGTACGGTGGCGGCGGCGGCCGGTGTCAACCAGGCGCTGGTCTTCTACCACTTCGGATCCATGGACGAGCTGCTCGCCGCGGCGTGCCGGTACGGGGCGGAGAAGTCGGTGAGGCGGTACCGGGATCGGTTCGCCGAGGTGGGCTCGCTGTCCGAACTCCTGACGGTAGGCCGCGAGATCCACGAGCACGAGCGCGCGGCCGGGCACGTGGCGCTGCTGGGCCAGCTCCTGGCCGGCGCGCCGACGCACGCGGCGCTGGGCCCGGCCGCGGCGGCCGGCCTCGACCTGTGGATCACCGAGATCGAGGGTGTGCTGCGACGGGTGCTGGCGGCGACGCCGTTCGGCGAGTTCACCGACCCGGCGGGGCTGGCGCGGGCGGTCGCGGCGTCCTTCGTGGGCATCGAGCTGTACGAGGGGGCCGACGAGGCGGGCGCGCACGCCGCGCTGGACGCCCTGGCGCAGCTCGGCGCGCTGGTGGCCGCGGTGGAGTCCCTGGGGCCGGTGGCCCAGCGGGCGGTGCGGCACCAGTTGCGGCGGCGGACGGGATAACGGCTTGGCTGCCGCCAGGGTGGGGCGGGGCGCCTGCGGGGGCGGGTGGTGTGGTGGTTGCGCGGGTGCGGGTGGGGTGGGGCTGGTCGCGCGGTTCCCCGCGCCCCTTGGGTGGGGTGGGGTGGTCGGGGTTTCGGGTGCGGCTTGGGGTGGCTGGGGCGGTTGGTCCGGTCGTGTTGGAGGGGCGCGCGGTGGTCGGGCGGGGGCGCCCGGCGGGATGGATGGTGTGGTGGTTGCGCGGGGGCGGGTGAGGTGGGGGTGGTCGCGTGGTTCCCCGCGTCCCTGGGGGTTGACGGTGGTCGGCTGTCGGGGTCAGGGCTGGGTGGTCAGGGCTGCGCCCAGAGGGGTGCGTTCGTAGAGCACCTGGTGGCCGTAGCGCCGTGAGGTGAGCAGGCCCGCGTCGCGCAGCACCGCCAGGTGGGCCGACACCGACGACGCGGCCAGCCCCAGCCGGTGCGCCAGCGCGGAGGTCGACGCCGGATCGTCGAGCGCGGCCAGCACCGCCGCCCGGTTGCGCCCCAGCAGCCGTACCAGCGCCCCCGGCACCCGGGCGCCGGGCCCGGTCCACAGGCCGGCGACGCCGCGGGCCGGGTAGACCACCGTGGGCTGCCACGGCGCCTCGAAGCCGGTGATCACGTCCGGCCACGAGAACACGCTCGGCATCAGCACCAGCCCCTGGCCGCCGAGGTCGCGGCGGTACTGGCCGCGCTGCGCGAGCGTCAGCGTCCGGCCGTTCCAGGACAGCCGCGGGTCCAGCTCCGGCAGCAGCCTGCCGAGTCCCACCTCGGCCAGCCGCCGGGAGTGGAACGCCACGTCCGCCTCCAGGAGGGCCCGCAGCCGGAGCCAGTCCGGCTCGACCAGCACCCGCCATGCCTGCGCCAGGGCGTCCGCCAGTTCCCGCACCATTCGCGCCGGATCCGCCAGCCAGGCCCGGCCGCGCGCCGACTCCGGCGCCCCCGGGGTGCAGGCCAGGGCGCGGGCGGTGTCCGCACGGGCCGCCTCCGGGTCGGACGCCCGTACGGCCGCGATCTCCTCCTCGAACGTGGTGCCCGGCCCGAGCGGCGGCGGACCGAGCCAGTCCGGCGAATGCCCCCACCGCGGCATCAGCAGCCACAGCGGGGCGAGGTCCAGCCCGGCCGCCGCCGCGCGGATCCGCCGCAGCCACGGCGCGTGGTACCCGTGCCGGTCCGGGCGCTTCAGGGTCCGCACCGCCTCCTGCGTCTCCCACAGCGGGGACACCGCGAACCGGCAGCGCAGGAAGTCGTCCTCGCGGAAGCGCAGGAGCGAGGGCACGGTCACCTCCTCGCCGGTTCACGGACAACGCCCGGGGCCGGAACATTCGGCCGGGGACGAAACTCTAGGCAGGGCCGCCGCGCCCCGGCACGCTGCCCCCATGTCCGCATCGCCCCAGGCGGCCCCGGCGCGCCCCGCCGGGTACGGCCGCGTCTTCGCCGTGCCCGAGTTCCGGGCCGTCTTCGCCGCGCACGTCCTGTCCATATTCGGCGTGGTCATCAGCGAGGTCGCCCTCTCCGTCCTCGTCTACGACCGCACCGGCTCGCCCCTGCTGAGCGCGCTCACCTTCGCCCTGGGCTTCCTGCCGTACGCCCTCGGCGGCACCCTGCTCGCCCCGGTCGCCGACCGCTTCCCGGCCCGGCGGGTGCTCGTCACCTGCGATCTCCTCTGCGCGGGCGGCGTGGCCGCCATGGCGGCACCCGGCACGGGGATCGCCGTCCTGCTCGCGCTGCGCTGCGGCCTCGCCGTCGTCTCCCCGGTGTTCGCCGGCACCCGCATGGCCACGCTCGCCGACGTCCTCGGCGACGGTGACCTGTTCGTGCTCGGCCGCTCCCTGCTGCGGATCGTCGCCCAGAGCGCCCTGCTCGCCGGCTACGGCCTCGGCGGCCTGCTGCTCACCGCCGTCACCCCCCGCCACGCCCTGCTCGTCACCGTCGGCACCTTCCTCGCCTCGGCCGCCCTGCTCCGCCTCGGCACCCGGCGCAGGCCCGCCCGGGCGCACGCCCGCACCGGCACCCCGGCCGGACTGCGCACCCTGTTCGCGCACCCCCGCATCCGGCTGCTGCTCCTGCTCTTCTGGCTGCCGTCGGCCTTCGCCGTCGTCCCCGAGGCGCTCGCCGCGCCGTACGCCGACGCCCTCGGCAGCAGCCCCGCCGGGCTCGGCCTGCTCATGTGCGCGCTGCCCGCCGGCACGGTGGCGGGGGAGCTGTACGCGGGCGCCCGGCTGCGGCCCGCGGCCCGCGAACGCCTCGCACTCCCCCTGCTCTGCCTGTCCCCGCTGCCGTACCTCGGCTACGCCCTGCACCCCGGTCTCGCCGTGTCCCTGCTGCTCCTGCTGGTCTCCGGGGCCGGCTCCGCCTACACCCTGGGCCTGGACCAGTGGTTCGTGCGGGCGGTGCCGGAGGAGCTGCGCGGGCGGGCCATGACCGTGCTGAGCGCCGGGCTGATGACCGTGCAGGGCGCGGGCATGGCGCTGGCCGGCGCGGCGGCCCAGGCGGTGGGGGTGCGCGCGGCCGTGGCGGGCGCCGGCGCGCTCGGCGCGCTGTGCTGCTGCGCCCTCGCCCTGGCCGCCCGCGCGGGCGCGCCGGACGCCCGGGCGGACGGGGACGGACCGAAAGCCGAGACGGAGCTGCCCGGCATATGACCGGCCGGTAGGGTCTGATGCCGTGCCGAAGCCTCTCAGCCTCCCGTTCGACCCCATCGCCCGCGCCGACGAACTCTGGAAGCAGCGGTGGGGAGGCGTGCCGTCCATGGCCGCGATCACCTCGATCATGCGCGCCCAGCAGATCCTGCTCGCCGAGGTGGACGCGGTGGTCAAGCCGTACGGGCTGACCTTCGCCCGGTACGAGGCACTGGTGCTGCTCACCTTCTCCAAGGCCGGCGAGCTGCCGATGTCCAAGATCGGCGAACGGCTGATGGTGCACCCGACGTCCGTGACGAACACCGTGGACCGGCTGGTGAGGTCCGGCCTGGTCGCCAAGCGCCCGAACCCGAAGGACGGCCGCGGCACCCTCGCCGTCATCACCGAGAAGGGCCGCGAGGTGGTCGACGCGGCCACCCGCGACCTGATGGCCATGGACTTCGGGCTCGGGGTGTACGACGCCGAGGAGTGCCGGGAGATCTTCGCCATGCTCCGCCCGCTGCGGATCGCCGCGCACGACTTCGACGAGGGGTGACCCGGGGCAAGATCTCCCGGAAAAGGTGGTTACGCTCGACCCCATGAAAAAGAGCGTGCTGACCCGCTACCGCGTGCTGGCCTACACCACCGGCGTCCTGCTGGTGCTGCTGTGCCTGAGCATGATCGCGAAGTACGGGCTCGACATGAGCGGTGCCGCCGACTTCACGCGGGTCGTCGCCATCGCCCACGGCTGGCTGTACGTCGTCTACCTGGTCTTCGCCTTCGACCTGGGCTCCAAGGCGAAGTGGCCGGTCGGCAAGCAGCTGTGGGTGCTGCTGGCGGGCACCATCCCGACCGCCGCCTTCTTCGTCGAGCGCAGGATCAGCCGCGAGCTGGACGGCAGGGTCGAGGGCCGGACCCCGGCCGTGGCCGAGGCGTAGCGCGGCCGTAAACGAGACGCGGCACACACCGCCGTACGGACCCGTACGGCGGTCAGCCATCGACATGTACTAGGACGTCCAAGTAAATTCGAGGCATGGATGCTCATGCCATCGAGGAGGGCCGCCGGCGCTGGCAGGCCCGCTACGACGCGGCGCGCAAGCGCGACGCGGACTTCACCACGCTCTCCGGCGACCCCGTGGAGCCGGTGTACGGGCCCCGACCGGGTGACACGTACGAGGGATTCGAGCGGATCGGCTGGCCGGGTGAGTACCCCTACACCCGCGGGCTCCATCCGACCGGCTACCGCGGCCGTACCTGGACGATCCGCCAGTTCGCCGGGTTCGGCAACGCCGAGCAGACCAACGAGCGGTACAAGATGATCCTCGCCGCCGGCGGCGGGGGCCTGTCCGTCGCCTTCGACATGCCGACGCTGATGGGGCGCGACTCCGACGACCCGCGCTCGCTGGGCGAGGTCGGGCACTGCGGGGTCGCCATCGACTCGGCCGCCGACATGGAGGTGCTGTTCAAGGACATCCCGCTGGGGGAGGTCACGACCTCCATGACCATCAGCGGGCCGGCCGTGCCCGTCTTCTGCATGTACCTGGTCGCCGCCGAGCGCCAGGGAGTCGACCCGGGGGTGCTCAACGGGACCCTCCAGACCGACATCTTCAAGGAGTACATCGCGCAGAAGGAGTGGCTCTTCCAGCCGGAGCCCCACCTGCGGCTGATCGGCGACCTGATGGAGCACTGCGCGGCGGGCATCCCCGCGTACAAGCCCCTCTCCGTCTCCGGCTACCACATCCGCGAGGCCGGGGCCACGGCCGCCCAGGAGCTGGCCTACACGCTCGCCGACGGCTTCGGGTACGTGGAGCTGGGGCTCAGCCGCGGGCTCGACGTCGACGTCTTCGCCCCCGGCCTGTCCTTCTTCTTCGACGCCCACGTGGATTTCTTCGAGGAGATCGCCAAGTTCCGGGCGGCCCGGCGCATCTGGGCCCGCTGGATGCGGGACGTGTACGGCGCGAAGAGCGAGAAGGCGCAGTGGCTGCGGTTCCACACGCAGACCGCCGGGGTGTCGCTGACCGCCCAGCAGCCCTACAACAACGTGGTGCGGACGGCCGTGGAGGCGCTGGCCGCCGTGCTCGGCGGGACGAACTCGCTGCACACCAACGCCCTGGACGAGACCCTCGCGCTGCCGAGCGAGCAGGCCGCGGAGATCGCGCTGCGCACCCAGCAGGTGCTGATGGAGGAGACCGGGGTCGCCAACGTCGCCGACCCGCTGGGCGGTTCGTGGTACGTCGAGCAGCTCACCGACCGGATCGAGGCGGACGCCGAGAAGATCTTCGAGCAGATCAGGGAGCGGGGCCTGCGGGCGCACCCGGACGGCCGGCACCCGATCGGCCCGGTCACCTCCGGCATCCTGCGCGGGATAGAGGACGGGTGGTTCACCGGCGAGATCGCCGAGTCGGCGTTCCGCTACCAGCAGTCCCTGGAGAAGGGGGACAAGCGGGTCGTGGGCGTCAACGTCGCCACCGGGTCGGTCACCGGCGACCTGGAGATCCTGCGCGTCAGCCACGAGGTGGAACGTGAGCAGGTGCGCGTCCTCGCGGAGCGCAAGGGCGCGCGGGACGAGGGCGCGGTGCGTACCGCGCTGGACGGCATGCTGTCCGCGGCCCGGTCGGGCGCGAACATGATCGAGCCGATGCTGGACGCGGTGCGCGCCGAGGCCACGCTGGGCGAGATCTGCGGAGTGCTGCGGGACGAGTGGGGGGTGTACACGGAGCCGCCGGGCTTCTGACCCCTCCTGCCCCTACGCCCCTGCTCCGCGCGTGCGTCCGCTCCGGTCCGCTCACCCGGACCGGAGCGGACCCAACCCGCTCGGACCGATCCGGTCCGGGCGGGTTCGTATCGGTTCGGTCAGGCGCCCTCCGGGCGGGTTCCCGGGGCGGGATCCGGCCGGCCCGGGTCCGGCTCGGCGGAGAGTCCCAGCAGCAGTACCCGGGTGAGGTCGCCCACCCACTCCTCGTCCGCCGGTTTGCCGCTCACCAGGGTGCGGTGGACCACCGCGCCCGCCACCATGTCGAAGATCAGGTCCACCGTGCGGGCGGACTCCCCGGGGTCCGGCTCCGCGGGGAGTTCGCCGCGCCGCTGGGCCCGTGCGCGGCCCTCCAGGACCAGGTCCATCTGGCGTTCCACGATGGAGGCGCGGATGCGCTCGCGCAGGGCGTCGTCGCGGGTGGACTCGGCGACCACCGCCATCAGGCCGCTCTTCGCCTCGGGCCGGGCGAGAATGGCCGCGAACTGCAGGACGACGCCCTCGATGTCGTCGGCGAGACTGCCGCGGTCGGGCAGTTCCAGTTCGTCGAAGAGTTCCGCGACGGCGTCCACGACCAGTTCGTTCTTGCCGGCCCAGCGCCGGTAGATCGTGGTCTTCGCGACCCCGGCCCGCACCGCCACGTCCCCCAGCGTCAGCTTGGACCAGCCGAGCTCGACGAGAGCCTCCCGGGTGGCGGCCAGGATCGCGGCGTCCGCCGCGGCGCTGCGCGGGCGTCCGGTACGGCTGGCGGGGGTGCGGCTCTGCATCCCCCGACCATAACCGGCGGTTCGTGTGGCGTCGTGAGGGAGATCACCGGGATGTGGTGTCGCGCGGCCCGCCCATGGCATTACGCTACGACTCGTAGCGAAAGCCCGTGCGGGACGTGCACGGGCGACGACCGTCCGGCGCGGGTGGGGACCCGGCGCCGCACACCGTTTTTTCACTCAGGCGCGAGATCGGGGGAGGATAGACGCATGCAGCCACGGAACATGTCCATGAGCGGTGTCGTCGACCTCGCCGCGGTGAAGGCGGCCCAGGAGGCCAAGGCCAAGGCCGAGCAGACGCGCGCCGAAGCCGCCCGGCAGGGCGGCATGGGGGCCGTCTCCCCGGCCGATCTCGTCATCGACGTCGACGAGGCGGGGTTCGAGCAGGATGTCCTGCAGCGCTCCGCCGAAGTGCCCGTCGTCATTGACTTCTGGGCCGAGTGGTGTCAGCCCTGCAAGCAGCTCAGCCCGGTCCTGGAGCGGCTGGCCGTCGAGTACGACGGGCGCTTCCTCCTCGCCAAGATCGACGTCGACGCCAACCAGATGCTGATGCAGCAGTTCGGGGTGCAGGGCATCCCGGCCGTCTTCGCCGTCGTCGCGGGCCAGGCGCTGCCGCTCTTCCAGGGAGCGGCCAGTGAGGAGCAGATCCGCCAGACCCTGGACCAGCTCGTGACCGTCGCCGAGCAGCGCTTCGGGCTGACCGGTCTGACCGTCGACCCGGACGCCGAGCCGGGCGGTGCAGCGCCGGCCGCGCCGGTCGAGGGGCCGTACGAGGCCGCGCTGAACGCCGCCGCGCAGGCGCTGGACGCGGGCGACCTGGGCGGCGCCGTCCGGGCGTACCAGAACGTGCTGGCCGACGACCCGGCCCACCCCGAGGCCAAACTGGGCCTGGCGCAGGCCGAGTTGCTCCAGCGGGTGCAGAGCATGGACCCGCAGAAGGTGCGCGGGGAGGCCGCCGCGAACCCGAAGGACGCCGAGGCGCAGATCGCCGCCGCCGACCTGGACCTGGTGGGCGGTCACGTCGAGGACGCGTTCGCGCGGCTGATCGACACCGTGCAGCGCACGGCCGGCGACGACCGGAACGCCGTACGGCTCCGGTTGCTGGAGTTGTTCGAGGTCGTGGGCCCGGACGACCCCCGAGTGGTCGGGGCTCGCAGGGCCCTTGCACGCGCCCTGTTCTGACCAGTCGTTAAACACCACGGTGTGTGATGCCGGGGTGAAAGATTGGCCGACGGGGCGTCAGGGAGGCCGCGCTTTACCAAAACTTGGTAATCGCGGCCCCTGTTACTCCGAGTAAGTCGAAGCCGTTGGTCTGTCTGGATTCGTCCAGGGATCAACGGCTTTGCTCTGCCCAGAAATGCCACCGAGGGTCGCTTTCCGAGACCGGTGGGTCGTCTTCCGGTTATCCCACCGTTACTAGCCAGTAACGAACCCCCTTGTGTCCGGGCCGAGAATGCACCACGATCGGCGACGCTCGGTCCATTCCCGTACCCGGCATCCGGTCGGGCCGCGGGAGACTCTGGGTCCCCACCGAGCAGGGCCGGCGGCAGTGGCGCCGACCCTAGGGCAGGGGGGTCTTCGCCGCACGGCGAAGCCTGTCCAGCAAGGTTGTGCGTGATGCGTGTCAGGCGCGACCAGTGGTTGTCGCTCGGGGGTGATCGCCGGTGATTCGGGCGCGGACGCGCCTTTCGGGTACGGGCGCTCTCCTTTCCGAGGACGTAGCACTTCTCCCATCCCTGTCCGGCCGCGCCCCCTGACGGGTCGTGAGTCCGGGCCAGGAGATGTACGTCCGAGAAGGAGGAAATATGGAGTCCCAGGTGCGTGGCGGGACCAGATGGAAGCGGTTCGCTGTGGTCATGGTGCCCAGCGTCGCCGCGACGGCCGCGATAGGCGTGGCGCTGGCGCAGGGTGCGCTGGCGGCCTCGTTCAGCGTGTCCGGTCAGGAGTTCAAGGTGAAGGCCGGTCAGCTCGTCGGTACGGGCTTCAGCCAGTACGGCTCGCTCGACACGGGCAAGAGCCTGGACGGCAAGAGCGACGAGGCCCACCCGGTGGCGGTCTCGGCCTTCGAGAAGGCCAGCATCACCAAGATGTGCCAGTCGGTGGTCACTCCGATCCCGCTTCTGGGGAAGAGCGTCACCCTCAGGCTGACCGCGGGTGACAAGGGCACGAATGTCGAGGCGACGGGGCTCTACATCGACGTCTCCAACCTCGACTCCACCCAGGCCGAGTTCACCAGCATGGACATCGGTGTCGCGGCGGGCAGCGTCACGAAGGGCCCCAAGCCCAAGGCGGAGGAGTACCAGAAGGGCGCTTCCAGCCCCTTCGGCTTCGCGCAGCAGGCCGACAAGGCGATTCTGACCGACGTGCAGCAGACGGCGTGGGCGACCACCGCCGGCACGTTCAAGCTGGCCAACCTGCACATGGGGCTGGTGTGGGGCAGCGGCGAGGGCAAGGAGTGCTACTAGGCACCCGATGACGGGCGGGGAAGCCACCGGCTTCCCCGCCTCCCCTCCCTGCCCTCACCGGCCGTTCCACCCCCGCACCACTTCACAGCGCAACGCCGCACCAGGGAGCTGTTTTCCATGAGCGCCGAGACCTCTGCCGCCCCCGGCCAGTTCACCCGCCGCAGGCAGCAGTTCCGCGCCTGGCGGGGCAACCGTCCGTTCTGGGCGGGCCTGTACGTCATGCTCGGTGGCTTTCCGATCATGTACTTCCCGTACGCGCACATCAAACTGGGCGCGCTCACGCTGGCGATGTCGACCACCGCGGGCGCCGGATCCCTGATCATCGGCGTGCTCCTCGTCGTCCTGGGTCTGACGCTCTGGTTCCAGCAGCACGTACGGGTCTTCGCCGGCGTCGCCGCGATCCTGCTCGCGCTGGTGTCCCTCCCGGTCTCCAACTTCGGCGGCTTCATCGTCGGTTTCCTGCTCGCGCTGCTCGGCGGAGCCATGGCGGTGTCCTGGGCGCCCGTCAAGGCGGGCGGGCAGCCGGCCGGGACGTCCCCCGCGGACGGCGACGGGGCACCCGGTGACGGGCTGCCCGAGGCGGACCACCGGGTGGACGAGGCAAACGATCTGTCAGGAACGAGCCCGGCCTACGGGGCGAACGGGAGGCACAGTGCCGGCTGACGAGGTGACCCGCGGGGCCGCCGCGGACACGTCCCGTGCGAGAACCGGGCCGCGGCACGCGGCCCCGAAGAAGCCGCTGTTCACCAGATTCCACATGCCGGCCGGCAAGGCGATAGCCACCGTGGCGATGCCGACCGCGGTCCTCATGGGCCTCGGGTTCACATCGTCACTGGCCCTCGCCGACAACGGCGGCCCGTCCCCGTCCAACAGCCAGCAGGCCGAGGACTACAAGGACTGCCTCAACCAACTGGACGGCAACGAGGACCCCTCCGCCTCGCCGTCGCCGTCGGCCTCCGACAGCGCCTCGCCCTCCCCGTCGCCGTCCGCCTCGGCCGACGACGAGAAGGACCCGCAGGGCGGCGCGGACGGCAAGGAGACCGAGGACCCCGGGAACGCCGGGGACACCGGGGGCACGGGCAACTCCTCTTCGCCGGATTCAGGTTCCGGCGACAAGGCGGAACCCACGCACAGCCCGTCGGCCGACACGTCCGGCTCCGGCGGCACCTCCGGCTCGGCACCGGGCACGGAGTCCACCGGCGACCCGGCGAAGCCGGCACCGGAGAAGACCGCGGACAAGAGCGGCAACATCCTCGACACCATCGGTGACACGATCGGGGACGTCCTCACCGGCGGCCACAAGGACTCCGGCACCCCCGCGGAGACCCCCGCCCCGGCGAACACCCCGGCGCCGTCCACCACTCCGGAGCCGTCCCCGTCGCAGTCGTCCTCCCCGGCCCCCTCCTCCAGCGCCTCCCCGGCGGACGGCGGCGGGACCGCCGGTTCCACGGAGGACCGTGCGGAGAAGGCGGAGAAGGCGGAGAAGACGGCGGACCCGGCCCGGGACAAGGCGAAGGAGACGGCCGAGGACGCGGGCGGGAAGACGGCGGAGGCCACCGGGTCACCGGCCGCCGACAGCACGTCGCCCAGCCCCGACCCGTCCGCCTCGGCGGAGGACTGCGAGGCCGCCACCGAGGACCAGGGCGGTGTCGACAACAAGGTGCTGGTGGCGGACGACCCCTGGTACCTGAACGCCAGCTCGCTGTACCTCAAGAAGGCCGACTACCAGGGCATCGTCGAGGTGAAGACGGCCGGCGGCACCACGAAGAAGGTGCTCAAGTACGTCATCTCCGGCGGCACCGACATCGGTGACCTGCACCAGATCGTGAAGGACAAGCGGACGGACAAGACGTACCACGTCCAGGCGGCCAAGGGCTCTCAGTCAGTCATCAAGGACGGCGACACGGTGATGTACACCGAGAGCATCTCGGGCAACCTGTTCGGACTGATCCCCGTGACGTTCAGCCCCGACAGCCCGCCCCCGCTGAACATCCCGTACATCTACTTCACCAACGTGAAGGTGACCCAGGCGGCCCAGTTCGGCGGCACCCTGACCATCCCCGGGATGCGCCAGTACGTCGAGGGCTGACCGCCTCCTTCGCGAAGACCCCTTCCGGGAGCCGCGACCGTGCCCCGCCGGGAACCCACCCGACGGGGCACGGTCATGCGCACGCCTCCGGCCCGGGCCCACAACGGCGGGCGTTACGTGTCCATCGGCCAGAACCGACGCGGAACGGAGTGACGAGTGAGGACACAGTTGCAGCTGACCCGCGACGGTGACGCGTTCGTCGCGCGGCTCGCGCCCTCCCAGGTGTCGGCGATGTACGAGGCGCTGAGCCACCTGCGGGAGCGGGAGTGCGGGGACACGGAGCTGACCCTGCTGGTGGGAGCGGGCCGGGAGACGGTCGACGGGCTGCTGGAACGGCTGGCCGGCCCGCGCACGGAGTCGAGTGACGTCCGGCTGACCCTGGCGGAACTGCACACGGTGCACAGCGCGCTGACGGCCGTGCCCACCTTGTTCCTCGTGCGCGGAGGCGTGTTCGCGCAGGAGCCGTTCCACACCCGGCTGGGCTTCTTCCGGGAGAACCTCGACGCCCTGGCGCACGCTCTCATGGAGGCGGCGGCCGGGGTGTGACACCCGCCGCCGACCACTGAGGGCGCCCCCCTGGGTCAGGTGGGCGCCCTCGGTGGTGTGTCGGGTGGGTCAGTTGTTCTGGCCGCCCAGGTGGTGGACGCGGAGCATGTTGGTGCTGCCGGGGACGCCGGGGGGCGAGCCGGCGGTGATGATGACGGTGTCGCCGGCGTCGAAGTGGCCGAGGCGGGCGATCTCCTGGTCCACCAGGTCGACCATCTCGTCGGTGGTGTTCACGAACGGCACGACGTGCGACTCCACGCCCCAGCTCAGGGTGAGCTGGTTGCGGGTGCCCTCGTCCGTGGTGAACGCGATGATCGGCTGGGTCGCGCGGTAGCGGGACAGCCGGCGCGCCGTGTCACCGGACTGGGTGAAGGCGATCAGGCCCTTGCCGCCGAGGAAGTCGGCGATCTCGGCGGCGGCACGGGCCACCGAACCACCCTGGGTGCGCGGCTTCTTGCCCTGGACGAGGGGCTGCAGGCCCTTGGAGAGCAGTTCCTGCTCGGCGACCGTGACGATCTTCGACATGGTCTTGACCGTCTCGATCGGGTAGGCGCCCACGCTGGACTCCGCCGACAGCATGACCGCGTCCGCGCCGTCCAGGATGGCGTTGGCCACGTCGGAGGCCTCGGCGCGGGTCGGGCGGGAGTTGGTGATCATCGACTCCATCATCTGGGTCGCGACGATCACCGGCTTGGCGTTGCGTCGGCACAGCTCGATGAGGCGCTTCTGCACCATGGGGACCTTTTCGAGCGGGTACTCGACGGCGAGGTCGCCACGGGCCACCATCACCGCGTCGAACGCCGCGACGACGTCCTCCATGTTCTCCACCGCCTGCGGCTTCTCCACCTTGGCGATGACGGGGACGCGGCGGCCCTCCTCGTCCATGACGCGGTGCACGTCCTGGACGTCCTTGGCGTCGCGGACGAAGGACAGGGCGACCATGTCGCAGCCCATGCGGAGGGCGAAGCGCAGGTCCTCGACGTCCTTCTCCGACAGCGCGGGCACGTTGACGGCCGCGCCGGGCAGGTTGATGCCCTTGTGGTCGGAGACGACACCGCCCTCGATGACGATCGTCCGCACCCGCGGGCCCTCGACGTCCAGCACCTTCAGCTCGACGTTGCCGTCGTTGATGAGGACCTGGTCGCCCCGGGACACGTCGCCCGGCAGCCCCTTGTACGTCGTGCCGCAGATCTGCTTGTCGCCCGGCACGTCCTCGGTCGTGATGACGAACTCGTCACCGCGCTTCAGCTCGACCGGGCCCTCGGCGAAGGTCTCCAGCCGGATCTTCGGGCCCTGGAGGTCGGCGAGGACGCCGATGGAGCGGCCGGTCTCCTTGGAGGCGGCGCGGACGCGGTCGTACCGCGCCTGGTGCTCGGCGTGGGTGCCGTGGCTGAAGTTGAAACGGGCAACGTTCATGCCCGCCTCGATCATGGCGACGAGCATCTCGTGGGAGTCGACCGCGGGGCCGAGGGTACAGACGATTTTCGAACGGCGCATGGGGCGATCCTATCGGTTTGTTTCGCTACGGAATATTCCGTCTGGCGGAAGATACAAATGAGTGCCACACCGCTCAGGTGCTATTCAGTTGTTCTTTCCGACCAGTGCGTAGGTCTGCGTCGCGATCTCCAGTTCTTCATCCGTCGGCACCACGGCGACCGCAACCCGGGCGGATTCAGGTGAAATCAGCCGCGGCCCGCCGCCGTGCGCGGTGTTGCGCTCGGCGTCGACCGCGAGGCCGAGTCCTTCCAGGCCCGCGATCGCGGCCTCCCGCACCGGTGCCGCGTTCTCGCCGACCCCCGCGGTGAAGGCGACCGCGTCCACCGTGCCGAGCACCGCGTAATAGGCGCCGATGTACTTCTTGAGCCGGTGAATGTAAATGTCGAAGGCGAGTCCGGCCTCTTCGTCGCCCTCGTCGATCCGGCGGCGGATCTCCCGCATGTCGTTGTCCCCGCACAGACCGAACAGTCCGCTCCTCTTGTTGAGGAGAGTGTCGATCTCGTCCATGGACATTCCGCCGACACGGGCCAAATGGAAGATGACGGCCGGGTCCAGGTCACCCGAGCGCGTACCCATCACGAGCCCCTCCAAAGGCGTCAGCCCCATGGAGGTGTCCACGCACCGGCCCTTCTCGACGGCGGAGGCCGAGGCGCCGTTGCCCAGGTGCAGCACGATCACGTTGACCTCGGACGGGTCCTTGCCCAGCAGCCGCGCGGTCTCCCGGGACACGTACGCGTGCGAGGTGCCGTGGAAGCCGTAGCGGCGGATCCGGTGGCGGTCGGCGATCCGCGGGTCGATCGCGTAGCGCGCCGCCGACTCCGGCATCGTCGTGTGGAACGCGGTGTCGAAGACCGCGACCTGGGGCAGGTCGGGGCGGAGCGCCTGGGCCGTGCGGATGCCGGTGAGGTTGGCCGGGTTGTGCAGCGGGGCCACCGGGATCAGCCGTTCGATCTCGGTCAGCACCCCGTCGTCGACGACGGTGGGCTCGGTGAAGAACAGCCCGCCGTGCACCACCCGGTGGCCGATCGCGGCCAGGTCGGGGGAGTCCAGGCCGAGACCGTCCCGGCTCAGCTCGCCGGCGACCGCCTTGAGGGCGGCGTCGTGGTCGGCGATCGGCCCGGCGTGCTCGCGGGTGTCGTCGCCGGTGAGGCAGGTGTGCTTGAGGCGGGAGGTCTGCTCGCCGATGCGCTCGACCAGGCCCGCGGCGAGACGGCTGCCGTCCCGCATGTCCAGGAGCTGGTACTTCAGGGACGAGGAGCCGGAGTTGAGGACGAGGACACGGGTGGGGGAGGTCACTGCGCGGACGCCTTCTCGCTGGGGGTCTGGGCCTGGATCGCCGTTATGGCGACGGTGTTGACGATGTCCTGGACGAGGGCGCCCCGGGACAGGTCGTTGACCGGCTTGCGCAGTCCCTGCAGGACCGGGCCGACGGCGATCGCGCCGGCCGAGCGCTGCACGGCCTTGTAGGTGTTGTTGCCGGTGTTGAGGTCGGGGAAGATCAGCACGCTGGCCTGCCCGGCCACCTCGGAGCCGGGCAGTTTGGTGGCGGCCACGGACGGCTCCACGGCCGCGTCGTACTGGATCGGGCCCTCGATCTTCAGGTCGGGCCGGCGCGAGCGCGCCAGCTCGGTCGCCTCGCGCACCTTGTCGACGTCGGCGCCCGAACCGGAGGTGCCGGTGGAGTACGACAGCATCGCGATCCTCGGCTCGACGCCGAACCGGGCCGCCGTGCCCGCCGACTGGATGGCGATGTCCGCGAGCTGCTCGGCGTTCGGGTCCGGGTTGACCGCGCAGTCGCCGTAGACCAGCACCTTGTCGGCCAGGCACATGAAGAACACCGACGAGACGATCGAGGAGTCCGGCCTGGTCTTGATGATCTCGAAGGCCGGGCGGATGGTGGCCGCCGTGGAGTGCACCGAGCCGGACACCATGCCGTCGGCCAGGCCCTCCTGCACCATCAGGGTGCCGAAGTAGTTGACGTCCGACACGACGTCGTAGGCCAGCTCGACCGTGACGCCCTTGTGCGCGCGCAGCCGCGCGTACTTCTCGGCGAAGGCGTCGCGGAGTTCGGAGGTGGCCGGGTCGATCAGCCGGGCGTCGCCGAGGTCGATGCCGAGGTCGGCGGCCTGCTTGCGGATCCGGTCCTCGGGGCCGAGCAGGGTCAGGTCGCACACGCCCCGGCGCAGCAGCACCTCGGCCGCGTGCAGCACCCGCTCCTCGGTGCCCTCGGGGAGCACGACCCGCCGCTTGTCCGCGCGGGCCTGCTCCAGCAGCTTGTGCTCGAACATCATCGGGGTGACCCGGTCGCTGCTCGGTGCCTCGACCCGGCGGGCCAGGCCGGCGGTGTCGGCGTACCGCTCGAACAGGCCGAGCGCGGTCTCCGCCTTGCGCGGGGTGGCCGCGGTCATCTTCCCCTCCAGGGAGAAGAGGCGCTCGGCGGTGGGGAAGCTGTTGCCGGCCACGGAGAGCACCGGGGTGCCCGGGGCGAGGCGGGCGGCGAGGGTGAGGATCTCGTCGCGCGGCACCTCGTTCAGCGTCAGCAGCACGCCGGCGATGGGCGGGGTGCCGGCGCTGTGCGCGGCCAGCGAGCCGACGACCAGGTCGGCGCGGTCGCCCGGGGTCACCACCAGGCAGCCCGGGGTCAGCGCGCCCAGCAGGTTGGGCAGCATGGCGCCGCCGAAGACGAAGTCCAGCGCGTCCCGGGCGAGCCCCGAGTCGTCGCCCAGCAGCACCCTGGCGCCGAGGGCGTGGGCGATCTGGGAGACGGTCGGCGCGGACAGCGCGGGGTCGTCCGGCACCACGTAGCAGGGCACCGGCAGCCGGTCGGCGAGCCGCTCGGCGATCTCGTCGCGGTCCTCGCGGGCCACCCGGTTGGTGACCATGGCCAGCACGTCGCAGCCGAGCCCCTCGTACGCGCGGTAGGCGTTGCGCGTCTCCGCCAGCACCGACTCGGTGGTCTGCCTGCGGCCGCCGACCACCGGTATCACCGACGCGCCGAACTCGTTGGCGAGGCGCGCGTTCAGGGACAGCTCGTCGGGGAGCTGGGTGTCGGCGAAGTCGGTGCCGAGCACCAGGACGACGTCGTAGGCGCGGGTCACCAGGTGGAAGCGGTCGACGAGGGCGGAGACCAGTTCGCCGGTGCCCTGTTCGGCCTGGAGCGCGGACGCCTCGTGGTAGTCCATGCCGTAGACGGTCGACGGGTCCTGGGAGAGGCGGTAGCGGGACCGCAGCAGCTCGAACAGGCGATCGGGGCCGTCGTGGACCAGCGGACGGAACACCCCCACCCGGTCGACCTGCCGGGTCAGGAGTTCCATGACCCCCAACTCCACGACCTGCCGGCCGTCACCCCGGTCGATCCCGGTCACGTACACGCTGCGCGTCACGCGTCCACTCCGTTTCTCATGTCGTCATGGCGCTTTTTATGTCGCTTGTGTGGCGTTTTCAGCATAAAAATCACCCACCGAGGTGAGCAGAGACCTCTTGACAATACCCCTGTCGCCGGATAGGGCGCCCGTCAAGAATTTCACCGGTCCGGCGGACGTGGAACAATCGGCACTGGCTCACCGGCACCCACAGCGAGCAGGAGACACAGCACGATGCGCATCGGAGTGCTCACCGCAGGCGGCGACTGCCCCGGCCTCAACGCCGTGATCCGCTCGGTCGTGCACCGGGCCGTCGCCCAGTACGGCGACGAGGTCATCGGCTTCGAGGACGGCTACCGCGGTCTGCTCGACCGCCACTACCGGGCCCTCGACCTCGACGCGGTCAGCGGCATCCTGGCCCTCGGCGGCACCATCCTCGGCTCCTCCCGGCTGGAGCGCGACCGGCTGCGCGAGGCCTGCGAGGGCGCCGCCGACATGGTCGAGGAGTTCGGCATCGACGCGCTGATCCCGATCGGCGGCGAGGGCACCCTGACCGCGGCCCGCATGCTCTCCGACGCCGGCCTGCCGGTCGTCGGCGTGCCCAAGACCATCGACAACGACATCTCCTCCACGGACCGCACCTTCGGTTTCGACACCGCCGTGGGCGTGGCCACCGAGGCCATGGACCGTCTGAAGACGACGGCCGAGTCCCACCAGCGCGTGATGGTCGTCGAGGTCATGGGCCGGCACGCCGGCTGGATCGCCCTGGAGTCCGGCATGGCCGCCGGCGCCCACGGCATCTGCCTGCCCGAGCGGCCCTTCGACCCGGCCGACCTGGTCAAGATGGTCGAGGAGCGCTTCGCCCGCGGCAAGAAGTTCGCCGTCATCTGCGTCGCCGAGGGCGCCCACCCCGCCGAGGGCACCATGGACTACGGCAAGGGCGACATCGACCAGTACGGCCACGAGCGGTTCCAGGGCATCGGCACCGCCCTCGCCTACGAGCTGGAGCGCCGCCTGGGCAAGGAGGCCAAGCCGGTCATCCTCGGCCACGTCCAGCGCGGCGGCGTGCCCACCGCCTACGACCGCGTCCTCGCCACCCGCTTCGGCTGGCACGCCGTCGAGGCCGCGCACCGCGGCGAGTTCGGCCGGATGACCGCGCTGCGCGGCACCGACGTCGTCATGGTGCCGCTCGCCGACGCGGTCACCGAGCTGAAGCGGGTGCCGAGGAACCGGATGGACGAGGCCGAGTCGGTCTTCTGACCGGTACGGCGCCCGGGACCGGACCGCGGCCGGCGGCACCCCCGCCGGCCGCCGTCAGCCGGTCCTCGCCGCCACCCCCGCCCAGAAGTTGCCGACGATCCCCTCCAGGAACCTCTCCCCGGTCTCGCTCGCGCTCCTGCTGCCGCCGCCCCAGCTCAGGGTGGCGGTCATGTGCCCCTGGTAGTCCTGGTGCAGCTCCTGGAGCACGTACTCCAGGACCTCCTTGTCGAGCGGGACGATCCGCATCACCGGCCGCACGTACGCCTGCCAGCGGGTGGTCACCGCGCTGTGCAGCAGATCGGTCAGCTTCGCCTCCCGGCCGGTGACGGCGACGAAGTCGGGCAGGGCGAGGTCCAGGATCTGCGCCAGCGCGGCCGACTGCCGCTCGTTGCCCCGCCACTGCCCGCTCTCCTCCGCCCGCTGGTACGCGCGCAGCTCCATGCCGACGGCGTGGGCGACGTCCTCCGGGGCGACCGCCCGGGCGATGCGGTGCTCGCGCAGCGTCCGCGGCCGGCCGATGAGTTCGCCCGGCGAACACCACAGGACACCCGCCAGCGCGGTCAGTTCGGGGTTGCCGGGCGCGACGGTGCCACGCTCCCAGGCGATCACGAGATCGGGCGTGACGTAGGGCAGGCCGTACGAGGCACGCATTCCGTAGGCGACGTGCTCGGGCCGCATGCCCAGCGCGGCGCGCAGCCGGCGGGCCGCGGGGGCGTTGAACGGGGGAGCCGGGGGGTTCGGTCGGGCTGAGTGGCGCACCCGGGACAAGGTAGGGGGGCGCGGGCATCCTGACTACGGTCGGTTCGGCCGAGATCACGCATCGTAGGAACGTACGGGGTGATCGCGCCGGGTGACCTGGCACTTCGTGTCACCCGGGTGACCTGCGGTTACCTCGCGTTACTCATGCTCGCGACGCCCGGATCGCACCACGGCGCGCTACAGCGGGTGGTCCGCCTCCCCGGCCTTGATGCCGTGGATGAGGGCGCGGAGGGCTTCGCGCGAGTCGGTGAGGGCGCGGTGGTCCACGTGGTGTCCGAACTGGTCTCCTGCGCCTGCAAGTTCACCCCTGACAGCGAGGTCTACGTGTCCCTGCGGTACCGGGACGGCGCCGTACGCGTGATCGTCTACGACGGACACCCCCGGCACTCCCACCCCCGGCTGGCGGCGGCCTGCGACACCCGCAGGCGGGCGGCGCTGCGGGTGCTCGGGTGCGTGGTGCGGGCGGGGGCGGGGGCGGGGGAGTGGGGGTTCGGGGAGGCGCGCGAACCCGGCGGCGGGACGCGGATGTGGGCGGTGCTGCCCTGGCCGGAGGCCCGGGGGTGCGCGGAGTGACGCGGACGCTACTCCGGTAGCGCGGTGGCCGCTGCGCGAGCTCGGGCGGCTTGGTCGGGGGCGTTGGCGCGGGTGAAGGCGTCGGCGGACAGCAGGTAGGCGGCGCGTGCCCCGGCGGGGGAGTGGGCGGCCTGGTGGGCGATGGCCAGGGTGTAGAAGGTCTGACCGTCGCGGTACCAGTCGTCGAACTCCTGTCCCAGTTCCAGTGCCTTGCCGTACGCCTCGATCGCCGCTCCCACGTTGCCTTCCATGTACAGGGCGAGGCCGAGGTTGTGCCACACCGCGGCCTCGCTCCGGCGGTCCCCTGCGGTCCGGAACAGGTGGCGGGCCCGGGTGAAGGCGTCGACCGCCTCCCGCAGCCGGTCCGTGATCCGCAGGGCGATGCCGAGGTTGTTCATCGCGCCTGCCTCGCCGTGCTGGTCCCCTACGGTCCGGTACAGGCGGTGGGCCCGGGTGAGGGCCTCGATCGCCTCCCGTACCCGGCCCGCGCTCCGTAGGACGAGGCCGAGACTGTCCCACGCCATCGCCTCGCGGTGGTGGTCTCCGGCATCCTGGTACAGGCGGCGGGCCCGGGTGAGGGCGTCGATCGCCTCCTCCACCCGGCCCGTCGACATCAGGGCATTGCCGAGGTTGTTCCACGCGACGGCCTCGCCCAGCCGGTGTCCGACAAGGCGGGCGGCTTCCCGCTCCGCGTCCGCGACGGTGAGACAGTCGTCGAAATACCGTCGCCGGAGCAGGTATTTCGCCAGGCATTGAGCCAGCACCATCGCAGGCAACGCGTGCCTCTTCTCCCGCCCCCACTCCACCGCGGCGACCAGGCCCGCCCGTTCCCCGTCCAGCCAGGCCAGGGCCTCCTCCCAGTTGCCGAACCGGTCCGGCTCCGCCACCTCCGGCGCCCACCGCAACCGGTTGTCGGCCGCCTCCGTCCATCGCCGGTAGAACTCCAGCACCCGTTCCCGTGCCGCCTCCCCCTCCTCCCGCAATTCCGCGTCCCCCGCCACCACACCGGCCCCGAACCCCCGCACGAAGTCGTGCAGCCGCCACCGGAGCGCGGAAGCCGTGCCGTCGCCGCTCCGTACCGGCGCGACGAGGTGGGTGGCGGCCAGCTCCTCCAGCAGTGACAGCGCGGACTCCGCGCCGAGGCCCGTCAGGGCCGCGACCGCCTCCGTCCCGGTCTCCGCGCCCGGAGCCAGGCAGAGCAGGCGCAGCAGACGGGCCTGGCCGGGCGGCAGCCGGCGGTAGGAGGTCTCCAGTACGGGGCGCAGGACGAGTGAGCGCCCGTACAGGTCCGCGCCGGGACTGCCGTGGTCGAGGACGGCGGCCGGGTCCCCCGCGTCCCGGATCTCCGTCACCAGGGAGGCGATGTCCCGGTGGCGGCGCCGGCGCAGCATCCCCGCCGCGATCTGCAGAGCCAGGGGCAGGTGGCCGCAGAGTTCCGCCAGTTCCCGTAGTGCGGCGGCTTCGCGGGCCGGGCGGTCGTCCCGTTCGTCGGTGCCGTGCAGGGCGCGGGTCACCAGGGCGACCGACTCGTCCGGATCGAGTGTCTCCAGGTCGATCAGGCGTACCGGAAGGGCGTCGGGGCGGTCCCGAGAGGTGATGAGCACCCGGTGCCGGTCCGTGCCGGGCAGCAGCGGCACGTACTGGGACGGGTCCGACGCGTTGTCCAGGACCAGCAGCGTCCGCTCCCGCCGCCCGGCGAGCAGCGCGCGGTACGCGTCGTACCGGCGCTGGGCCGTGGGCGGCAGGTCCCGGTCCCGTACGCCGAGCGCGTCGAGCAGGGCCAGGACCGCCTGGTCGGCCGTGACCGGGTCGTCGTCGTACCCGCGCAGGTCCACGAAGAGCGTCCCGCCCGGGAACCAGCCCTGCGCGCGCGCCCGGTGCGCCGCCTCCAGGGCGAGCGCGGTCTTGCCGATGCCGCCCATGCCGGTGACGGCGAAGACGAGCAGCGGCAGCGCGGTCGTCGTGCCGTCCTCGACGGGCGCGAGGCGGGGGAGCAGGCGGTCCAGCTCCGCCGACCGGCCGGTGAAGCCGAAGGGGCGGGGCGGCAGGACGGTGGTCGCGCGCGGGACCGGGCCGTGGGCCGGGCCCTTACCGGTCTCCGACCCGCTTGCCGATGACGGGCCCGTGGAAGACCCCGCCCCGGAAGTCGATGTGGTCGCCCCCGTAACCCCCTTGGGGCCCCTCCTCGGAGTCGCCGGGGCCGGTACGGCGGGGCCGGTGCCTGCGCAGCGTCGCGGCCGCCACGGTCGCCGCGTGCGCGGCCGCCCGCTGCTGCGAGCCGCCCGCGTCGGCCCGCTGCTTGTCCCGGTCCGCGCGGTCGCTGATGCCCCGCACGACGAGGATGTCCACCTGCCCGCTCAGGTGCGCCGCCTGGGCCGCTCCGGAGCCCTCCATCTCGATGGCGCCCGCGTCGTTGTAATGCGCCTCGATGTGCCGGGCGATGCCGGACCGGGAGTCGGCCAGTACGACGTCACCGGTCGCGATCGGCGCGAAGTGCACCCGGACGTCCGGCAGGTCCCGCGCCGCGGAACGCGCCGCCTGCTCCAGCGCGTGCGAGCCGGGCAGCGCGCGCGGGCGCACCTTGAAGCCGTCGTGGGCCTGCTTGCCGCCGTGGATCTCGTAGACCTGGGTGCCGACCACGACGTCACCGATCCCGATGTCGTCCTTCAGGCTCCCCGCGACGCCCACGAAGAGGACGGCCTCGGGGTGCAGCCAGTCGATGAGCTGGGCCGTGAGGGCGGCGGCGCGCTCGGCCCCGACGCCCAGTTCACTGATCGCCAGGTGCCAGCCGCTGTCCGGCAGCCGGCCCGTCTCGACCCGGGTCCCCTTGGCGTGGACGAGTTCCTCCCGCTCGGGGACGTACGCCCGCACGGCGGCGTACTCCAGGGGCAGCGCGGTCAGGACCAGGACGGTGGGTCGAGTCTGCGGCACACTCTTAGGGTAGTGCCGGGGGAAGGAGTCCGTGTGCCGGAACGAGACGTCACCGTGGGGCAGTTGCTGCTCACCGAATACCAGACGGTGAAGGACGAGCAGAAGACCCGGATCGGGTTCCGGGACAACCTGCTGTACGTCACCCTCACGGTGGTGGCGGCCGTCATCGCCGCGGCGGCCCAGGCCGAGCAGCCGGTGATGCTGCTCGCGCTGCCGCCGGTGAGCGTCGTGCTGGGCTGGACGTACCTGGTCAACGACCAGAAGATCTCGGCGATAGGGGCGTACGTCCGGACCGAGCTGGGTCCCCGGCTCGCCGCACTGGCCCAGGCCGAGGGCGGTGAGGTCTTCCGCTGGGAGACCGCGCACCGGGGGGACGCCCGGCGCTTCTCGCGGAAGGTCACCCAGTGCGTGGTCGACCTGCTCGCCTTCTGCGTCGTGCCGTTGAGCGCGCTCGTCGTGTACTGGGCGGGAGGTGACGCCCCGGCCGGGCTGGTGACGGTGTCCGTGCTGGAGGCGGCCGCGGTCGTGGGGCTGGGGGTGCGCGTGGTGCAGTACGCCGTGCCCTTCGGGCCGGGCAGCGGGGGCGGCTGAGCGACGCCGCCGGATTCCGGGGCGGGGACTCCCGCGCGCCGGTCATCGGCGAGGCGGAGGCCCCGCACCCGTGCCGACGCATCCGTGCCGACGCACCCGCGCGAGCCGCCGGGGCCGTCGCGCTCACCGCCCCTGCGGCACCCACCGGTACACCAGCTCCGGGCGGCCCACCTGCCCGTACAGCGGACTGCGCACCGCCCGGCCCGCGTCCACCAGGTGCTCCAGGTAGCGCCGGGCGGTGATCCGCGAGATGCCCACGGCCTCGGCCACCCCGGCCGCCGTGAGCCCTTCCGCGGCCGTATCGCGCAGCGCCCCCGTCACCCGCTCCAGCGTGGGCCCGCTCAGCCCCTTCGGCAGGGCCGCGGGCGACGGCGCCCGCAGCACCCCCAGCGCCCGGTCCACCTCGTCCTGGCCGCTCGCCTCGCCCGCCGCCGCGCGGAACTCGGCGTAGCGGACCAGCCGGTCCCGCAGCGTCGCGAAGGTGAAGGGCTTCAGCACGTACTGGACGAAGCCCAGCGAGACGCCCTCCCGCACCACCGCCAGGTCCCGCGCCGACGTCACCGCGATCACGTCCACGTGGTGCCCGGCCGCCCGCAGCGAGCGGGCGAACCGGAGTCCGTGCACGTCCGGCAGGTGCAGGTCCAGGAGCAGCAGGTCCACCGGCGTCCGGTCCAGGACCCGTCCCGCCTCCGCGCCGGTGTGCGCCCTGCCGACCACGACGAACCCGGGCACCCGGCCGACGTACAGCACGTGCGCGTCGGCGGCCACCGGGTCGTCCTCGACGACCAGGACGCGGATCGGCTGCCGCCCGCCCGTCATCGGGTGCTCTCCCCGGACGGCACCCGCGCGGCGCCCGCCCCCGGCCGCAACGGCAACCGCACCTCGAACACCGCTCCGCTCCCGCCGTCCCCGCCGCCCTCATCGCTCTCGCCGCTCTCAGCGTTCTCCGCCACCGTCAGCGTGCCCTCGTGGCGGATCGCCGCCTGCCGGACCAGGGCCAGTCCGAGCCCCCGCCCGCCGGGCCCGGCCGGCTTCGTGGAGAACCCCCGCTGGAACACCAGGCCGGCATGGGCCGGATCGACCCCGGGGCCGGTGTCGGACACGCGCAGCACCAGTTCGGCGGCCCCGGCGTACACCGTCACCGTCACCCTGGCCCCCGCCGTCCCCCGCGCCGCGTCCACCGCGTTGTCGATCAGGTTGCCGAGGATCGTGACCAGGTCCCGCGTGGACAGCCCGGGCGGCAGCAGGCCGTCGTCCAGGCGGCTGTCCGGCGAGACCACCAGCTCCACGCCCCGCTCGTTCGCCTGCGCGGCCTTGCCCAGCAGCAGGGCGGCCAGCACCGGTTCGGCGACCGCCGCCACCACCTGGTCGGTGAGGGCCTGCGCCAGCTCCAGTTCGGCGGTGGCGAACTCCACCGCCTCCTCGGCGCGGCCCAGTTCGATCAGCGAGACGACGGTGTGCAGGCGGTTGGCCGCCTCGTGCGCCTGCGAGCGGAGCGCCTGGCTGAAGCCCCGCTCCGAGTCCAGCTCGCCCATCAGCGACTGGAGCTCGGTCACGTCGCGCAGGGTGACGACCGTGCCCCGCCGCTCGCCGCCCGACACGGGGGAGGTGTTCACCACCAGCACCCGGGACGCCGTCAGGTGCACCTCGTCCACCCGGGACGCCGAGGACAGCAGGGCACCGGTCAGCGGGGCCGGCAGACCGAGGTCCGCCACCGACCGGCCCACCACCTCCTCCCGCGGCCCCACCCCGAGCAGATCCCGGCCGCCGTCGTTGACGAGCGCCACCCGGTACTGGCCGTCCAGCATCAGCAGCCCCTCGCGGACCGCGTGCAGTGCCGCCTGGTGGTAGTCGTGCATCCGGCTCAGCTCGCCGGCGTTCATGCCGTGGGTGTGGCGGCGGAGCCGGGCGTTGACCACGTACGTGCCGACCGCGCCCAGCAGCAGGGTGCCGCCGGCCACCCCGAGCAGGGCCGCGACCTGGTCCTGGGCCCGGGCGCTGATCGTCTCCACCTTGATCCCGGCGCTCACCAGCCCGACGATCCGGCCGTGGTCCGTGACGGGGGTCACCGCGCGGACGGACGGGCCGAGCGTGCCGGTGTAGGTCTCGGTGAAGGTGCGGCCGTGCCGGGCGGGTTCGATGGTGCCGAGGAAGGGCCGGCCTATCTGGCCGCGGTCGGGGTGGGTCCAGCGGATACCGGACGGGTCCATGATCGTGACGAAGTCGACGCTGGCGTCCCGGGTGACCTGGAGGGCGTACGGCTCCAGCCGGGCCGTGGGGTCCGCGGTGCGGATCGCCGTGCGGACCGACGGCGAGTCGGCCACCGACCGGGCCACCGCCGAGGCCTGCCGGGCGGCGGAGCCCTCGGCCTGGCGCTGGTCGCTGACGTAGGTGAACAGCGCGCACCCGGCCACGACCAGCGCGATCAGCACGGCCTGCACGGCGAAGAGCTGGCCGGCCAGGCTGCGGGGTCGCGGGAGGGGGGTCAGGCGCATGCCAGCAGTCTGCCTCCGCGGTCCGGCGTGAACTCAATGAACGGAAGGGTGACCGCCCTCACAGCCCGGGAGATAGTCCAGGCGTTCCCCCAACGCCCGGACGTGAGCCGCACGCCGGTTGTTCGCCGACGAAGACGTCAAGGAGGGCAGTCGTGGCCGCCAGCACCCCCGGTACGGCACCTGCCGCACCCCGCGTGAAGCGGGACCGGACCCACTACCTGTACATCGCGGTCATCGCGGCGGTCGCGCTCGGCATCGCCGTGGGGCTGATCTGGCCCGACGCCGCGGTGGAGCTGAAGCCGCTGGGCACCGGATTCGTGAACCTGATCAAGATGATGATCTCGCCGATCATCTTCTGCACGATCGTGCTCGGCATCGGTTCCGTGCGGAAGGCCGCGAAGGTGGGGGCCGTCGGCGGCATCGCCCTCGGCTACTTCCTCGTGATGTCCCTCGTCGCGCTCGCCATCGGGCTGGTGGTCGGCAACGTGCTGCACCCCGGTGACGGGCTCCACCTGACCGACGCGCTCCGGCAGACCGGGCACGCCCAGATCGAGAGCGACGCGCTGCCCCCGGTGGACTTCGTGCTGTCGATCATCCCGACCACCTTCGTGTCCGCGTTCACCGAGGGCCAGGTGCTCCAGACACTGCTCGTGGCGCTGCTCGCCGGGTTCGCGCTCCAGGCGCTGGGGACGGCCGGGCAGCCGGTGCTGCGGGGCATCGAGCACGTCCAGCGGCTCGTCTTCCGCATCCTGTCGATGGTGATGTGGGCCGCGCCGGTCGGCGCGTTCGGGGCGATCGCGGCCGTGGTCGGCTCCGCGGGCGTCGACGCGCTCAAGAGCCTCGCCGTGCTGATGCTGGGCTTCTACCTCACCTGCTTCCTGTTCGTCTTCCTCGTGCTCGGCGCGCTGCTGCGGATCGTCGCCGGTCTGAACGTGTTCTCCCTGTTCAAGTACCTCGCCCGGGAATTCCTGCTGATCCTGTCCACGTCCTCGTCGGAGTCCGCGCTGCCGCGGCTGATCGCGAAGATGGAGCACCTGGGCGTCAGCCGGCCGGTCGTCGGCATCACGGTGCCGACCGGCTACTCGTTCAACCTCGACGGCACGATGATCTACATGACCATGGCGTCCCTGTACATCGCGGACGCGCTGGGCACGCCGATGTCGGTCGGTGAGCAGATCCCGCTGCTGCTCTTCCTGCTGCTGGCGTCCAAGGGCGCGGCCGGGGTCAGCGGCGCCGGGCTCGCCACGCTGGCCGGCGGCCTCCAGTCGCACAAGCCCGCGCTGGTGGACGGGGTCGGGCTGATCGTCGGCATCGACCGGTTCATGAGCGAGGCGCGGGCGCTGACGAACTTCGCGGGCAACGCGGTCGCGACCGTGCTCGTGGGCACCTGGACCAAGGAGATCGACACGGTACGGGTACGGCGGGTGCTCGCCGGCGAGCTGCCGTTCGACGAGACGACCCTGCTGGACGAGGGCCGCCCGGCGACCGGCGAGGAGCCCACGGCCCGCGAGGACGGCGAGAAGGAGCCGGCCGGGGTCTGACACCACCGAAGCCCCGGACGCCCGGCCCGGCCTGAACCCGGGCCGGGCGCCCGGCCATCACCGCGAACACGGCCCCGCACGCCGGCCCCGGCCGGCACGTCGGCGCCGACGGCACCCTGGCCCGGTCCGGCCCCGGCCGTCTGCCTTCCCTCCGTCCCCCCGCGCCGGGCCTCGCATCCGCGCCCGGTCGCTCGCGGTGCGTCGCGGGACCCTTCCGCCCCGGCAGTGCGGGGCGACGCGGCGGGGCCCGATCCCGTGCTCCGGCGTCCGGCGGCTGCCGCGCCGGTCTGCCCTTCGCGGTCCCGGGGCGCGGCGCGGGCTACGACACCTCGGCCACCAGGGCGGTGGCCGCGGCGGTCGGTACCCCCGCGGCGGTCAGGACGGCGACCGTGGCGGCGCGGCCCGCGTCGCCGGCCGGCACCAGGCCGTCGTTCACCGCCTCCATCACCGCGAACAGCATCTGCTCGTGCACGTACGCGAGGGCCGGCGCGGGCAGCGGGGAGCTGAAGACGCCCTCGTCGAGACCCCGCTGGAGCAGGCGGATCTTGTTCTCGCGCAGCGGGGCGAGGCGTTCGCGGATGCCCTGCACGGTGACCGTCCGCTGGGCCAGGGCGATCAGCAGCCGGTAGCGGTCGGCGACCGGCCACAGCGCGAGCACCGAGCGGGCCACCGCCTCCGCCGGGTCGCTCACACCGGCGCGGGCCCGCGAGTCCGCGTCCACCAGCGCCTCCACCGCCCCGTCCATCAGGGTGCTGATCAGCGCCTCCCGGCTGGGGAAGTGGCCGTACACCGTCCGCCGTACGACCCCCGCGGCGCGCGCGATCTGGTCCATGGACGCGTCCGGATCGCGCAGCAGTTCGGCGAGGGCGACGTCGAGGATGCGGCGCCGGTTTGCGTCGGCGCGGCTGGTGCTACCCGTGGTCATGGCGGTCATTGTGCCTCCCCGGAGTTCGCGCGGAGGGCCTCGGCCCGGCTTGCACAGTACTGTGCAACGGCGTACATTGCACATCGTTGTGCAATTGTACGCTGCTGTGCAAGTACTGTCGCGTACCCGAGGAAGGCGACCCCTGCCATGCGACTCGTCATGACCGAACCGGTCGAAAGGATGGAGCGCCCCTACGCCCGGCGCTGGTGGGCGCTGCTGGTGCTCTGCCTCAGCCTGCTGATCATCGTGATGGCCAACACCGCCCTCACGGTGGCGGCGCCCGACATGACGAAGGGCCTCGGCCTCTCCAGCGCCGACCTGCAATGGGTGATCGACGGCTACACCGTCCCGTACGCGGCGCTGATGCTGCTGCTCGGCGCGATCGGCGACAAGTACAGCCGCCGCGGGGCGCTCGTCCTCGGCCTCGTCGTGTTCGGCGCGGGCGCCGTCTTCGGTTACCTCGCGGACAGCGCGGCGACCGTCATCGCCGCCCGTGCCGTCATGGGTGTCGGGGCCGCGCTGATCATGCCGGCCACGCTCTCGCTGCTCGCCGCGACCTTCCCGCGCACCGAACGCGCCAAGGCGATCACCCTGTGGACCGCCACGGCCGGGCTCGCCATCGCCGCCGGGCCGGTGGTCGCCGGCGCCCTGCTGCGCGACCACGGCTGGTCCTCGACCTTCCTGATCAACGTGCCGGTCGCGGCCGTCGCGATCGTCGCCGCCTTCGTCCTCGTACCGCCGTCCCGGGCCGGGCACCACGACCGCATCGACTACGTCGGCGGACTGCTGTCCGTGCTGTGGACCGGCGCGCTGGTCTACATGATCATCGAGGGCCCGCACTTCGGCTGGCACGCCAAGGCCGTCGGCGCGGCGGTCGTCGCGGGCGCGGGCCTGGTCGCCTTCGTCCTGTGGGAGCTGCGCCACCCGCGCCCGATCCTGGACGTCCGCCGTTTCGCCGGCCGCCGGTTCGCGGGCTCCAACCTCGCCGTCGCCCTGTTCTTCCTCGCGGTCTTCGGCGCCTTCTACTACCTCACCCAGCACCTCCAGTTCGTCCTCGGCTACGACGCCCTGGAGACCGGTGTGCGCATGCTGCCGCTCGCCGGTGCCGTGTTCGCCGGCTCGGCGCTGACCGGCTGGCTCACCCCGCGGGTCGGCATGAAGTGGACCGTCACCGCGGGCATGGTCGCCGGCACCACCGCGCTGGCCCTGCTGACGCGGGTCGACGCGGGCTCCACCTACGGCGACTTCGTGGCCCCGCTGGTCATCCTGGGCCTCGCCATCGGCCTCGCCCTCTCGCCCTGCACCGACGCCATCATGGGCGCGTTCCCGGAGTCCGAGCTGGGTGTCGGCGGCGCCGTCAACGACACCTCGCTGGAACTGGGCGGCTCCCTCGGCATCGCCATCCTCGGCTCGCTCCTCGCCACGTCGTACGGTGACCACCTCGGCGACGCCACCGCGGGCAGCAAGCTCCCGGCCGGGGCGCTGGACACCGCCCAGGACTCGGTCGGCGCCGGGTACGCCGTCGCGCAGGGCATCGGCGAGAAGGCGCACCAGGCCGCGGCGCGGGCCCAGCAGGCGACCGACCCGCAGCAGGCCGCGCAGCTCAAGCAGCAGGCCGGCGAGCTGGCGGCCGGCGCCCGGCAGATGGCCGACGCGGTCAGCTCCTCCTTCTCCGACGCGGTGGCCCACACCAGCCTGGTCGGCGCGGTGGTCCTCGGCGTCGGCACGGTCCTGGTGGCGATCCTGCTGCCGCGCCGCGGCTCCGGCGCCCCCGAGACTCGGGACGAGGAGCGGGAGCCGGCGAGGAGCACGGCCGGCTGACCCTCCCGACCCCGCGTCCCCCGACGCAAACGGAAATCCCCCGGACAATTGCGTCCGGGGGATTTCCGTGCGTATATTCAATGGTTCGCGACTCGAATTCCACGGATCAGGTATTCCGGTCGCGGGGAAGTTCAATGACCACAGTATATTCGGGTGGGAGCGGAATTGTCAAACGCGGATCTGTCGAACAGCCAATTTCCGGACGATGAAATGCGGGACGAGCAGGAATTCATCGACGGACTGTACGCGCGCGTGGACGTGCTGCGCGGCGCGACCGAGACCGCCGTCGCCGACGCGCTCGCCCAGGGCGACAAGCCCATGCAGGCCCGGCTGGAGCGGGACATCCTGGTCGCCGAGCGTTCGGACCTGCTCGCCGCGCTGAACGCCGTGGACGGCTCGCTGTGCTTCGGCCGGATCGACCTCGGCGACGGCACCAGGCACCACATCGGCAGGATCGGGCTGCGCACGGAGGACGCCGAGCGCACCCCGGTCCTCGTCGACTGGCGGGCCGACGTCGCCCGTCCCTTCTACCTGGCCACCGGCCACACCCCGATGGGGCTGCGCCGCCGCCGGCACATCGCCACCGAGGGCCGGGCCGTCACCTCGCTGCACGACGAGATCCTCGACCTCGGCGACGCCACCCGCACCGGCCACGAGGACCACAACGGCGACACCGTGCTGCTGGCCGCGCTGAACTCGGCCCGCACCGGCCGCATGGGCGACATCGTGCAGACCATCCAGGCCGAGCAGGACCGGATCATCCGGGCGCCCCACCGCGGCGTACTGGTCGTCGAGGGCGGGCCCGGCACCGGCAAGACCGCGGTCGCCCTGCACCGCGCGGCCTACCTGCTGTACGAGTACCGGGACCTGCTGGCCCGCCGGGCCGTGCTCATCGTCGGCCCCAACCCGGCCTTCCTCGGCTACATCGGCGAGGTGCTGCCCTCGCTCGGCGAGACCGGGGTCCTGCTGGCCACCGTCGGCGAGCTGTTCCCCGGCGTGAAGGCCACCGCCGTCGACACCCCCGAGGCCGCCGCCGTCAAGGGCGGTGCCCGGATGGCCGACGCGCTCGCCGCCGCGGTCCGTGATCGGCAGGCCCTGCCCGACCCTGTCGTCGCCGTCGCGCACGACCGGGAGGTGCTCATGCTGGACGACGGCCTGGTCCGCGTCGCCCGCGAGCGCACCCGGGCGGCCGGTCTGCCGCACAACGCGGCCCGCGAGTACTTCGAGGGGTACATCCTCAACACGCTCACCGAGCTGTACGCCGAACGCGTCGGCACCGACCCCTACGACGGCAGCAGCCTGCTCGACGCCTCCGACGTCACCCAGATCCGCGACGAGATCGCCGAGAACCCCGAGTTGTGGGACGCCGTCGACCGGCTCTGGCCCAGGATCACCCCGCAGCGGCTGGTCGCCGACTTCCTCGCCGACCCGGACGGGTACCTCCCGGCCGCGGACGCCGACGCCATCCGCCGTCCGGTGACCCGCGCCTGGACCGTCGCCGACGTACCCCTGCTGGACGAGGCCGCCGAACTCCTCGGCGAGGACGACCGGCCGGCGCGGGCCCGCGCGGAGCGCGAACGCGAGACCCAGATCGCCTACGCCCAGGGCGTCCTCGACGTCTCCTACGCCTCCCGCACCTACGAGTTCGAGGACAAGGAGGAGGACGACCCGGAGGCGTCCGAGGTGCTGTCCGCGCACGACATCATCGACGCCGAGCGGTTCGCCGAGCGGCAGGAGGAGGCGGACCACCGCAGCGCCGCCGAGCGGGCCGCGGCCGACCGCACCTGGGCGTTCGGGCACATCATCGTCGACGAGGCGCAGGAGCTGTCGCCGATGGCCTGGCGGCTGCTGATGCGACGCAGCCCGACCCGCTCGATGACCCTGGTCGGCGACCCCGCCCAGACGGCGGAGGCGGCCGGCGTCGGCTCCTGGGCGGACATCCTCGCCCCCTACGTCGAGGACCGCTGGGAGCACACCCGCCTGGGCGTCAACTACCGCACCCCGGCGGAGATCATGGACCTGGCGGCGGCCGTGGTCCGCGAGGGCGACCCGGACTTCGAGCCGCCCGGTTCCGTCCGCTCCACGGGAGTGCGTCCCTGGGTGCGCCGGGCCGCCGGGGACCTGCCCGGCGCGGTGGCCGAGGCGGTCGCCGAACTCACCCCGGCCGAGGGCCGCCTCGCGGTGATCGCGCCGCGCGCACTGCACCGCTCCCTGGCGGCGCGCCTGGACGGGGTCACCGCGGGCGCCGAGCCGGACCTGACCCGGACGGTCGTCCTGCTCGACCCCCGCCAGGCCAAGGGCCTCGAATTCGACTCCGTCCTGGTGGTGGAGCCGGCCGCCTACGGCACGAGCGACCTGTACGTGGCCCTCACCCGGGCGACGCAGCAGCTCGGGGTGCTGTACACGCAGGAACCGCCGAAGGCACTGACCGCCACCGCGTGACGCGGCCCCGCCGGGGGATGACGGCGGGGGCCGCGTACGGTGCCCGCCGTCGTCCGGTGGCCACGCGCGGTGGCGGGTGCGTGCGGGCGGCCCGCAGGAAGTCCGGGCCGCCCCGGCACCGGCGCCCGCCGGTCTCCCGGTCTCCCCGGCGGGTTCCGGTTCGCCCTCGGTCCCCCCGCGCGCCGGGAAGCGGCCGCCGGGCATGCCGACCGGACCGGGACCGAGCCCGGCTCCGGCGTGCCTGCGGTCGCGGTCGCCGTCCGGCGGGGACGCGGGACGCGCGCCGGACCGCTCCGGGCGCAGCCCGTCACCGGTACCGGCGGACGCCCGGCCACCTGGTCGGACACCCAGCCCGGCGGGCCGGCGGACCGGCAGTCACGCGCCAGGACCGCCGCGGCCCGCCACGCCCGCTCCCGCCTCCGCTCAGGCCGCCCGGGTGCCCCGCCCCCGTTCAGGCCGATATCTCCCCGCCCCGCTCAAGCCGGTCGCAGCCACACCGTCGCCAGGGGCGGGAGGGTCAGCCGGATGCTTGCCGGGCGGCCGTGCGCGCCCTGCGGCTCCGGCTTGACCGGCTCGGGGTGGACGAGGTCGCCGCCGCCGTAGCGGGCCGCGTCCGTGTTCAGCACCTCCGCCCAGGCCGGCACGGACTCCGGCACCCCGATCCGGTAGTCGGTGCGGACCACCGGCGCCAGGTGGGAGACCGCGAGCAGCGGGGTGCCGTCGGCGTCGAGCCGCAGGAAGGCGAGGACGTTGTCGTCCGCCGCGTCCCCGGCGATCCACTCGAAGCCCGCCGGATCGGTGTCCCGCTGCCACAGAGCCGGGGCCGCCCGGTACTGCGCGTTCAGGTCCCGGACCAGGTCCCGCACGCCCCGGTGGTCCGCCTCGGCGCCGTACGCCGGATCGAGCAGCCACCAGTCGGGGCCGTGCACCTCGGACCACTCGGCGCCCTGGGCGAACTCCTGTCCCATGAACAGCAGTTGTTTGCCCGGGTGGGCCCACATATAGGCCAGGTAGGCGCGGTGGTTCGCGCGCTGCTGCCACCAGTCGCCGGGCATCTTCGACACCAGGGACCCCTTGCCGTGGACCACCTCGTCGTGGGAGATGGGCAGGACGTAGTTCTCGCTGTAGGCGTACACCATCGAGAACGTCAGCCCGCCGTGGTGGTGCCGGCGGTGCACGGGGTCGTGGCTCATGTACTGGAGCGAGTCGTGCATCCAGCCCATGTTCCACTTCAGGCCGAAGCCGAGGCCGCCGAAGCCGCTCGGGCCCCGCTGGTGGGTGGGGCGGGTGACGCCGTCCCAGGCGGTGGACTCCTCGGCGATGGTCACCACGCCCGGGCAGCGCCGGTACACCGTGGCGTTCATCTCCTGGAGGAAGGCGACCGCGTCCAGGTTCTCCCGGCCGCCGTGCTCGTTCGGCGTCCACTGGCCCGGCTCGCGCGAGTAGTCCAGGTAGAGCATCGAGGCGACCGCGTCCACCCGCAGCCCGTCGATGTGGAACTCCTCGCACCAGTACACGGCGTTCGCCACCAGGAAGTTGCGCACCTCGCGCCGCCCGAAGTCGAACTCCAGCGTGCCCCAGTCGGGATGGGCGGCCCGCAGCGGGTCCGGGTGCTCGTACAGCGGGCGCCCGTCGAAGGCGGCCAGCGCCCACTCGTCGCGCGGGAAGTGCGCCGGCACCCAGTCCATCAGCACCCCGATACCGGCCTGGTGCAGCCGGTCCACCAGGTACTTGAAGTCGTCGGGGGTGCCGAGACGGGCGGTCGGGGCGTAGAACCCGGTGACCTGGTAGCCCCACGAGCCGCCGAAGGGGTGCTCGGCGACCGGCATCAGCTCGACGTGCGTGAAGCCCATCTCGGTGACGTAGGCGGGGAGCTGCTCGGCGAGCTGGCGGTAGGACAGGCCCGGCCGCCAGGACGGCAGGTGCACCTCGTACACCGAGAAGGGGGCCTCGTGGACCGGGGTGCGGCCCCGGTCGGCCAGCCACTGCGCGTCGCCCCACTCGTGCCGGGAGACGTGCACGACCGAGGAGGTGGCCGGCGGTACCTCGGTACGGCGGGCCATCGGGTCGGCGCGCAGGGTCCGCGAGCCGTCCGGGCGGGTGATCTCGAACTTGTACAGCTCGCCCTCGCCGATCCCCGGCACGAACAGCTCCCAGACCCCGGTGCCGCCGAGCGAGCGCATCGGGAAGCCGGTGCCGTCCCAGAAGGTGAAGCCGCCCGTGACCCGCACGCCCCGCGCGTTCGGCGCCCACACCGCGAACCGGGTGCCGGTCACGCCCTGGTGGGTGGTGACGTGCGCGCCGAGCGCCTGCCAGAGCTGCTCGTGCCGGCCCTCGCCGATCAGGTGCAGGTCCAGCTCGCCCAGGGTGGGCAGGAAGCGGTAGGGGTCCTCGGCCTCGTGGACCGTGCCGTCGTAGGTCACGAGCAGCCGGTAGGCGGGGACGTCGGTGAGCGGGAGCAGTCCGGAGAAGAACCCGTCGCCGTCGGCGTGCAGCACCGCCCGCACCTCGCCGGAGACCACCGTGACCGCCTGGGCGTGCGGGCGGAAGACCCGGAAGGCGACCCCGCCGGGCACCGGGTGCGCGCCGAGGACGGAGTGCGGGGCGTGGTGGGTGCCGTGCAGCAGCCGCTCGCGGTCGGCGGCGTCGAGGGCGGGGGAGGCGGCGGTCTCCAGCACGGGCGGCGCCGGCTGCGGCGGCACCTGCCCGGCCCGCGGCTGCCGTGCCTCCTCCGCCCTCCTCTCGGCCTCGGCGCCGCCGGGCGTCCGCCCGGCCGTCCTGGCGGCCTCGGTCTTGCCGGACTTGCCTGACTTCTTCCTGGTGGCTGGCTTCTTGGACGTCACGAGCGGGTCTCCCGGGCGAGATGCGGGTCAGGTCGGGTCGGACGCGGCGAGGCGGCGGATCGCCGACATCGGTACGGGGAGCCAGTCGGGGCGGTGCCGGGCCTCGTAGACGACCTCGTAGACCGCCTTGTCGGTCTCGTAGGCCCGCAGCAGCACCGGGTCGGTGCGCGGGTCGCCGCCGGATGCCTCCGCGTAACCGGAGCAGTAGGCGGCCCGGCAGGCGTGCGCCCAGTCGGGGGCGGGCGGATCCGCCGCGTGGGCCGCGTAGTCGAAGGAGCGGAGCATGCCCGCGACGTCCCGCACCGGCGGCTGGGGCATGCGCCGCTCGGCCAGCGGGCGGGCCGGCTCGCCCTCGAAGTCGATCAGCGACCAGTCGCCGGACGGGGCGCGCAGGCACTGCCCGAGGTGCAGGTCGCCGTGGACGCGCTGGGCGGTCCAGGTGCGGCCCTCGGTGGCCAGCGCGGCCAGCGCCGTGTACGCCGAGCGCAGTCCGCCCTCGTACGGCCGCAGCGCGGGCACCGCCCGCACGGCCGCCGCCAGCCGCTCGGTCATGCCGTCGACCAGCAGCCCGAGCTGGGCGTGGCCGAGGGTCACCGTCGGCAGGGCCCGGGCGAGGGCGGTGTGCACCTCGGCGGTGGCCCGGCCCAGGGCGCGGGCCTCCGCGGCGAAGTCCCCGCCCTTGGCCAGCTCGCTCAGGGCCAGCTCCCAGCCGTCGCTCGCGCCGTTGAGGAAGGGCTGGAGCACGGCGAGCACGTACGGCTCCCCGCCCGGCTCGGCGCGCAGCCAGCCGGTCGGCGCGGGCACCCGGGGGCAGCCCTCGCGGGCCAGTGCGAGGGGGATCTCCAGGTCGGGGTTGACGCCCGGCACGACCCGGCGCAACAACTTGAGGATGAACGTATCTCCGTAGACCACCGACGAGTTGGACTGCTCGGCGGTCATCAGCCGGGCCGCCAGACCCGGCCGGATCTCCTGCCCGGCGTCCCGCTCGAAGCGCAGCACGCCGACCCGGGCCCCGGTGCGCAGGGCCTCCAGGAGCACCTCGGCCGGGCGGGGGTTGTACAGGGCGTCGTACACCGTGGACCCCGCGAGCGGGCCCTCGGTGACGTGGCCGATCAGCGCGGGCGCCAACCGGGGCGGCAGCGCCTCGCGCACGCCTATGAGGAGCTGGTAGCAGTCGCCCGGGCCGGGCGGGCCGCCCTGCGCGGCCGGCTGGTGGACGCGCAGCAGCAGGTGGTACAGGCCCAGCCGGCCGTCGGTCGGCAGCAGTTCGGTGACGGCCACCGGGGTGAAACCGGTGACCGGGCGCCCCTTGCCGGCGAACCAGCGCTGCCGGGGCAGCCACGCGCGCAGCAGGGGGTCGAGCGAGTCGAGCAGGGGGCCGGTGGTGCCGGAAGGGGTGACCGTTTGCGCCATGGGGCGACACGTCCTTTCCCCGGAAGGTCGTCGGGGTGTTACTAGCGCGTGCCCCGGGCGGGGCGGTGGAAACGCGGCTCCGCCCCGCCCGGTCGGCCGACGGCCGGGACTACACGGCGTCCTGGCGCAGCCGGAACCAGTAGAAGCCGTGGCCCGCGAGGGTGAGCAGGTACGGCAGTTCGCCGATCGCCGGGAACCGGACCCCGCCGAACAGCTCGACGGGGTGCCGCCCCTCGAACCGGCTGAGATCCAGCTCCGTGGGTTGCGCGAAGCGGGAGAAGTTGTGCACGCAGAGCACGAGGTCGTCCTCGTACTCGCGCAGGAACGCCAGCACCGCCGGGTTGGAGGACGGCAGTTCGGTGTAGGTGCCGAGTCCGAAGGCGGGGTTCTGCTTGCGGATCTCGATCATGCGGCGGGTCCAGTGCAGCAGGCTGGACGGGGACGACATGGAGGCTTCCACGTTGGTGACCTGGTAGCCGTGGACGGGGTCCATGATCGTGGGCAGGAAGAGGCGTCCGGGGTCGCAGGAGGAGAAGCCCGCGTTGCGGTCGGGTGTCCACTGCATGGGGGTGCGCACCGCGTCGCGGTCGCCGAGCCAGATGTTGTCGCCCATGCCGATCTCGTCGCCGTAGTAGAGGATCGGCGAGCCGGGCAGGGACAGCAGCAGCGCGGTGAACAGCTCGATCTGGTTGCGGTCGTTGTCGAGCAGGGGGGCCAGGCGCCGGCGGATGCCGATGTTGGCGCGCATGCGGGGGTCCTTGGCGTACTCCGCCCACATGTAGTCGCGTTCCTCGTCGGTGACCATCTCCAGGGTCAGCTCGTCGTGGTTGCGCAGGAAGATCCCCCACTGGCAGTGGGTGGGGATGGCCGGCGTCTTGGCCAGGATCTCCGAGACGGGGTACCGCGACTCGCGGCGCACGGCCATGAAGATGCGCGGCATGACGGGGAAGTGGAACGCCATGTGGCACTCGTCGCCGCCCGCGCCGTAGTCGCCGAAGTAGTCGACGACGTCCTCGGGCCACTGGTTCGCCTCGGCGAGCAGCACGGTGTCCGGGTACTGCTCGTCGATCTCCTTGCGGACCCGCTTGAGGAAGTCGTGGGTCTCCGGCAGGTTCTCGCAGTTGGTGCCCTCCCGCTGGTACAGGTAGGGCACCGCGTCCAGCCGGAACCCGTCGATGCCGAGGTCCAGCCAGAACTTGAGCGCGGAGATCATCTCCTCCTGCACGGCCGGGTTCTCGTAGTTCAGGTCCGGCTGGTGCGAGAAGAAGCGGTGCCAGTAGTACTGCTTGCGCACCGGGTCGTACGTCCAGTTGGAGACCTCGGTGTCGACGAAGATGATCCGCGCGTCCTGGTACTGCTTGTCGTCGTCGGCCCAGACGTAGTAGTCCCCGTAGGGGCCGTCCGGGTCCCGCCTGGACTCCTGGAACCACGGGTGCTGGTCGCTGGTGTGGTTCATGACGAAGTCGATGATCACGCGCATGCCGCGCTGGTGGGCGGCGTCCACGAACTCCACGAAGTCGGCCAGGTCGCCGAACTCCGGGAGCACGGCGGTGTAGTCGGAGACGTCGTAACCGCCGTCCCGCAGCGGGGACTTGAAGAACGGCGGCAGCCACAGGACGTCCACCCCGAGCCACTGGAGGTAGTCCAGCTTCGCGGTCAGGCCCTTCAGGTCGCCGACGCCGTCGCCGTTGCTGTCCTGGAAGGAGCGGACCAGGACCTCGTAGAAGACGGCGCGTTTGAACCACTCCGGGTCCCGGTCCTTGGCGGGGGTGTCCTCGAAAGTGTCCTGAACGGGCTCGTTGACGATCATGTGGGTGACCCTCCGGTCTGCGGGTTGGACGGTCGCAGGACGGTGAAGACGTGCGCGGGCCGGCGGCCCGGTTCGAGGCGCACATAGTTGGCCCTGCCCCAGGAGTAGGTCTCGCCGGTGAGCTCGTCGCGCACCGGCACGGACTCGTGCCAGTCCAGGCCGAGTTGCGGCATGTCCAACGAGACCGTGGCCTCCTGGGTGTGCTGCGGGTCGAGGTTGGCGACCACGAGGACCGTGTCCGGTCCGCTCCGCTTCGAGTAGGCGATCACCGCGTCCTGGTCGGCGTGGTGGAAGTGCAGGTCGCGCAACTGCCGCAGCGCGGGGTGTGTCCTGCGTACCTCGTTGAGCCGGGTGATCAGGGGGGCGATGGTGCGGCCCTCGCGTGCGGCGGCCTCCCAGTCGCGGGGCCTGAGCTGGTACTTCTCCGAGTCCAGGTACTCCTCGCTGCCCTCCCGCAGGGGGGTGTTCTCGCAGAGTTCGTAGCCGCTGTAGACGCCCCAGGAGGGGGAGAGGGTGGCGGCGAGGACGGCGCGGACCTCGAAGGCGGGGCGGCCGCCGTGCTGGAGGTAGGCGTGCAGGATGTCGGGGGTGCTGGGGAAGAGGTTGGGCCGCATCCAGGCCGCCGCCTCGCCGGACAGCTCGGTGAGGTACTCGGTCAGCTCCTGTTTGTCGTTGCGCCAGGTGAAGTACGTGTACGACTGCTGGAAGCCGATCTGGGCGAGCGTGTGCATCATCGCGGGCCGGGTGAACGCCTCCGCGAGGAAGATCACGTCGGGGTCCTCGCGGTTGACCTCGCCGATCACCCGTTCCCAGAAGACGACCGGTTTGGTGTGCGGGTTGTCCACCCGGAAGATCCGCACCCCGTGGTCCGTCCAGTGCCGCAGCACCCGGACCGTCTCGGTGACCAGGCCGTCCATGTCCTGGTCGAAGGCGATGGGGTAGATGTCCTGGTACTTCTTCGGCGGGTTCTCCGCGTGGGCGATGGAGCCGTCGGGGCGGTGGTGGAACCACTCGGGGTGCTTGTGGACCCACGGGTGGTCCGGGGAGCACTGGAGCGCGAAGTCGAGGGCGACCTCCAGGCCGTGGGCGCGGGCCTCGGCGACGAAGAAGTCGAAGTCCTCCAGGGTGCCCAGCGCGGGGTGCACGGCGTCGTGGCCGCCCTCGGGGGAGCCGATGGCCCAGGGCACGCCGACGTCGTCGGGGCCGGCGGTGAGGGTGTTGTTGCGGCCCTTGCGGAAGGTGGTGCCGATGGGGTGGACGGGGGGCAGGTAGACGACGTCGAAGCCCATCGCCGCGATGGCCTCCAGCCGGCGGGCCGCGGTGCGGAAGGTGCCGTGGGGCTGCTCGGCGGTGCCCTCGGAGCGGGGGAAGAACTCGTACCAGGAGCCGTACAGGGCGCGTTCGCGTTCCACCAGCAGCGGCATCGGGTCCGAGGCGGTCACCAGCTCCCGCAGCGGATACCGGGCGAGCACCCCCCGCACCTCCGGCGACAGCGCCGCGGCGAGGCGCCAGGCGGGCGGCCGGGCCTCGTCCCGCAGCGCGGCCGCCGCGTCGAGGACGGTCCCGCGGTGCTCCTCCGGCACCCCGGCGGCGGCCCGTTCGTACAGCAGTGCGCCCTCGGTGAGGACCAGTTCGCTGTCGATGCCGGCCGGGATCTTGATCCCGGCGTGGTGCCACCAGGTGGTGAGCGGGTCCGACCAGCCCTCCACGGTGTAGGTCCAGCGGCCGGGCTCGCCCGCGGTGACGGTGGCGCCCCAGCGGTCGGTGCCCGGGGCCAGTTCCCGCATCGGCGTCCAGGGGCCGGGCCGCCCCGCCGGGTCCCGCAGCACCACGTTCGCCGCGACGGCGTCGTGGCCCTCCCGGAACACGGTGGCCGACACCTCGAACGACTCCCCGGTCACCGCCTTGGCGGGCCTGCGGCCGTGCTGGACCACGGGGCGTACGTCGAGGACCGGGATGCGGCCCAGGCTCGTGGCCGCGTCCGGGGACGACCGTCCCCCGGCGCCGGCCGGTGCCGGGCCCTTCCCGCCCGGCGTCTGCCGTGCGGCCCCGGCCTTGCTGCTGGTCGGAGGTGCTGACGAGTGGTGCGTGGCGGGCATGACCGCTCCTGTCCGCATCAACTTCGGTGTGGGCGGATGGATATGGGGAGGTGGGTCCTGCTGTCGTGCAGTGGTGCGCCTGTGGGGTCGCACCGAAGGAGCCTGCCCACCCGGTTCGGGTGGGCAACCCGGCACCTTGTTAACTACTCACGCGTATGGCTACGCACAAGACCGGTCCCTCCTTCCAGGTGCCCGGTGTCCGGGTGTTGACGCCCCCTCGACACCCCCGGCCGGTACGTCCCCACCGACCGCGCGGTAACCACTACCGTCGAAGACGACGACGAGGCGTACAGCGTGTGCGTCTCCCCGCAACGCGTCCCGAGGTAGGAATGTGAAGGCGATCCGTCGGTTCACCGTCCGTCCCGTTCTCCCCGACCCCCTCCGGCCGCTGAGCGACCTGGCGCGCAATCTGCGCTGGTCCTGGCACGCGGAAACACGTGATCTGTTCCAGACCGTCGACGCCGGGGCATGGGCCGCGGCCGGCGGCGACCCGGTGCGGCTGCTGGGCAGCGTCCGGCCGGACCGGCTGGCCGAGCTGGCCGGGGACCGGCGGTTCCTGCGCCGGCTCACCGCGGTCGCGGACGACCTCGACGACTACCTGACCGGCGACCGCTGGTACCAGGCGCAGTCGGACGGCCTGCCCGCCGCCGTGGCCTATTTCTCCCCGGAGTTCGGCATCACGGCCGCGCTCCCGCAGTACTCCGGCGGCCTCGGCATCCTCGCCGGCGACCACCTGAAGGCGGCCAGCGACCTGGGGGTGCCGCTGATCGGGGTGGGCCTGCTGTACCGGCACGGCTACTTCCGCCAGACCCTCTCGCGGGACGGCTGGCAGCAGGAGCACTACCCGGTCCTCGACCCCAACGAACTGCCGCTCACCCAGCTCGAGGAGCCGGACGGCACCCCGGCCCGGATTGCGCTCGCGCTGCCGGGCGGCAGGGCGCTGCGCGCCCGGATCTGGCTGGCGCGGGTGGGCCGGGTGCCGCTGCTGCTGCTCGACTCGGACGTGGAGGAGAACGCCCCCGGCGAACGCGGCGTGACCGACCGGCTCTACGGCGGCGGCGGCGAGCACCGGCTGCTCCAGGAGATGCTGCTCGGCATAGGAGGTGTGCGCGCCGTACGGGCGTACTGCCGGCTCACCGGGCACCCGGTGCCGGAGGTCTTCCACACCAACGAGGGGCACGCCGGCTTCCTCGGGCTCGAGCGGATCGCCGAACTGTGCGCCGGCGGGCTGGACTTCGACTCGGCGCTGGAGGCCGTGCGGGGCGGCACGGTGTTCACCACGCACACCCCGGTCCCGGCCGGCATCGACCGCTTCGACCGGGAGCTGGTCGGCCGGCACTTCGGCCCGGACGCCGAACTCCCCGGCATCGACGTGGGGCGCGTCCTGGCGCTGGGCGAGGAGACCTACCCGGGCGGCGAGGAGAACCTCTTCAACATGGCCGTGATGGGACTGCGGCTGGCCCAGCGGGCCAACGGGGTGTCCCTGCTGCACGGGCAGGTCAGCCGGGGCATGTTCGCGGGACTCTGGCCGGGGTTCGACGCCGAGGAGGTGCCGATCACCTCGGTGACCAACGGGGTGCACGCACCGACCTGGGTGGCGCCGGAGGTGCTGCGGCTCGGGGCCCGGCAGATCGGCGCCCAGCGGGCCGAGGACGCGCTGTCCGTCGGCGGCTCCGAGCGCTGGGACGCGGTCGCGGGCATCCCGGACCAGGAGGTCTGGGAGCTGCGCCGCACCCTGCGCGAGCAACTGGTGCTGGAGGTGCGCGAGCGGCTGCGCGCGTCCTGGCGGCAGCGCGGCGCGGGCGACGCCGAGCTGGGCTGGATCGACGGGGTCCTGGACCCGGACGTGCTGACGATCGGGTTCGCGCGCCGGGTGCCGTCGTACAAGCGGCTGACCCTGATGCTGCGGGACCGCGAGCGGCTGACCGAGCTGTTGCTGCACCCGGAGCGGCCGGTGCAGATCGTGGTCGCGGGCAAGGCGCACCCGGCGGACGACGGCGGCAAGCGGCTGGTGCAGGAGCTGGTGCGGTTCGCCGACGACCCGCGGGTACGGCACCGGCTGGTCTTCCTGCCCGACTACGGCATGGCGATGGCGCAGAAGCTGTACCCGGGCTGCGACGTCTGGCTGAACAACCCGCTGCGCCCGCTGGAGGCGTGCGGCACGAGCGGGATGAAGGCGGCCCTCAACGGCTGCCTCAACCTGTCGGTGCTGGACGGCTGGTGGGACGAATGGTTCAAGCCGGATTTCGGCTGGGCCATCCCGACCGCCGACGGCGCCGGCACCGACCCCGACCGCCGGGACGACATCGAGGCCGCGGCCCTGTACGACCTCCTCGAACAGCGGATCGCCCCGCGCTTCTACGAGCGCGGGCGGGACGAGCTGCCCGACCGCTGGATCGAGATGGTCCGCCAGACCCTCTCCCTGCTCGGCCCGAAGGTGCTGGCCGGCCGCATGGTCCGCGAGTACGTCGAGCGGCTCTACGCCCCGGCCGCGCAGGCGCACCGGGCGCTGACCCCGGACACCGCGCGGGAGCTGGCCGGGTGGAAGGCCCGGGTGCGGGCCGCCTGGCCGGGGGTGCGCGTCGACCACGTGGAGACGACCGCGCCGACGGCCACGGCGGAGCTGGGCGCCACGGTGGGGCTGCGGGTGCGGGTGGCCCTGGGCGAGCTGGGCCCGGACGACGTGGAGGTGCAGGCGGTGTCCGGCCGGGTGGACGCGGAGGACCGCATCACCGATGCCAACGTCGTGCCGCTGAAGCCGGCCGGGGCCCCCGACCTGGAGGGCCGCGTGCTGTACGAGGGGCCGCTCGCCCTGGACCGCACGGGCCCCTACGGCTACACGGTCCGCGTCCTGCCCACCCACCGCCTCCTCGCCTCCGGCGCCGAACCGGGCCTGCTGGCGCTCCCCTCGCAGGAGGTGGTGGAGGGGGCGGGGATGGTGCTCAGGTGACGCCCGGCGTGGGGGGGCCCCCCGCCCCCGGGGGCCCCCCCCCCCCGGGGGGGCCGGGGGGGGGGGGGGGGGGGGGGGCCGCGGGGGGGGGGGGCGGGGGCGCCCCGCCCCCCCCCCCCCCCCCCCCCACGCCCGCGGTCCGGCCGGGTGCGGGCGGGTCAGTCCTCGGACAGGCCGGTGCAGAGCCTGCGCAGGACGGTGCCGCAGCGGCGGGCGTAGGCGTGCTGGAGGCCGCGGGTCGCCGGGCCGCCCGCGCGGGCGTACCACTTGGCCGCCCGGCTGAACGCGGCGACGGTGAGCCAGACCGTGCCGTCACCGGTGCGGTCGACCACGAAGGCCTCCTCGCCGCACTCGGGGTGGCCTTCGAGGGTGCCGTAGGCCCAGCCGGCGCGGCGGGGCTCCTCGGCCGTCCAGACGATGCGGCAGGGGGCCTTGACGACGCCGGCCAGGGTGACCGTGACGTCGACGCCGGGGGCCGCGCGGTCGGCCGTGGCGTCGATGCCGACACCCAGCGCGCGGTGCATCTCCCAGGTCAGGACCGCCTCGGCGGCCCGCTGGAACACCTGGCGCCCCTCGCCGAGGCGGGTGCGGACGAACATGGGGTGGAAGCCGGGCGGGCACGAGGTCAGGTCGTCACGGGTCGTGCCGACCGGCTCGTAGGTGAAGGGCGCCGAGGACATGGGACACAAGGGTAGGGCGGCACCCGGGAGGAGGACCTCCCGGGTGCCGCCCGTCGCCGGAGCGGGTGCCGTTAGGCGACGTTGACCGCGGACCAGGCGGCGCCGACGGCCTTGTACTCGGCGCTGGTGGAGCCGTACAGCGCGGACGCCGCGTTCAGGGTCGCCGTGCGGGCGGCCTTGTAGTTGGTCGTCGACGTCATGTACGTCGTGAGCGCCTTGTACCAGATCTGCAGCGCCTTGTCCCGGCCGATGCCGGTGACGGTGGAGCCGTTGTACGTCGGCGAGTTGTAGGTCACGCCGTTGATCGTCTTCGTTCCGCTGCCCTCGGACAGCAGGTAGAAGAAGTGGTTGGCGACGCCGGACGAGTAGTGCACGTCCTTGTTGCCGACGGTGGAGGACCAGTTGTCCGCCGAGGCGCCGTCCTTGCTGGGCTTGTCCATGTAGCGCAGCGGGGTGCCGTTGCCGTTGATGTTGATCTTCTCGCCGATGAGGTAGTCACCGACGTCGGAGGCGTTGCCGGCGAAGAACTCCACGCCCGTGCCGAAGATGTCCGAGGTGGCCTCGTTCAGGCCGCCGGACTCGCCGCTGTAGTTGAGGCCCGCGGTGTTGGAGGTGACACCGTGGCTCATCTCGTGGCCGGCCACGTCGAGCGCCGTCAGCGGGTGCGTGTTGCCCGAGCCGTCGCCGTAGGTCATGCAGAAGCAGCTGTCGTCCCAGAACGCGTTCACGTAGGAGCTGCCGTAGTGGACGCGGGAGTAGGCGCCGACACCGTTGTTCTTGATGCCGCTGCGGTTGAAGGCGCTCTTGTAGAAGTCCCAGGTCTCCTGCGCGCCGTAGGCGGCGTCCGCGGCGGCCGTCTGGTCCGCGGAGGAGCTGGAGGCCGCGCCCGTGCCCCAGACGTTGTCGGCGTCGGTGAACAGGGTGCCGGTGCCGGAGGTCCCGCGCGCCAGGTTGTACGTCTTGTGGCCGCCGCGCGAGGTGTCGTAGAGCTGGTACGTCGAGCCCGACAGGTTGGTGTTGAGGCTGACGGTGCCCGAGTACAGCGTCTTGCCGGTGCCGGTGACGTTCTCGACGCCCTGGTACTCGAAGAGCTTCTTCCCGGTGACGGCGTCGGTGATGACGTGCAGCTGGTTCGGCGTGCCGTCCTCCTGGAAGCCGCCGACGACCGTCTCGTAGGCGAGGACGGGCTTGCCGCTGCCGGCCCAGATCACCTTGCGGGCGCCGTCCGCGGCGGTCTTGGCGGAGCCGAGGGACTTGGCGGCGGACACCGCCTGCTGCTCGGCCTTGGCCGCGGTGACCCGCGGGCTGAGCGAGGCCACCTTGATGGCGGAGTTGTTCGCTCTGGTGACGCCCTCGGTCGCGCCGGACTTGGCGGTGTGGACGATCAGGTCGCCGCCGAGCACCGGGAGGCCCGCGTAGGTGCGCTCGTAGCGGGTGTGGAGGGTGCCGTCGACGTCCTTGACGACGTCCTTGGCGACCAGCTTCTCCTGGGTGCCGAGGCCTATGTGCCGCGCGGTCTCGGCCGCACCCGTCTGCGCCTGCTGGATCAGGGTGGTGCGGGCGGCGGCGGACAGCGTGGTGGGGGCGGCCGCCAGGGTCCGGGCGGAGGTGCCCGCCGGGGTCTGCGCGCTGGCGGTGGTGGTCACGCCGGTGGCCAGGAGGGCTCCGGCGGCGACAGCGGTGGCGATGGCCAGGGTGGCGCGCTTGTGGCGCGTGTGGAGGGGGCTCACGCAAGCTCTCCTTCAGGTGGGGAGTCCGGCCCGAGTGGGGTCACTGGCCGGCTGTGTGGGGTGGTGAGGATGCTGTGCTGCGGCGGGTGGAGAGAGAGTGACATCAGCGGCGCGTACATGTCAGGACCCTGAAGTGATGTTGGCTGAAACTCGACAGGGCGATGAACATTTCGGGGGTGTGAACGGGTGCCGTCCGCGGGTGCCGTGGCCTCGCGTAACGCCGTTGTCCCGGGTCCGCGCCGGGCGGTTCACGGGAACGTCGGCTTCCGGTCGTCGACCGTCGCGGTGTCGTGCGTGGCCTGATTCCGTCCCCGCAATGTCCGCATGCCGACGCCCGGTTCGCCGGATCGTGGCGTGGCGGCGTGTCCGCGGGGGGAGCTGCTTCTCAACACTGGACTCCTTCTGCGGGACCGCGGCGCGCGCGGCCGGGGGGACCGGACAGCCGTCCGGGGCGTCCGGGCAGAACGGGGCGTCATGCGGAACCAGGTGCGGTGCAGTGCTGTACGCGTACGGGTGCCGGGCCGGCTCACGCGGCGGCACGGGAGCCGTGGGGTCGCTGTGAGTCGGTCCGGGAAGAGTGACAGGGGATCTCCCCGCCTGTCAGGACCGCGTCATGAAGTTGGCCGGAAAGGTCCCGTTGACCGGATGTTCCGGTCCGGTATGCGAACCGGACACCCGCCGCGCCACGCAGGCGGCCCGGCAGGCCGGGCCGCCCCGGCATTCCTAGGCGAGACTGTCCCGCCACGCCTGGTGCAGGGACGCGAACCGGCCCGTGCCGGCGATCAGTTCGTCGGGGCGGCCGTCCTCCACGATCCGGCCCCGCTCCATCACCAGGACCCGGTCCGCGATCTCCACCGTGGACAGCCGGTGCGCGATCACCACCGCCGTACGGCCCCGCAGCACCGTCGACATCGCCCGCTGCACCGCCCGCTCGCCCGGCACGTCCAGCGCGCTGGTCGCCTCGTCCAGGATCAGCACCGCGGGGTCGGCGAGCAGCGCGCGGGCGAAGGAGACCAGTTGGCGCTGCCCGGCCGAGATGCGCCCGCCGCGCTTGCGGACGTCGGTGTCGTAGCCGTCGGGCAGGGCGCTGATGAACTCGTGCGCGCCGATCGCCTTCGCGGCCCGCTCGATCTCCGCGCGGCCGGCGTCCGGCCGGCCGATGGCGATGTTGTCCGCGACGGTGCCGGAGAACAGGAACGCCTCCTGCGTCACCATCACCACCCCGCGCCGCAGCTCCGCCACGGACAGCTCGCGCAGATCCACCCCGTCCAGCAGGACGCGGCCCTCCGTGGGGTCGTAGAACCGGGCGAGGAGCTTGGCGAGCGTGGACTTGCCGGCCCCCGTGGAACCGACCACGGCGACCGTCTGCCCGGCCGGCAGCGCCAGGTCGAAGCGGGGCAGCACCTCGCCGCCGGTGCGGTAGGCGAACCGGACCCCCTCGAAGACGACCTCCCGGCCCGGGAGACCGCCCTTCGCCGGCGGCAGTTCCCGCGAGGCCGCCGGCTCCGGCACGGTCGGCGTCTGCGCCAGCAGCCCGGCGATCTTCTCCAGCGAGGCCGCGGCCGACTGGTAGGAGTTCAGGAACATCCCCAGCCGGTCGATCGGGTCGTAGAGCCGGCGCAGGTACAGCACCGCAGCCGCCAGCACGCCCAGCTCCAGCGAGCCGGACGCCACCCGGTGGGCGCCCCACAGCACGATCCCGGCGACCGCCGTGTTCGCCACCAGCCGGGAGCCCACCACGTAGCGGGCCATCTCCAGCAGGGCGTCGCCGTTGGTGTGCGCGTGGCGCCGGTTGAGGACGGCGAACGCGGCGTCGTTGGCGTCCTCCCGCCGGAAGGCGCGCACCGGGCGGATGCCGTTCATCGTCTCGACGAACTTCACGATCACCGCGGCGATCGCCGTGGACCGGGCCCGGTACACCCGGCCCGCCCGCCGCCGGTAGACGCGCACGAGCAGGTACAGCGGCGCGAAGGAGGCCACCGCGACCGCGCCCAGACCGAGATCCAGCCACAGCAGCAGCGCCGAGATGTAGACGAAGGACAGCACGACGGTCACCAGCTCCTGGAGGCCCTCCTCCAGGAGCTCGCGCAGCGACTCCACGTCGGTGGTGGAACGGGAGATCAGCCGGCCCGAGGTGTACCGCTCGTGGAAGTCGACGCTCAGCGCCTGCGCGTGCCGGAAGATCCGGCCCCGCAGGTCCAGCAGCACGTCCTGGCTGACCCGGGCGGAGGTCCTGATGAACGCGAACTGCAGCGCGCCGGACAGCAGCGCGCACAGCAGGTAGCCGACGGCCACCGCGACCAGCGGACCGGTCCGGTGGTCGCGCAACGCGGGTACGGCGGTGTCGATGGCGTACGCCACCAGCAGCGGGCCCACCTGGACCGCCGCCTGCTGCAACAGCAGCAGCAGGGCGGTCACGGCGGTCCACGCCTTCAGGGGCGCGAGCAGGGAACGCAGCAGGGCGGCCGTCGCCCCCGGCTCGGTGGGCAGCAGGTCGCGGTCGAAGTCGTCCCCGCCGCCGTCGGCGCCCGGCCGGGAGCGCTCGTCGTCCTCGGCGGTGGAGGTGGCGGCGGTCGGCGCGCTCAACGGTGGTCCTCCTCGTCGTCCCCGGACATCAGGTGCGCGTACTCGGCGCTGGTGCGCAGCAGTTCCTGGTGGGTGCCGACGGCCGCGATCCGGCCGCCCGAGAGCAGGGCGACCCGGTCGGCGAGCAGCACCGTGGACGGCCGGTGGGCCACGATCAGCGCGGTGGTGTCGGCGAGCACCTGCCGCAGCGCGGCCTCCACCGCGGCCTCGGTGTGCACGTCGAGTGCGGACAGCGGGTCGTCCAGCACCAGGAACTCCGGCCGCCCGACCACCGCGCGGGCCAGCGCGAGCCGCTGCCGCTGGCCGCCGGACAGGCTGAGCCCCTGCTCGCCGACCCGGGTGGCGGTGCCCTCGGGGAGGCTGTGCGCGAAGTCGGCCTGGGCCACGGCGAGCGCGCGGTCGAGGTCGGCCGCCGGGGCGTCGTCCCCGGCGCCCATCAGGACGTTCTCGCCGACGCTGGCGGAGAACAGCGTGGGTTCCTCGAAGGCGACGGCGACCTTGGCGCGCAGCTCCTCGCGCGGCAGGGTCGTGATGTCGACGCCGTCCAGGGTGATCCGGCCGCCGGTGGCCTCGTGCAGGCGCGGCACGAGCGCGGTGAGCGTGGTCTTCCCGCTGCCGGTGGCTCCCACCAGCGCCATGGACTCGCCGGGACGGATGTGCAGGTCGACGTGGGCGAGCACGGGCGGGGAGTCGGGGGGCGCGTCGGGGTAGCGGAACCGGACGCCCTCGAAGCGGAGTCCGGTGCGGACGCCCGGATCCGGCCGTCCCCCGTCCGCCGCCGCGGCGGCCGCACCCGTCCGCGGTTCCGGCGCCTCGTCCATCACCTCGAAGTACCGTTGCGTCGCGGTCGCCGCCTCCTGACTCATGGCCAGCAGGAACCCGATCGAGTCCACCGGCCAGCGCAGCGCGAGGGCCGTGCTCAGGAAGGCGACCAGGGTGCCGGCCGACAGCCCGCCGTCGGCGACCCGGACGGCGCCCAGCACCAGCGCCGCCCCGATGGCGACCTCGGGCAGGGTCACGATGACGCCCCAGATGACGGCCAGCAGCCGCGCCTTGTGCAGTTCGGTGCCGCGCAGGGTGGCCGACAGCTCCCGGAACGCCCGCGCCTGGCTGCGGTGCCTGCCGAACCCCTTGATCACGCGGATGCCGAGCACGCTCTCCTCGACCACCGTCGTCAGGTCGCCGACCTGGTCCTGCGCCCGGCGCGCGACCTGGGAGTAGCGCCGCTCGAAGACCGCGCAGGTCCACATCAGCGGGATCGCGGGCACCAGGATGACCAGGCCCAGCACCCAGTCCTGCAACAGCATGATCAGCACGCCGACGGCGATGGTGACGGCGTTGACGAACAGGAACGTCAGGGGGAAGGCCAGGAACTGGCGCAGCAGCATCAGGTCGGTGGTGGCGCGGGACAGCAGCTGGCCGGACGCCCAGCGGTCGTGGAAGGCGACGGGCAGCCGTTGCAGCCGCCGGTAGAGGGCGGCCCGCATCTCGGCCTCGACCTGCGACAGCGGCCGGGCCACCAGCCAGCGCCGGATGCCGAACAGCACCGCCTCGGCGATCCCGAGGGCGAGCAGGTACAGCGCGCCGAGCCACACCCCGGAGGGGTCCCGGTGGGCGACCGGCCCGTCCACCATCCACTTCAGGACGAGCGGGATCACCAGACCGGTGCAGGAGGCGGCGACCGCGACGAGGGCGGCCGCGCACATCCTCGCCCGCACCGGGCGGACGAACGGCCACAGGCGCAGCAGGGTACGGACGGCGGAGCGGTCCTGGGAGGTCGCACGTGTCGTGGGCATCACCGCGAGCGTACGGACCGGCACGGGCGTCGCCCACCGAGTTTCGGCCGCGGCACCGGCGCGGCGCGGGGTCGTAGGCGGGCATCAACCGATCGGCGGATGCCGCTTCGAGCGGACCGGCCGATGTGCCGGGACCCGGGCGGCCGCGATCCTCGGGACATGCCATCCGTCATCGAAGTCACCGATCTGCGCAAGGCGTACGGCGGCCGGCCCGTCGTCGACGGCGTCTCCTTCGCCGTCGAGGAGGGCGAGATCTTCGGCGTCCTCGGCCCGAACGGCGCCGGCAAGACCACCACCGTGGAGTGCGTCGAGGGGCTGCGGGTCCCCGACGGCGGCCGGGTCCGGGTGGCCGGCCGGGACCCGGTCGCCGAGCACGACGAGGTCGCGCCGATCCTCGGCGCCCAGCTCCAGCGGAGCGAACTCCAGCCGAAGCTGACCGTCCGGGAGGCGCTGGAGCTGTGCGCCTCCTTCCACCCGCGCCCCGCCGACTGGCGGCCCCTCGCCGAACGCCTGGGACTCGCGCCGAAGCTCGGCACCCGCTTCGCCGCGCTGTCCGGCGGCGAGCGGCAGCGGCTGTTCATCGCGCTCGCCCTGATCGGGAACCCGCGCGTCGTCGTGCTCGACGAGCTGACCACGGGCCTGGACCCGCGCGCCCGGCGGGACACCTGGGCGCTGATCGAGGACGTCCGCGCGAACGGGGTCACCGTGCTGCTCGTTGAAGACCCACCTCACCCACCTCTACGCCAAACTCGACGTCAGCGACCGGGCGGCGGCGGTGGCGGCGGGCTACGACCGGGGCATCCTCGGCTGACGGGCCGCCGGGCGGATCACGGCACCCCCAGTTCGAAGAGGGCGTAGCCGGCGTACGAGCCCGAGGCCAGGGCCGCGACGCCCAGCAGCGTGCACAGCACGGGCAGGCTCAGCCGGCGCATCCCCACCGCGAGCGGCAGGAACAGCGGGAAGCAGGGCAGCAGGTAGCGGGAGATGTTGGCGACGATCTGCTGGCTGCCGAGCACCAGCGCCAGCGTCAGGACGGTGTACACGACCAGCACGGCCGGCGGGCGCAGCCGCAGCAGCAGCGGCAGCAGCAGACAGGCGAGCAGGATGACGCAGACGGAGATGACGTCCGCGAAGGGGAACGCGAAGAGGTAGTCGAACTTGCCCACGGGCACGGACGTCAGCACGTCCAGCGTCTGCTCGCCGTAGTCGAAGCTGTGCGCCCAGGCACCCGACTGGAGCTTGAAGTAGCCGCCCAGGTCGCCCATGCGGTCGCCGACCCACAGCAGGTAGCCGAACAGGCCGAGCGGGGCGAGGCCGAGGGCCAGCAGGGGGCGCAGCGCGCCCTCCTCGCGGCGGCGCAGGGAGAGCAGCGCGGCCACGCCGAGCGCGGCGATCAGCGCGGCGGCCGTGGGCCGGTTGAGACCCGCCGCGAAGGTGAGCACACCGGCGGTGAGCCAGCGGCGGGTGAGCACCGCGTGACAGGCCCAGGCGGCCAGGGCCACGTACAGCGAGTCGGAGTAGACGGCCCACTCCACGCCCGAGCCCGGCCACACCGCCCACAGCCCGGCCGCCGCGAACCCGGCCCGCCGGCCGCCGAACCGCTCCGCGACGGCGTGGATGCCGAGCGCGGCGGCGAAGGAGGCGGTGATCGACACCAGCAGGCCGGCGCCGAACGAGCCGAGCCCGGTGACCGTGGAGGTCAGCCGGATCAGGGCCGGGTAGAGCGGGAAGAACGCCGCCGAGTTGCCCTCCAGCGTGATCAGGCCGGTGGCGCCCGGGACCGGGACGAGTCTCGGGTCGTAGCCGTGCAGCGCTATCTGCTGGTACCACCAGCCGTCCCAGGTGGCCAGCACGTCCCAGGCGTGCGCGCCGCCGCCGAACCGCGGGTGCCGGGCACGGTAGTCACCGGTGGAGGACAGCAGGTACATGAAGGAGCAGAAACCGGCCAGCTTCAGCGTGCCGAACACCGCGAGGACCGGTCCGTGCCGGCGGGCGGCGGCCTCGAACCGGGAGCGGAACCCGGCGGGCGCGGCGGGGGCGGCCGGGCGTATGACGGGCAGGGTCGCGGTCACCGGTCCACCGGCCCCGGGGCGCGGCGGGCCAGGGTGCGCCGCATGCGGGCGATGCCGCGCAGGTCGGCCAGGGCGGTGGCGAGGATGTGGACGCTGCTGTCCGGGTCGTCGACCCAGTCCACCGGCACCTCGTGGATCCGCAGCCCCGCCCGCTCGGCGAGCACCAGCAGTTCGGTGTCGAAGAACCACTCCCCGTCCCGCACCAGCGGCAGCAGCCGCTCGGCGGTCTCGCGCCGTACCGCCTTGAAACCGCACTGCGCGTCGGAGAAGCCGACGGAGAGCGTGCAGCGCAGCAGCACGTTGTAGCAGCGGGATATGACCTCCCGCCGGGTCCCGCGCACCACCCGGGACCCGGGGGCGAGCCGGGTGCCGATGGCCAGGTCGGAGTGGCCGGAGATGAGCGGGGCGACGAGCGGCAGCAGCGCGGCGAGCCCGGTGGACAGGTCCACGTCGAGGTAGGCCAGCACGGGTGCCCGCGAGCCCGACCAGGCGGCCCGCAGCGCCCGGCCACGGCCCTTCTCGGCCAGCCGCAGCGAGGCCACCTCGGGGAGTTCGGCGGCCAGCCGGGCGGCGATGGCCGGGGTGCGGTCGGTGCTCGCGTTGTCGGCGATCGTGATCCGGAACGGGTAGGGGAACGTGTCCCGCAGGTGCGCGTGCAGCCGCCGGACGTTGGGCTCCAGGTCCTTCTGCTCGTTGTACACCGGCACGGTCACGTCCAGGACGGGCTCCTCCTGGGGCGTACCCAGGGGCGCGCGCCGGGGCGCCGGCGTGCCGGCCGCGAGCCGGCTCGGTCGGATGTGTGTCACGTGGTTCCCCGTTTGTTCTGGAGTGTCGGGCATGGCGGAGGCGCGGGCGGGACGGACCGGCCGGCGCTAGCCGCCCGGACCGACCGTCGCCGGGGAGCGGTCCGCCGGTTCGGTGGTCGGGTCGGCCGGGTACGTGCCGCCCGGCCCGCCGGGGGGTGCGGTGTCCGTGGGCGGCGGCTGCGAGGCGGTGGCCGTGCTCCCGCCGGTCGCGGGCGGTTCGCTGGTGGGCGTGCTGCCGTCCGGGGACGGGAGCTGCGTCGCCGCCGTGGTGGACGGCGGCCGGGGCGGCGTCTGCGACGGGGACGCGCTCGGCGCGGGCACCGGGCTGACCACGGGCCCGGGCCGCGGCGCGCTGGGCCGGTCCGCGGTGTGGCCGTGCGGCCACAGGAACAGCCCCAGGCCGACCCCGGCCACCACCAGCACCGAACCGGCGGCCCGGCGCACCGTGCGCACCCGGCGCCGGGTGCGCACGCCGGCGCGCAGCGCCTCCCGGTGCCGGGGCTCGAAGCGCGCCGGCCGGCCGTCCTGGTGCATGAGCCGGGTCAGCTGCCGTTCGAAGTGATCCGTGCGCTCCGCCGGATCCGTGCGGTCGTCGTGATCCGTGCGGTCCTCGCGGTCCTTGCGGTCCATGGGTCCTCCCTCACCCCACCGGCTCGATGACGTCGGCCAGCAGCCGGCGCAGCCGGGCCACCCCGCGCGCGGCGTGGGACCGGACCGTGCCCACCGGGCAGCCCAGGGCCTCGGCGACCTGCCGGTCGGGCAGGTCCTGGTAGTAGCGCAGGACGACGACGGCCCGCTGCTGCGGGCTCAGTTGCGCGAGCGCCGCCTCCAGCCGGGAGCGCTCGGCGACGGTCGCCGACAGGTCGCCGGCCGCCGCCGCCTCGGGCAGCTCCTCCACCGGCCGCTCGCCCCACCAGCGCCGGCGGGCCGAGCGCGCCGCGGCGCGCGCCAGCACCTTGCGCACGTAGGCCTCCGGCGCCTCGTCGGCGACCTTCGGCCAGACGAACCACAACGTGACCAAGGACTCCTGCAACAAGTCCTCGGCGCGGTGCCGATCGCCGCCGGTGAGCAGACGGGCCAGATGGAACAACACCGACCAGCGGGCCGCCACGAACGCGTCGTACTCACCGGCCCGAGCCTGCTCCATCCTCACGGTCCTGTCCTCGCCGGCTGTCTCTCACCAGGGGAAAGGCCCTGGGCCCCGGCCCGCGCTGCACCCAGGGGACGTGATCCGCGTCACGCACGGCCGGGGCGCGGCCGAGGGGATTCTGCCGTACGGCCCCGGCCGGGGGGTCAGGCGACCCGGAGCAGGAGCACCGTCCGCGCCGGGACCGTGATGCGGGCCCCCGCCGGATGGACCGTGCCCGGCGCCCGGTCCTGGTCCTCCGCACAGGTGTCGACGACCACCTCGTACCGCTCCGCCCACGGCGGACCCGGCAGCACGAAGCCGGCCGGCCGGTCGCCCGCGTGCAGCACCGCCAGGAAGCTGTCGTCCACCACGGCCGCGCCCCGCTCGTCCCGGCCCGGGATGTCCCGCCCGGACAGGTACATGGCCAGCGTGGCCGCGGGCGCGTACCAGTCCCCCTCCGTCATCTCCGCGCCCCGCGAGGTGAACCAGGCCAGGTCCCGCAGCCCGTCCGCGGTCTGCGACCGGCCGGAGAAGAAGGCCCCCCGGCGCAGCACCGGGTGCCGGTGGCGCAGCGCGATCAGCCGCGCCGTCAGGTCGTACAGCGCCCGCCAGCCGGGGTCCCGGAGCAGCGTCCAGTCCAGCCAGCCGGTCTCGTTGTCCTGGCAGTAGGCGTTGTTGTTGCCGTGCTGGGTGCGGCCGAGTTCGTCGCCCGCCACCAGCATGGGCACCCCGGTGGACAGCAGCAGCGTGGTGAGGAGGTTGCGCAGCTGGCGGCGGCGCAGCGCGCGCACCCGCTCGTCACCGGTCTCGCCCTCCGCGCCGCAGTTCCAGGAGCGGTTGTCGTCCGTGCCGTCCCGGTTGCCCTCGCCGTTGGCCTCGTTGTGCTTGGTGTCGTACGACACCAGGTCGCGCAGGGTGAAGCCGTCGTGCGCGGTGACGAAGTTGACGGAGGCGTAGGGGCGCCGGCCGCCCCAGGCGTACAGGTCGCTGGAGCCGGAGAGGCGGTAGCCCATCTCCCGCACGTCGGGCAGCGCGCCCCGCCAGAAGTCCCGGACGGCGTCGCGGTAGCGGTCGTTCCACTCGGTCCACAGCGGCGGGAAGGCGCCCACCTGGTACCCGCCGGAGCCGACGTCCCAGGGCTCGGCGATCAGCTTCACCCGGCGCAGCACCGGGTCCTGCGCGATCACCGCGAGGAACGGCGAGAGCATGTCGACGTCGTGCATCGAGCGGGCCAGCGCCGCCGCCAGGTCGAAGCGGAAGCCGTCCACGCCCATCTCGGTCACCCAGTAGCGCAGCGAGTCGGTGATCAGGCGCAGCACCTGGGGCTGGACGACGTGCAGGGTGTTGCCGCAGCCGGTGTAGTCGGCGTACCGGCGGGCGTCGCCCTGGAGGCGGTAGTAGCCGCGGTTGTCGATGCCCTTCAGGGACAGCGTCGGCCCCAGCTCGCCGGCCTCCGCGGTGTGGTTGTAGACCACGTCGAGGACGACCTCGATGCCGGCCGCGTGCAGCGCGCGCACCATCCGCTTGAACTCGCCGACCTGCTGGCCCGTCGTCCCGGAGGCCGCGTAGGCCGCGTGCGGGGCGAAGTAGCCGATGGAGTTGTAGCCCCAGTAGTTCCGCAGGCCCCGGCGCAGCAGGTGGTCCTCGTGCGCGAACTGGTGCACGGGCAGCAGCTCCACGGCGGTGACGCCCAGCCCCACCAGGTGCTCGACCGCGGCCGGGTGCGCGAGCCCCGCGTAGGTGCCGCGCAGCTCCTCGGGTATGCCGGGGTGCAGCTTGGTGAAGCCGCGGACGTGCAGCTCGTAGATGACCGAGTCCGCCCACGGCGTCTTGGGGCGGTGGTCGTCGGACCAGTCGTCCTCGTCGTGCACGACGACGCCCTTCGGCACGAACGGCGCGGAGTCCCGCTCGTCCCGCACGGTGTCCGCGACCTGCTGCTCCGGCCAGTCCCGGACGTGCCCGTACACCTGCGGCGGCAGCCCGAACTCGCCGTCCACCGCGCGCGCGTACGGGTCGAGCAGCAGCTTGGCCGGGTTCCAGCGGGCGCCGGTCCACGGGTCCCAGCGGCCGTCCACCCGGTAGCCGTACCGCTGCCCGGGCATCACGCCCGGCACGAAACCGTGCCATATCTCGTGCGTCAGCTCGGTCAGCGGGACCTGCGTCTCCCGGCCCCGCTCGTCGAACAGGCAGACCCGGACCGCCTCCGCCCCGGCCGCCCACAGCGCGAAGTTGGTGCCGGCGGCTCCGTCGGGGCCGACCCGGAACCGGGCTCCCAGCGGGGTCGGCGCGCCCGGCCACACGGCCGGGGCGGGCGGTACGGACCGCCGGGCGGCGTTCACCGCCGCCGGTTGCCCGCTCCCGGCGGCCGGCTCCCCGGCCGGTGCCCGTCGCTCGGCTGCGCTCGTCACTGTCGGCCCTCTTCTCAGTGGCTCGCCCGAGGGACGCGGCCGGCCGCGCCGGCGGCCCGGGGAGCGCTCCGGCACCCCGGGCCGCCCGGCGCGAACCGCGTCCCGACGGCTCCGGTCCGGGCTGCGGGCGCCCCGGCAGAGGCTCCCCGCCTGTCGTCCTTCCCTGTGTTCTGCCCAGTGCGCGGCTCGCACTCACGTTTCCCCGGGGCGGGCGCCGTCGTTGAGCCCCGCGTGAGGCACGTAACTGGACGCGCACGGCGCGCGGGGGCCGCGCTGGCCGCCGTACTGACATGGGCGGGGCTGCTCACGGGCTGCTCCGCGGACGGCTCGGGACCGCTGGGCATCGGCGGGGCACCGGGCGGGCCCCCGGCACCCGAGGACGCCATCCGGGTGACCCCCGACGACGGCAGCAAGGGGGTGCGGCCGGACGGGCGACTACGCGTCCGGCTGCCCGACGGACACCTGGAGAAGGTGACCGTCGTCGAGTCGCGGGACGCCCAGGACACGCCGGTCCCCGGGCGCATCGCCGCGAACGGGCTGACCTGGCGGCCCGACCGGGACCGGCTGGCGCTGGCCGCCCGGTACACCGTCGACGTGGTGGCGGTGGACGCCCGGGGCCGCCGCTCGGCCCGGCACACCACCTTCACCACCTACGTCCCCGACGAGCGGTTCATCGGCTACGTCACCCCCGAGAACCGGGCCACCGTCGGCACCGGCATGATCGTCTCGCTCGCCTTCAGCCGGGAGATCGCGAACCGCGCCGCCGTCGAGCGGGCCGTCCGCGTCACCGCGCGGCCGCCGGTGGAGATCCGCCCGCACTGGTTCGGCAAGGACCGCCTGGACTTCCGCCCGGAGCGGTACTGGAAGCCGGGCACCGAGGTCACCGTCAGCCTGGGCCTGCGGGACGTCGAGGGCGCGCACGGCGTCTACGGCCTCCAGGACAAGACCTTCTCCTTCACCGTCGGCCGCAGCCAGGTCTCCCTGGTGGACGTCACCAAGCACACCATGGACGTACGGCGCGACGGGGAGCTGCTGGCCACCGTGCCCGTCACGGCCGGCGCCCCCAAGCACCCGAGCTACAACGGCAAGATGGTCGTGATGGACATGCTGGAGGTGACCCGCATGAACAGCCAGACCGTCGGCTTCGGCGGGGAGTACGACATCCCGGACGTCCCGCACGCCATGAAGCTCACCGACTCCGGCACCTTCCTGCACGGCAACTACTGGGCCCCGGAGGCGCCCGGGGTGGCCAACGTGAGCCACGGCTGCGTGGGTCTGCGGGACGTCAAGGGCGGCGGCTCGGACACCCCGGCGGGCTGGTTCTTCGACCGCAGCCTCATCGGTGACGTCATCGAGGTGGTGCACAGCAAGGACCGGACGGTCGCGCCCGACAACGGACTCGGCGGCTGGAACATGCCCTGGAAGGACTGGAAGGCGGGCGGCGCGGTGACCTAGCCGTATTGCCCGGGGGGAGCGCGCGCGGGTCGGGGCTGCCAGGCGGAAGTTGCGACGGAACGGTGACATTCGGCTGACGCCGTACCCAAAACCTGGCAGCTAATATGCGCGCACAAAGAGGTGGGGAGCGGGCCTGAGCCGGCCCGGCGAGGGGAGAACCAATTGAACATGCGGCCGGTATCGGGGGCGTCGGCACGGGGGCGGCGGGGCCGTGGGGGACGGGGACTGGCGGGCGTGACCGGCGTCCTGTTGCTGTCGCTCGCCGCGTGCGGCGGGGGCGGGGACCCCGGCCCGGGGGACACGGACGGCAAGGGCGCCGAGGCCGGCGCGCGGGGCGGGCGGTCCACGGCCGCCGTCAGCATCGCGCCCGCGTCCGGCGCCACGGCCGTCGACACCGGTGGCGCGCTCAAGGTCAGCGTCGCCCGGGGCACGCTGACCGAGGTCACCGTCAAGGACGACGAGGGCGCGAAGGTCGAGGGGTCCGTCACCGGGGGCGGCGCGAGCTGGACACCGTCGACCCATCTGGCCGCCGCCACCAGGTACACCGTGCACGCGGTCGCGAAGGACGCCGAGGGCCGCGAGACCGCCGCGGACTCCACCTTCACCACGCTCACCCCGAAGAACACCTTCGTCGGCGCCTTCACCCCCGAGGACGGCTCCACCGTCGGTGTCGGCATGCCGTTCTCCATACGCTTCACGCGGGGCATCACCAGCCCGGACGCGGTGGAGAAGGCCATACGGATCAGGACCGAGCCGGCCGTCGAGGTCGAGGGCCACTGGTTCGGCAACGACCGCCTGGACTTCCGCCCGGAGAAGTACTGGAAGGCCGGCACCAAGGTCACCGTCGACCTCGACCTGGACGGCGTCGAGGGCCGCGACGGCGTCTACGGCGAGCAGCGCAGGACCGTGGAGTTCACGATAGGCCGCGACCAGGTCTCCGTCGTGGACGCCGAGAAGCACACGATGAAGGTCACCCAGGACGGCAAGGTCGTGAAGACCCTGCCGGTCACCACCGGCAAGGACGGCTACGACACCTGGAACGGGAAGATGGTCATGAGCGAGAAGCTCACCGTCACCCGGATGAACGGCGACACCGTCGGGTACGGCGGCGAGTACGACATCAAGGACGTCCCGCACGCCATCCGCCTCACCACCTCCGGCACGTTCATCCACGGCAACTACTGGGGCGGCGACGCCTTCGGCAACTACAACGCCAGCCACGGCTGCGTGGGCCTGCGCGACGTGCGCGGCGGCTACGACGGCTCCGCCCCGGCGGCCTGGTTCTTCAACCACTCGATGATCGGCGACGTGGTGGTCGTCAAGAACTCCCACGACGGCACGGTGGCCCCGGACAACGGGCTCAACGGCTGGAACATGTCCTGGGCCGACTGGAAGAAGTGACCCCGGTCCGGGGACGGGCCGGGTGTGATCGACCGCACCCGGCCCGCCGCCGTTAGTCCCCGTTAACCTGGCCCCCATGACCGTCACTCTGGAAGTCGCCGAAGGCGTCGGCACCCTGCGGCTGGCCCGGCCGCCGATGAACGCGCTGGACATCGCCACGCAGGACCGGCTGAAGGAACTCGCCGAGGAGGCCACGCACCGCGACGACGTGCGCGCCGTGGTGATCTACGGCGGCGAGCGGGTGTTCGCGGCGGGCGCGGACATCAAGGAGATGCAGGACATGGACCACACCGGGATGGTCCTGCGCGCCCGCGCTCTCCAGGACGCCTTCACCGCCGTGGCCCGCATCCCCAAGCCGGTCGTGGCCGCCGTCACCGGCTACGCCCTCGGCGGCGGCTGCGAACTCGCGCTGTGCGCCGACTACCGCATCGCCGCCGACAACGCCAAGCTCGGCCAGCCCGAGATCCTGCTCGGCCTGATCCCGGGCGCCGGCGGCACCCAGCGGCTGCCCCGGCTGGTCGGCCCCTCCAAGGCCAAGGACCTCATCTTCACGGGCCGCCAGGTCAAGGCCGACGAGGCCCTGGCGATCGGCCTGGTGGACCGGGTCGTCCCGGCCGCCGAGGTGTACGAGCAGGCGCACGCCTGGGCCGCCCGGCTCGCCCGGGGCCCCGCGCTGGCGCTGCGCGCGGCGAAGGAGTCCGTCGACACCGGACTGGACGCCGGCATCGACACCGGACTGGCCGTCGAACGGAACTGGTTCGCGGGCCTGTTCGCCACCGAGGACCGCGAGCGGGGCATGCGCAGCTTCGTCGAGGAGGGGCCGGGCAAGGCCGAGTTCCGCTGATCCGCCGACGGCGCGTCACCCCCGCGGATCCTCGCGGGGGAGGCGCCGTTGACGCGTCGTCTGATTCGCGCCCCTTGACGGAGCGGTGTGTGGGAGCCTTGGAGCATCCTTGCATCCGTGGTGTCGAGGGAGCCCGGCGCTTGCCCGAAAGTGAGCCGTCGTCACAGGTCGGAACGGACCTGACCGACATCGACATGCCATCGGCATATGCCGGGCGGCGGGGGCACGACGGGGGCGCGCAGGGGGCGCATTCCCCTGGAACGGCCCCCGGGGCCGCCCCGGACGGCCATCATGGGGGCATGGCGGGGCTGGAGGGCATCGAACAGCCGCGGGGACACGGCCGTGCTTCCGCGGTGCGCTGGTCGCCCGCGGTCGAGGACGAGCGGGCGCTGAAGGCGCTCGAACTGTTCGGCGACCCGACCGAGGCGGAGGTCCCGCTGCCCTCGCGCCCGGAGAGCGCCGCCACCGCCCGCCGGCTCGCCCAGGTCGTCGTCCTGCGCACCTGGCGGCTCACCCCCAAACTGACCGAGGACGCCGTCCTGCTCGTGTCGGAGCTCGTCGGCAACGCCGTACGGCACACCGGCGCCCGCGTGTTCGGCCTGCGGATGCGCCGCCGCCCCGGCTGGATCCGGGTGGAGGTCCGCGACCCCTCGCGCGGGCTGCCCTGCCTGATGCCGGTCCAGGAGATGGACGTCAGCGGGCGCGGGCTCTTCCTCGTGGACAAGCTCTCCGACCGCTGGGGCGTGGACCTGCTCCCGCGCGGCAAGACCACCTGGTTCGAGATGCGGGTCGCCGACCGCTGACCGCGCCGCCGCGGCCGGGGCGCCCGCCGGCCCCGGGTGGACCGCACGACCCGTACGCTCCCCGAACCGGACTAATCGCGGGTTTTGCGGCCCAACCACCCTTAAATGGTACGAGTGACCTCCACTCACCGCCGCGACGTGCTGCGCGCCGGCGCCGGCCTCGCCGCCGGCGGCGCGCTCGCCACCGGATGCGGCGCGGACCGGGCCGGTCCGCCCGCCGCCCCGGCCGCCGCGACCCACCGGTCCGCCCGGCCCACGGTCGGCGCCCGCACCGCCCCGGCCCCCCGCGCCCACCCCGGCCTGCCCGCCCAGATCACCCACGGGCCGCGCGACCACCCCCGGGTGGCCCTCACCTTCCACGGCCAGGGCGACCCCGCCCTCGCCCGCACCCTGCTCGCCACCGCCGAACGCGGCGGCGCCCGGCTCACCGTGCTCGCCGTCGGCACCTGGCTGGACGAGCACCCGGACCTCGCCCGCCGCATCCTCGACGGCGGCCACGACCTCGGCAACCACACCGAGCACCACATCGACGTCAACACCCTGCCCGAGGCGGACGCCCGCCGGGAGATCACCGACTGCGCCGAGCGGCTCACGCGGCTCACCGGCTCCATCGGCACCTGGTTCCGCCCCTCCCGCGCCCCGGCCGCCTCCCCGCTCGTCGTCCGGCTGGCCCGCGCCGCCGGCTACCCGCACGTGCTGTCGTACGACGTCGACTCGCTCGACCACACCGACCCCGGCGCCGCCGCCGTCACCCGCAAGGTCCTCGCCGAGGTGCGCGGCGGATCCGTGGTGAGCCTGCACCTCGGACACCCCGGCACGGCCGCCGCCCTCCCCGACCTCCTGACCGAACTCGGCCGGCGCGGACTGGGCGCGGTCACCACCACGGAGCTGCTGAGCTGATGCGAACCACGAAAGCCGCCCGCACGCTGGCCGCCGGTGCCGCCGTCACCGCCCTGACGCTGCTCTCCGCGTGCGGCGGCGGAGCGGGCGGCGGGGCGGCCGAGCCCTCCGCCGGCCGGACGCCGGTCCAGCCCCGGGTGAAGGGGCCGAGGGTGGACGTGCTGCCCGGGATGCCCCCGGTCGAGGACCCGGCCGACCTGTACTCCGCCGACCGGCCGAACCGGCTCTCGCCCGTGGTCAAGGGCTTCCCCTCGCGGGTGTACGTGCCCAACACCAACTCCGACACGGTCACCGTCATCGATCCCGCCACCTACCGGGTCCTCCAGACCGTCCGGGTCGGCCGCCAGCCCCAGCACGTCGTCCCCTCCTGGGACCTGAAGACCCTCTGGGTCAACAACGACCTCGGCAACAGCCTCACCCCCATCGACCCGCGGACCGGCAAGGCCGGCACGCCGGTCGAGGTGCACGACCCGTACAACCTCTACTTCACGCCCGACGGCCGGTACGCCGTCGTCATGGCCTCCATGGACCGCCGGCTGGTCTTCCGCGACGCGCACACCATGAAGGTGGTCAAGTCCGTCCCGGTGAACTGCTACGGCGTCAACCACGCCGACTTCTCCGCCGACGGCCGCTACTTCATCGTCTCCTGCGAGTTCAGCGGCGAACTGCTGAAGGTCGACACCGCGAGGATGGAGGTCGTGCGCGGGCAGAAGCTGCCCCTGCGCGGCGCCATGCCGCAGGACGTCAAGATCTCCCCGGACGGCAGGCTGTTCTACATCGCCGACATGATGGCCGACGGCGTGTGGATCCTCGACGGCGACACGTTCGGCCGGCCCCGGTTCCTCGCCACCGGCAAGGGCGCCCACGGCCTGTACGTCAGCCGGGACTCGCGCGAGATGTACATCTCCAACCGCGGCGAGGGCACCGTCTCCGTCTTCGACTTCACCCGGGGCCGGCTCACCAGGAAGTGGCGGCTGCCCGGCGGCGGCAGCCCCGACATGGGCGGGGTCTCCGCCGACGGCAAGGTCCTGTGGCTGTCGGGCCGGTACAACTCCGAGGTCTACGCCATCGACACCCGCACCGGCGCCCAACTGGCCCGGATCAAGGTCGGCAGCGGTCCGCACGGCCTCGCCGTCTACCCGCAGCCCGGCCGCTACTCGCTCGGGCACACCGGCGTCTTCCGCTGAGCCGCCGTCAGCCGGCGGGCACGCGCAGCAGCGCCTCCGCGCCCACCGGGCGGTACCCGGCCGCCTGGAACGCCCGGAGGCTGCGGGCGTTCCCCGGGGCGACCTGCGCCCACAGCGGCTCCGCGGCGAGCTGCCGGGCGGCGGCCACCAGCAGCCGCCCGAGCCCGCGGTGGCGCGCGTGATCGTCCACCTCGACCGACACCTCCAGCCGGCCGGCGACCCCGCGCCCCAGGACGAGCACCCCGCCGTCGGCGGACCAGGCGCGCACGTCGTCCCGTCCGCGGCGGGCGTAGGCGATCCGGGGGTGGCCGGCGTCCTCGATCTCCCGCAGCGCGAGCGCCGGCCGGCCCGGCAGCGGGCCGCCCACCAGCAGCGCGTCGACGGTCTCCGTCCGGCGTCCCGTCCGGTCCAGCAGGGCGGACAGGAAGCGCGGGTTCAACGGCGCCGCCAGGGGGTCGCAGCCGGTGCCGCGCAGGGCCTCGCGGACCCAGTCCGGGTCCTCGTCGGTGAAGACGACCGAGTGCGCGGTCAACGCCAGCACCCCGGCGTCCCGCGGGGAGGGCTGGGGGAGGACCGTCGTACCGCCGTCCGCCGGCGGGAAGACGCCCGCCGCCGCCGCGTCGAGAATGTCCCGCAAGGTCGCCAAGGCCCGCTCCCCGTGTCCGCCTCCGCTGGAGGCTCCAGACTCCCAGACGGGACCGGAGGCGGCACCGGCCTTTCCCCGCCGGCGGTGGTCGCGGCGTCCCGCGTGTCCGCGGGCCGTTAATCTGACCAGCGTCAGTACGCCAGCACGGCATGAGAAACACGAGCAAAAGGGGCGGATCGGTGGCGGACATCGAGGAAGCACGCAAGCAGTTCCAGCGGATCGACGCGGACGGCGACGGGTTCATCACCGCGGCGGAGTTCAAGTCCGCCCTGGCGCAGCAGGGTGACTGGAACGTCACCGAGGCGGTCGCCGAGGCCGTCATCCGGACCCGCGACCTCAACGGCGACAAGGTGCTGTCGTTCGACGAGTTCTGGTCCTACCTGAACAAGTGACCCGCCGGCGGCGGGGGCGCCCGTCCCGCGGGGGCGGGGTGCCCCCGCCGTCGTCCGCACCGCCGCCGGTGCGGCCCCGCACCCGTTCGGTCCACCGCCCGGAATAGTCCGCGATCCCCCGGGGTTGCCCAGGACGACAGAAGCATGCACGCGCATGAATCATCCGGAAGGTCGGCCATGAAGATCGGCATCATCGGCGCGGGAAACATCGGCGGCAACCTCACCCGGCGGCTCACCGCCCTCGGCCACGACGTCTCCGTGGCCAACTCCCGCGGCCCCGAGACGCTCCGGGAACTGGCCGAGGAGACCGGCGCCACCCCCGTACCCGCGGCGGAGGCCGCGCGGGGCGCCCAGGTGGTGGTGGTCACCGTCCCGCTGAAGGCGGTGCCCGAGCTGCCCGCCGGCCTGCTGGACGGCGCCGCCGAGGGCGCCGCGGTGATCGACACCGGCAACTACTACCCGCAGCGGGACGGCCGCATCGCGGGCATCGAGGACGAGGGGCTCACCGAGAGCCGCTGGACCGAGCGGCACCTCGGCCACCCGGTGGTCAAGGCGTTCAACGGCACCTACGCCCAGGACATCCTGGACCGCCCCCGCCCCTCGGGCGACCCGGACCGCCTGGCCCTGCCGGTCGCCGGTGACGACGAGGCGGCCAAGCGGACCGTCCGCGACCTGATCGACGAGCTGGGCTTCGACACCGTCGACGCCGGTACCGTCGACGACTCCTGGCGCCAGCAGCCCGGCACCCCGGTGTACGGCCTGCGGGCGGGCACGGAGGCGGTGCGCAAGGCCCTCGCGGAGGCGTCCCCGGAGCGCCCGGCGGACTTCCGGGCCTGACGGCGCCGCGGCTCCGGCCCGGTCCGTCCCCCTACGGCGTGGCCCACTCGCGCAGGTCGTCCGCGTGCGCGAAGTGGGCCACGTCCTTGTCATGGGGATCGGCGGTGTACTGGTGGAACCGCCACTTGGCCTTGACCCGGGGCCTGCCGGCGGTGACGTAGTCCGCGATCCACAGCCCGTCCCCGGCGTAGGAGGTGGAGTCCACGTCGAGCCAGAAGGTGCGGTTGCAGTAGAGCAGGACCCGGTTGTCCGGCCGCAGCTCTTTCAGCCTGCGGATGAAGCGGTCCTTCTCGGCGTTGCTCGCGTGGGTCCCGTCGCCGGTGGTCTCCCAGTCGACGGCGAGGACGTCGCCCGGGCGGTCGGGCGCGTGGCGGAGGAAGTGGTCGGCCTGGGCGGTGAGGCCGCCGGGCCACAGGAAGTGGTAGAAGCCGACGACCAGTCCGCCCTTCCGGGCCGTCCTGGTCTGCGCGGTCAGGCGGGGGTTGACGTACGTACGGCCCTCCGTCGCCTTGATGAAGGCGAAGGAGAGGCCGTCCGTGTCGTACGCCGAGGGCTGGTACGCGCTGATGTCGATGCCGTGGAGCATGGGTACTCCCGAAGTGCCGGTGGGAGGGCTGGCAGTTGCCTGATGTATGCCCCGGCCCGGTGTCCGCGATCCGCTCGCGCGCCCGGAAAACGTCCCGGCGGGTGGTCAGCCCCTGGGTACCACGGAGCCCAGCACCGGGGCCGTCTTCGTCGACCAGTCCGAGGTGATGATGCTGGCGTGGTTCCTGGCCAGCAGGGCGAGTCGTGCGGCGACTTCGGCGTCCGTCGGGGCGGTGGAGGAGATCGCCGGGGACACGTTGTGGGCGTCGGTCGCGATCAGGATGTAGTGGTTCGCGGAGTAGAACGAGGTGTCGTAGCCCTTGTCGGCGTACGTGGCCGCGTCGCCGTCGAAGAAGACGAACCAGGGGCGGATCGAGGCGTCGTACCGGGCGGTGCGCGGGTCGCCGTTAGCGGCGCCCAGGACGACCGGGAACGCCTGGGCCGTGGAGACGCGGCCGGCCGCGGCCAGGTCGCGCAGGTGGTCGCCGTACTCCTGGTCCGTCCAGTAGTGGTCGAAGGGGTTGGCCTGTTCCACGGTGCCCGGGATCAGGTCGAAGAGGAACTTGCCCCTGAGGGAGTCCCGGGTGGGCCAGGCGTCGGCCTTCGCCGCCGCGTCCAGCGTGCCGTGGTCCCCGCCGAGCAGGTCGGCCGGCTTGTAGACGCTGCCGCCGAGCTTCTGCGCGACGAGCGTGTCGAACTCGTCCGGCCCCATGTTCGCCCGGTCGTTGAAGCCGACCTTCATCTCGACCTTGACGACGACCGGGGGGTGGTCGGGGTGGCGCTTGCTCCAGGCGGCCATGTCGTCCAGGCAGCCGCCGAGGTCCTGGTCGCGGCTCTTGCCGTACAGCTCGTCCGGGGTCTTCGCCGCCTCGCAGTTGTTGTCGTTGCCCAGCGGGTTGCCGTGGCTGACCCGCCAGCGGCGGGTGATGCTGTCGACGTAGACGTCCAGCTCCAGCAGCGAGGCGCCGGAGTCCAGCGCCTGCGCGAAGTACGCGTACTTGGCCTTCTCGTACGCGTTGTGCGTGCCGATGGCCGTCGTCTCGGAGAACTTCGGCGACGCCGCCGCGTGGGCGTTGCCCGGCAGGATCGCCAGCAGCGCGGCGACACCCGCGAGCACCATCGGCCGTCTTGTCGCAGCCATGTCCCAACTCCCTTGTCTCGACGCCGAGTCGACGGCAGCGTAGAGCCGCGCGGTTACCGTGCGGTAGCCCGGCGGGGAACTTCGGTGCGGCCCGGTGGGCGCGTTCGGCGGCCGGGGCCTCAGCCCACGAGGCCGAGGCGGACGGCCCGCACGCCGGCCTCGAACCGGCTGGAGGTGCCGAGCTTCTCCATGATCTGGTTCATCACCCGGCGCAGGGTGCGTTCCGAGCAGGCCAGCCGGCGGGCGATGGTCCCGTCCTTGGCGCCGGTGGCCAGCAGTGCCAGCACCTCGCGCTCCTGCGCGGACAGTTCGCACCCGGGGCGCCCGCGGCGGGGCTGCCGTTCGGTGTGCGGCCGGGCGAGGTCCCAGGCGTGCGTGAAGACCTTGACGAAGCACTGGGCGACGGGCGTGCTGTGCAGGACGACGTCGCCGCCCTCGCCCTGCGGTCCCGGTCCGGCCCCGATGATGACGACCGCGCGGTCCATGATGTTCATGTGCAGCGGCACCGTCGCGGCCACCCGTACCTCGGCCCCGGCCTCGGCCAGCGCGTTCAGGTAGCGGGCCGGCGCGTGGGAGCGCAGGGCCTGCTGGGAGGTCAGCATGCGCATCCTGACCCCGTCCGCGACCAGTTCCCGGTCCCGCACGAGGCTGGCCTCCAGGACCTGGGCGTCGGGGAAGGAGTTGCGCATCGCGAGGAACTCGTCCCGGACGAGCGCGCCCAGTTCCGCCAGCCGCCGCCGGGTGTGCTCGCGGTCCGTGAAGTACTCCGTCTCCACGGACTCCCGGGTTTCGGGCCGGGGAGCCGTCAGCAGGGACAGGACGTCCTCCATCGCCCGGGCGTCACGGCCGAGCTCCTCGGCGGCCGCGAGGAGGCGGCGCCGCTGGTCGTCCACGATGTGGCGCAGGGCGCGATCGGGCGGGCCGAGCCGTCCGGCGTCCGGGTCGAGCAGCCGGCGTTCCACCAGCCACCGGATCAACTCCGGTGCGAGCGAACCCAGTTCCTCCTTCTCGGCGCCGGGGTCCCGCGCGCCCGACAACGCGATCCGCTCCACCATGGCCAGGTAGGCCTCCTTCGCCCCGGAGTCCGCCGGCCGCCGGCCGGGCGGAGGGGTCTGCGCCGCATGCATGCGCGCACGATACGGGTGCCCCGCACCGCGGGCCAGACGGTCCCCTGCCCGGTGCGCGCCCGGCGGCCGGCCTGGCCGGGAGCGGACGCGCCGGTTTCGGACAGGGACGGGCGGACCGTCCTGCCGTTAACCTCTTGCCCGCCCGACTCCTCGGGTCCCCGGCGCGCCTCCCCTGCCCCACGCCCGCCGGAGACCGCCGGGGGTGCGGGTGTGTCCCCCCGGTCCGGCCGGTTCCGCGAGGCGAGGTTCGAGCCCTCGATTGGCATGCGCATGCTTATAACCCGAGGCGGCGCGACCCGGCGGATCCCCACGCCCACCTCTCGTTTCCTCCCACCCCACAAGGAGACCCGGTGTCACGGCTACGACGAATCACCCTGGCAGGACTCTCGCTCGTCACGGCGGCCGCGGGACTCGCGGCGCTGCCCGCGAGTGCCGGCGCGGCCCCCGCGGCCCCGGTGGTCCACCGCGCGGCGGCCCCGGCCCCGGCCGCCGCCGCGACGGCGCCCGACATCGACGTCACCCGGGTCCAGGCACACCTCACCGAGCTGAACGCGATAGCCGGCCGCAACGGCGGCACCCGCAGATCGACCACCCAGGGCTACCGCGACTCGGTCGCCTACGTGAAGGGCAAGCTCCAGGCGGCCGGTTACACCGTCACCGAGCAGCCCTGCACCTCCGGCTGCACCAGCGGCGCGGGCCCGAACCTGATAGCCGAGTGGCCCTCCGGCGACGCGTCGAAGGTGTACATGTTCGGCTCGCACCTGGACAGCGTCTCCGCCGGCCCCGGCATCAACGACAACGGCTCCGGCAGCGCGACCCTCCTGGAGGTGGCGCTGAAACTGGCCGAGACCCGTCCCACGATGGCCGCGCGCGTCCGCTTCGGCTGGTGGACGGACGAGGAGCAGGGCCTGAACGGCTCCGCCTTCTACGTCCGTTCGCTGACCTCCGCCCAGCGCTCCGCGATCAAGGCGTACTACAACTTCGACATGGTCGCCTCGCCCAACGGCGGCTACTTCATCAACCACGTCACCTCCGCCGCCGCCGCGCCGATGAAGGCGTACTGGGACTCGCTGAACCTCCAGCCCGAGGAGAACACCGAGGGCGCGGGCCGCTCCGACGACTACTCCTTCGAGAACTACGGCATCCCGACCTCCGGCTACGCCATGGGCGCGAGCGCCCGCAAGACCTCCGCGCAGGCCGCCAAGTGGGGCGGCACGGCCGGTGCCGCGTACGACGGCTGCTACCACTCCGCGTGCGACACCACCTCCAACATCAACGCCACCGGGCTGAACCGCAGCGCCGACGGTGTCGCCTACACCCTCTGGAAGCAGGCGGTCTCCGACTCCGCCCCGGCGAACGACTTCTCCCTCGCGGTGAGCCCCGCCACGGGCAGCGCCGACCCGGGCGGCTCGCTGACCGCCACCGTCTCCACGGCCACCACCGGCGGCTCCGCGCAGACCGTGAACCTGTCCGCCTCCGGCGCCCCGGCGGGCGTCACGGTCGCCTTCAGCCCGGCCTCGGTGACCTCCGGGGCCTCCTCCACGGCGACCGTCTCCGTGGGCTCGTCGGTGCCGCCGGGCACGTACGCCCTCACGATCACCGGCACCGGTTCCACCACGCACACCGCGTCGTACACGCTGACCGTCAAGGGCGCGGGCGGCTGCACCCCGACGCAGGTGATCTCCAACGGCGGCTTCGAGAGCGGCACGTCGCCGTGGACGGGCAGCACCGGGGCGATCGGCACGTTCAGCGGCCAGTCCGCGCACTCCGGCTCCCGGTACGCCTGGCTGGCGGGCTACGGCTCCGCGGCCACCGACAGCGTCGCCCAGACCCTCACCGTGCCGTCCGGCTGCGCGAAGGCGACCCTGAGGTACTGGCTGCACATCGACACCGCCGAGACGGGCACGACGGCCTACGACACCTTCCAGGTCAAGGTCAACGGGACCGCCAAGCAGACGTACTCCAACGCCGACGCGGGCACCGGGTACACCGAGCGCACCCTGGACCTCACGCCCTACCTCGGGCAGCAGATCACGCTGGCCTTCACCGGCACCGAGGACTCCGGCCTCCAGACCAGCTTCGTCGTCGACGACGCCACCCTGACGACCGGCTGAGCACGGCCCCGACGCGAAGGGGAGGCGCCCCGCGAGGAAGCGCCTCCCCTTCCGCACACCGGGCGGACGAAACCCTCTAGCACTCGATGATGTTCACCGCGAGGCCGCCGCGGGCCGTCTCCTTGTACTTCACGCTCATGTCGGCGCCGGTCTCCTTCATGGTCTTGATGACCTTGTCCAGGGACACCTTGTGCGAGCCGTCGCCGCGCATCGCCATCTTCGCCGCCGTGACCGCCTTCACCGCGGCCATGCCGTTGCGCTCGATGCACGGGATCTGCACCAGGCCGCCGACCGGGTCGCAGGTCAGGCCCAGGTTGTGCTCCATGCCGATCTCGGCCGCGTTCTCCACCTGCTCCGGCGAGCCGCCGAGCACCTCGGCGAAGGCGCCCGCGGCCATGGAGCACGCGGAGCCGACCTCGCCCTGGCAGCCGACCTCGGCGCCGGAGATGGACGCGTTCTCCTTGAACAGCATGCCGATCGCGCCGGCCGCCAGCAGGAAGCGGACGACCCCGTCCTCGTCGGCGCCGGGCACGAAGTCCATGTAGTAGTGCAGGACCGCCGGGATGATGCCGGCCGCGCCGTTGGTCGGCGCGGTCACCACCCGGCCGCCCGCCGCGTTCTCCTCGTTCACCGCCATCGCGTAGAGCGTGATCCACTCCATGGCGTGCGCCAGCGGATCGCCCTCGGCACGCAGCTGGCGGGCGGAGACGGCGGCGCGCCGGCGGACCTTCAGACCGCCGGGCAGGATGCCCTCCCGGGACATGCCGCGCCCCACGCACTCGCGCATCACGCGCCAGATCTCCAGCAGGCCGGCCCGGATCTCCTCCTCGGTGCGCCAGGCCCGCTCGTTCTCCAGCATCAGGGACGAGATCGACAGGCCCGTCTCCCGGGTCAGGCGGAGCAGCTCGTCACCGGTGCGGAACGGGTACTTCAGGACCGTGTCGTCCAGCACGATGCGGTCCGCGCCCACCGCGTCCTCGTCCACCACGAAGCCGCCGCCGACCGAGTAGTACGTCTTCGACAGCACCTCCGCCCCGGTGGCGTCGTAGGCCCAGACCGTCATGCCGTTGGCGTGGTACGGCAGCGCCTTGCGGCGGTGCAGCACCAGGTCGTCGTCGAAGGAGAACGCGATCTCGTGCTCGCCGAGCAGCGCGAGGCGGCCCTCCCGCTTGATCCGCTCCACGCGCTCGTCGGCCGTCTCCACGTCCACCGTGCGCGGCGAGGCACCCTCCAGACCGAGCAGCACCGCCTTCGGCGTGCCGTGGCCGTGGCCGGTCGCGCCCAGCGAGCCGTACAGCTCGCAGCGCACGGACGCCACGGAACCGAGCAGTTCCTCGTTGCGCAGCCGGCGGGCGAACATCCGCGCCGCGCGCATCGGGCCGACGGTGTGGGAGCTGGACGGGCCGATGCCGATCGAGAACAGGTCGAAGACCGAGATGGCCACGGGTGACTCCTCCATACGGGGGGTGATGCGAGGGGTGGTGCGGGGCGCGGGCACCGCGCACGCCGGTACGTCCAGTGTGCGCGGTACCCCGCGAAAGGTGACCTACTTGTTCAGACCGGGGTACAGCGGGTGCTTGTCGGCGAGCGCCTTCACGCGCGCCTTCAGCCCCTCCGCGTCGTACGACGGCTTCAGCGTCTCCGCGATCACGTCGGCGACCTCGGCGAAGTCCTCGGCCGTGAAGCCGCGGGTCGCCAGGGCCGGCGTGCCGATGCGCAGACCCGAGGTGACCATCGGCGGGCGCGGGTCGTTCGGGACGGCGTTGCGGTTGACCGTGATGCCGACCTCGTGGAGCCGGTCCTCGGCCTGCTGTCCGTCCAGCTCGGACGCGCGCAGGTCCACCAGGACCAGGTGCACGTCGGTGCCGCCGGACAGCACGTTCACCCCGGCCTCGCGGGCGTCGTCGGCCGTCAGCCGCTCGGCGAGGATGCGGGCACCCTCCACCGTACGGCGCTGGCGCTCCGCGAAGTCCGCCGAGGCGGCGACCTTGAAGGAGACCGCCTTGGCCGCGATCACGTGCTCCAGGGGGCCGCCCTGGAAGCCCGGGAAGACGGACGAGTTCAGCTTCTTCGCGAACTCCTTGCGGGCGAGGATGACACCGCCGCGCGGGCCGCCGAGCGTCTTGTGCGTGGTGGAGGTCACCACGTCCGCGTGCTCGACCGGGTTCGGGTGCAGACCGGCGGCCACCAGCCCGGCGAAGTGGGCCATGTCGACCCACAGGTACGCGCCGACCGCGTCGGCGATCCGGCGGAACTCCGCGAAGTCGAGCTGCCGGGGGTAGGCCGACCAGCCCGCGATGATCACCTTGGGGCGGTGCTCCTCGGCGAGCCGCTCGACCTCGGCCATGTCGACCCGGCCGGCCTCGTCCACGTGGTAGGCGACCACGTTGAACTGCTTGCCGGAGAAGTTCAGCCGCATCCCGTGGGTCAGGTGGCCGCCGTGCGCCAGGTCCAGGCCGAGGATGGTGTCCCCGGGCTGGGCCAGCGCGAACAGGGCCGCCTGGTTCGCGGAGGCGCCGGAGTGGGGCTGCACGTTGGCGTACTCGGCGCCGAACAGCTCCTTGACCCGGTCGATGGCGATCTGCTCGGCGACGTCGACGTGCTCGCAGCCGCCGTAGTAGCGGCGGCCCGGGTAGCCCTCGGCGTACTTGTTGGTGAGGACCGAGCCCTGCGCCTCCATGACCGCGAGCGGCGCGAAGTTCTCGGAGGCGATCATCTCCAGGGTCGACTGCTGGCGGTCCAGCTCGGCGTCGACCGCGGCGGCGATCTCCGGGTCCAGCTCGTGCAGGGGCGTGTTCAGGACAGTCATGTGACTACGACTCCTCAGCCGGCGGTGAAGGCGGTGTACTCGTCGGCGGAGAGCAGCTCGGCCGGCTCCTCCGAGACGCGTACCTTGAACAGCCAGCCGCCCTCGAAGGGGGCCGAGTTCACCAGCGAGGGGTCGTTGACGACGTCCTCGTTGACCTCCGTGATCTCACCGCTGACCGGCGAGTACAGGTCGGAGACCGACTTCGTGGACTCCAGCTCGCCGCAGGTGTCGCCCGCGGTCACCGTGGAGCCGGCCTCGGGGAGCTGGACGAAGACGACGTCACCGAGCGCGTTGGCGGCGTGCTCCGTGATGCCGACCGTCGAGACGCCGTCCTCGGCGTCCGACAGCCACTCGTGCTCCTTGCTGAAACGCAGCTGCTGGGGGTTGCTCATGGCCTGAATTCTCCTGTACGCGCGGGAGTGCTGATGACGGGGGAGTGAGGAAACCGCTGGTGGGCGGGTGAGTGTGCGCAGGGTCACGCGCCGGCCACGGGACCGGGCCCCGCCCGCGACCGCGCCCGGTCGCTACTTCTGACGCTTGTAGAAGGGCAGCGCCACGACCTCGTACGGCTCGTGGCTTCCCCGGATGTCCACGCCGACACCCGCGGTGCCCGGCGCCGCGTGCTCCGCGTCCACGTAGGCGATCGCGATCGGCTTGCCCAGGGTGGGGGAGGGGGCGCCGGAGGTGACCTCGCCGACCACCTCGCCGCCGGCGACGACGGCGTACCCGGCGCGCGGCACCCGGCGGCCCTCGGCGACCAGGCCGACGAGCTTGCGCGGGGGCTTGGAGGCGGCCCGCTCGGCGGCCTCCGCGAGCGCCTCGCGCCCGACGAAGTCGCCCTCCTTCTCGAACTTCACCACACGGCCCAGACCGGCGTCGAACGGGGTCAGGGAGGTGGTCAGCTCGTGCCCGTACAGCGGCATGCCCGCCTCCAGGCGCAGCGTGTCCCGGCAGGACAGGCCGCACGGCACCAGGCCGGCGCCCTCGCCCGCCGCGGTCAGCGCCTGCCACAGCTCCACGGCGTGCTCCGGCTTCACGAACAGCTCGAAGCCGTCCTCGCCGGTGTAGCCGGTCCGGGCGATCAGCGCGGGGACACCGGCGACGGTGCCGGGCAGGCCGGCGTAGTACTTCAGGCCGTCCAGGTCGGCGTCGGTGAGCGACTTCAGGATGCCGGGGGACTCCGGGCCCTGGACCGCGATCAGCGCGTAGGCGTCCCGGTCGTCGCGGACCTCGGCGTCGAAGCCGGCGGCGCGCTCGGTCAGCGCGTCCAGGACCACCTGGGCGTTGGAGGCGTTGGCCACGACCAGGTACTCGGTCTCGGCCAGCCGGTAGACGATCAGGTCGTCCAGGATGCCGCCGTCGGCCTGGCAGATCATGGTGTAGCGGGCGCGGCCGACGCCGACGGAGGCGATGTCGCCGACCAGGGCGAAGTTCAGCAGGGCGGCGGCCCCGGCGCCGGTGACGGCGATCTCGCCCATGTGGGACAGGTCGAAGAGCCCGGCCCGGGTGCGCACGGCGACGTGCTCGTCGCGCTCGGAGCCGTAGCGCAGGGGCATGTCCCAGCCGGCGAAGTCGGTCATCGTCGCACCGAGCGAGCGGTGCAGCGCGTCCAGCGCGGTGTGGCGGAGTTCGGTACTGCTCATCGGTCGGTCGTCTCCCAGGGCACAGGGATGGGGCGAGGAAAGTTCCTCCCCATCTGTCATCGGAACCTGAGAGGTTCGCCTCGACCGCCCCGCGGGGTGGTCACGGCTTGCACCTTGGGTGGAGCCGCCGTCACGGCGGCCCGCTTTTCAGATGTGCCTCGCCCACGCGGTAACGGTGCCTGAGAGATTCAAGGGAGGGACTTGCTCCTTCGGCGCCCCAGCGAGGACTGCTGGGAACTCTCCCGCGCGGATTCGAACGGCCGGTATGCAGTTGGCGGGCACATCATTGCACGCCGCGCCCCGGCCCGTCAGGGTCCGCATCTGTAACCGACCTGTGGCACTACGCGCATGAACCGCCGACCGTTGCGCATTACCTTCTCTTTACACGCGACGGGTACGGGTCATGACCGTGCCCACTGGGGAGGACGATCACGGTGAACAGGACATCGGCCTACGCCGCCGGCGCCGGTCTCGCGGTGCCGGAGCAGCCCTCCGTCCCGGCCCGCGAGCGCTCCGCGGACCGTCCCGCGCCGGTCGTCCGCGACCTGCGCGACCGCGCCGGCCGCAGCCCGCACGCCCTGCTCTTCGGCCCCCGCGACCTGGTGGTCGTCACCGGCCTGCCCGGCAGCGGCAAGTCCACCCTGATGCACCGCGCGGTCGCCGGCCACCGCGTCGACTCCCAGGACACCCGCGACCGCTGGGACGCCCGCATGCCGCGCCGGCTCCCGTACGCGCTGTACCGCCCGCTGGTCCGCCTCGCCCACTACGCCGGGCTCCGCCGGGCCCTGCGCACCGGTGAGGGCGTCGTCGTGCACGACTGCGGCACCCAGCCCTGGGTGCGCGCCTGGCTGGGCCGCGAGGCCCGGCGGCGCGGCGCCACCCTGCACCTGCTGCTCCTCGACGTCACCCCCGGCCGGGCCCGGGAGGGCCAGCGCGAACGCGGCCGGGGCGTCTCCCGCTACGCCTTCCGCCGCCACCGCCGGGCCACCGCCCGCCTGCTGGGCGCGGTGGAGAGGGGCGAACTCCCCGCCGGCTGCGGCGCGGCGGTGCTGCTGGACCGGGACGCGGCGGACGTCCTCGTCCGCGTGGGCTTCACGGGATGAGGGACTGTCACCGCCACCCGATAGCCTTCAGGCTCCCGACAGTGGTTCCCAGCAGGCGGTAGGCAGATGGACTTCCCGGCGGACATTCCCGCGGACTTCCCGGCACAGGCGCACCCCCACCCGCACGGCGGTTGGCCCGGCAACGAACTGGAGGAGGTGCTGTCGGCCTCCCTCGGCATCCCCACGGCGGGCGGCCGGATCGTCGAGGTCCTCGGCCGCAGCCTCCTGTGGATCCCGCTGCCCTCCGGCGGCGGCCCGGACAGCGGCCAGCTCGACCTGCCGACGCTGGAGGCCGAAGGCCAGGCGTACGTCCCGGTGTTCAGCTCCGAGGAGCAGCTCCGGCTGGCGGCCGGGCCCCACATGTCGTACACCGTCGCCCCGGCGGTGGAGTTCGCCCGCGGCCTGCCCCCGCAGGTCGGCCTCGCCCTCAACCCCGACGGCGTGGTCGGCATGCCCCTGCCGCCGCAGGCCGTGGCCGAGCTGTGCCGCGCCGGCCGCACCCCGCTCGACGGCCCGGGCACCGGCGGCCGGGTCCGCCTCTTCGAGCCCGACTGGCAGGACGACCCGGTCGACTTCCTCGCCGCGGCCTCCGCCGAGTTCGCCGACACCGGCGTGGTCCTCACCGCGCGCCGCTGCCTCGCGGCCGTCGAGACGGCCGACCCGGTGATGTTCGTCGGCGTGGAACTCTCCCAGTGGGAGGGCGACCTGCGCGCCCTGCCCCTCCAGGCACTGGGCCGGGCCCTGGGCAAAGTCCCGGTCAATTGGCCGGTCAACCTGGTCCTGCTGGACGTGACCGACGATCCGGTCGCCGGCTGGCTGAAACAGCACGTCCGCCCGTTCTACCAGCACGGTCACTGAGCCGCCCGCGGGGGGCGCGCGACCGCGCGGCGAGGTACGGGCACCCGCACCGGCGAACGGGCACGGGGCCCGGGCGTGCCGGACGCTTAAGCTGTTCCCCAACGCGGGACGACTCCCAGAAGGGCCGGTACGACAGGTGAGCGCGAGCCACAGCGGCAGCGTCGAGCACATGGTGCGCCAGGTCACGCCCGGACGCTACGACGCGTACGAGGCCCTGCTGCGCGCCCTCGCCACCCCGTCCGCCGGCCAGATCTGGATGCTCCTGTGGCACGGTCAGGCCGGCTCCCGGGACGCCCAGTACGGGGACATGGAGGTGGACGGCTTCCACTACGCCCCCTGCGTGACCTCCGCCCAGGAGCTGTCGGCCAGTGGCTGGAACCGCTCCTACGAGGTGGTCGACGGCCTGGACGTGGCCCGCACCCTCTACCCCGACCACTACGGCCTCTGGCTCAACCCGCACGCCCCGGGCGGCGGCGTCGGCGTGCCCTGGCTGGACCTGCGCCGCATCGCCGCCGGACTGGAGCGCCAGCCGGCCGGCCCGCTGCGCCTGTCCGAACCCGGCATCGAGATCCCGCAGTTCTACGCCCTGCTCGCGCAGAACGCGCACCGCACCCCCGCGCTCCGCTCGCTGCGCCGCGCCTGGGTGCAGCCCGCGCTCGGGGCGCCGTACCTCGCCATCGGCCTGGACGTGTACGACACCTCGCCCGCCGCGGTCGACTCGGTCCGCGGGATGATGCAGAGCTCCGTCGGCGCGGTCCCGGACGGCCTGCCGGTGTCCACGGTGGCGATGACCGACGGTCACGACCCGGTGGTGATGTGGATGCGGGCCCGCGCGCGTCCCTTCTACGACCGCGAGGCGCACGCCGCCGCGCCGCAGCTCCAGGCGCCGGCCCCGCCGCACGCCCCGGCCGGCGGCTACGGCTACCCGCCGGCGCACGGCGGCTACTGAGCGGCCGGACCGCGCGGCGCCTCCCCGGACGGCGGGGGCGCCGACGCCGGCGGACAACTCGGCCGCGCGGCCTTCGCCTGGGGCGCGGGGCAGAATTTGCGGCATAGGCGTTCTTCTGCGCGCGTAGACATCGCCTGAACGTCCCGAACCGCGCAAAATCGCCGTTCTGTCCCAACTGGACCACGTCCGGGAGGCGTTACCCACTGTTCGGATAACGGAATCCCCCGGACTGCATCACGGTTGCGCATACTTTCGCCGTCACATCTGGCGGGTGATCACAACCACGCTGAAGACTCGCGGTTCAGACACGAGGCCGAGACCTCGTGATCGATGGCAAGTCGACAAAGCCGCAATCCGCGGCAGGCGCAGGCCGGTCACCACCGGCGAGAGGGGTCGCTCACCGTGACCGCACCGATCGAGACCACCGGGGCGGCAGCCGAGGCACAGCCGGAGGCTGTGCTGCAGGGTGCCGGTAAGGGGCAGATCGAGGGTCGTTCCCTGGGCCAGATCGCCTGGGCCCGGTTCAAGAAGGACAAGGTCGCCGTCGCCGGCGGCGTCATCGTGATCCTGCTGATCCTCCTCGCCGTCCTCTCGCGCCCCATCCAGTCGATCTTCGGACTCGACCCCAACGCCTTCAACCAGGACCTGATCACCCCGGACACCTCGCTCCCCAAGGGGAGCTGGGGCGGCATGAGCGCGGACCACCCGCTCGGCGTCGACCCGAAGTTCGGCCGGGACATCGCCACCCGTGTCCTGGAGGGCTCCTGGGTGTCGCTGGTGGTGGCCTTCGGCGCCACGATCCTGTCGAACGTGATCGGCGCGATCATGGGTGTCGTGGCCGGCTACTACGGCGGACGGGTCGACTCGATCATCAGCCGGCTGATGGACACGTTCCTCGCCTTCCCCCTCCTGCTGTTCGCCATCTCCATCTCCGCCACCCTCCAGGGCGGCGCCTTCGGCCTGGAGGGCCTGCCCCTCCACCTGAGCGTGCTGATCTTCGTCATCGGCTTCTTCAACTGGCCGTACCTGGGCCGGATCGTGCGCGGCCAGACCCTCGCCCTGCGCGAGCGCGAGTTCGTGGACGCGTCGCGCGGCATGGGTGCCAAGGCTCCCTACATCCTGTTCCGGGAGCTGATGCCCAACCTGGTGGGCCCGATCATCGTCTACTCGACGCTGCTCATCCCGACGAACATCCTCTTCGAGGCGTCGCTGAGCTTCCTCGGCGTCGGCATCCAGCCCCCACAGGCGTCCTGGGGCGGCATGCTCCGTGAAGCGGTCACCTACTACCAGGTCGACCCGCAGTTCATGATCGTGCCTGGCCTCGCCATCTTCCTCACCGTCCTCGCGTTCAACCTGCTCGGCGACGGTCTCCGCGATGCTCTCGACCCGCGCAGCCGCTGACGCCGGCCGCGGAGAGCCCGAAAAGTTTCCGACAATGGAGGGGAAAGCGCCCATCATGCGAAGGTCAGCGCTGGCCGCGATCGCGGCCATCGGCACCGCCAGCCTGTTTGTTGCAGGTTGTAGCAAGGCCGATGACAACAAGAACGAGAACGGCAAGTCGGCGGGGGCCAATGCCGCGACCAAGGACGTCGTCAACGCGTCCGACAAGAAGGGCGGCACGGTCACGTACGAGCTGTCCGACGTCCCGGACTCGTTCGACCCGGGCAACACGTACTACGCCTACATGTACAACCTCAGCCGGCTGTGGGCCCGCCCGCTGATGACCTTCCAGCCCGGCGCGGGCGAGAAGGGCAACACCCTCGTCCCGGACCTCGCGGCGAGCAAGGGCGTCCCGAGCGACGGCGGCAAGACCTGGACGTACAAGCTGCGTACGGGCCTGAAGTACGAGGACGGCACGCCGATCACCTCGAAGGACGTCAAGTACGCCGTCGAGCGCTCCAACTTCGCGCGTGACGTGCTCTCCCTCGGCCCGAACTACTTCCAGCAGTTCATGGCCGACGGCGACAAGTACAAGGGCCCCTACAAGGACAAGAGTGCCAAGGGCCTGTCCTCCATCCAGACGCCGGACGACAGCACGATCGTCTTCCACCTGAAGCAGGCCTTCCAGGAGTTCGACTACCTGGTCGCCGCCCCGCAGACGGCCCCGGTGCCCCAGGCCAAGGACAAGGGCGTCGACTACGTCAAGCACATCGTGTCCTCGGGCTCGTACAAGTTCCAGAGCTACGAGGACGGCAAGCAGGCCGTGCTCGTGCGCAACGAGAACTGGGACGCGAAGACCGACCCGCTGCGCAAGCAGCTGCCGGACAAGATCGTCGTCAAGCTGAAGGTCAACCCGGAGACCATCGACCAGGACGTCATGGCCGGCAAGGCCATCGACCTGGCCGGTACGGGTGTCCAGGCGTCCACGCAGGCGCAGGTGCTCACCGACAACGCCAAGAAGGCGAACACGGACAACACCTACGGTGGCCGTCTCGTCTACATGGCGATCAACACCACGGTGGCGCCGTTCGACAAGGTCGAGTGCCGCAAGGCCGTGCAGTACGCCATCGACAAGGTCTCGGTGCAGACCGCCGAGGGCGGCCCGATCCGCGGTGACATCGCCTCCACCGTCCTGCCGCCCGACATCCCGGGCTACGCGAAGTCCGACGTCTACGCCACGACGGACAACAAGGGCGACGTCGCCAAGGCCAAGGAGCAGCTGAAGGCCTGCGGCAAGTCGTCGATCTCGACGAACATCTCGGCCCGCTCGGACCGTCCGCAGGAGATCGACGCGGCCACCGCGATCATCAACTCGCTCAAGAAGGTCGGCATCAACGCCAGCCTCAAGCAGTACCCGTCCGGCAAGTACTTCACCGACTACGCGGGCGTGCCGTCGTTCACCAAGAAGCAGAACATCGGCCTGGAGATGATGCAGTGGGGTGCCGACTGGCCCTCCGGCTACGGCTTCCTGCAGCAGATCCTGAACGGCAAGGCGATCAGCCAGTCCGGTAACACCAACCTGTCGCAGTACAACGACAAGACCGTCAACGGACTGCTGGGCAAGGCGATCGGCACGCAGGACGCCGACGCGCGCAACAACCTGTACACCCAGATCGACAAGAAGACCATGGACGACGCCGTCCTGGTCCCGCTGACCTACTTCAAGGTCCTGCTGGGCCGCCCGACGACCTACACCAACCTGGTTTCCACGGCGGCCTTCAGCGGTCAGTACGACTACCTCAACATCGGCGTCGCGTCGAAGTAGCAGCCCCGGAAGGCAGGTGAAGGCATTGGTGTCCGCGGGCTTCACGGCCCGCGGACACCAGCGCCGGTCCCCGTGATCTCGTACATCCTCCGCCGGACGTTCGCGGCAGTGATCCTGCTGCTGGTCGTCTCCGCGGTCACCTTCGCCATCTTCTTCCTGCTGCCGCGGCTTGCCGGCCAGACAGCGGACCAGCTGGCGCAGCAGTACATCGGCAAGAGCCCGTCCAAGGCGGACATCGCCGCTGTCAAGCACAACCTCGGGCTGGACCAGCCTGTCTACGTCCAGTACTGGCACTTCATCAAGGGGATCGTGGCCGGCTCCACCTACGACCTCGGCCCCACCACGGTGCACTGCGATGCACCCTGCTTCGGCTACTCCTTCAAGAACCACCAGGCCGTCTGGCCCGAGCTGACCTCCCGGCTCCCGATCACCCTCTCGCTGGCCGCCGGCGCGGCCGTGCTGTGGCTGGTCTCGGGTGTGGTCGCCGGTGTCATCTCCGCGCTGAAGCCGCGCTCGGTCGTCGACCGCGCCTTCATGGGCGTCGCGCTCACCGGCGTCTCGCTGCCCATGTTCTTCACCGGCAACCTGGCGATCCTGCTCTTCCGGTACAAGTGGCCGATCTTCGGCAGCGACTACGTGCCGTTCACGGAGAACCCGTCGCAGTGGGCCAACACCCTCATCCCGGCCTGGTGTTCGCTCGCCCTGCTGTACTCCGCCATCTACGCCCGGCTCACCCGCTCGGGAATGCTGGAGACGATGAACGAGGACTTCATCCGCACGGCACGCGCCAAGGGCCTGCGTGAGGGCACCGTCATCACCCGGCACGGACTGCGCGCCGCCCTCACCCCGATCATCACGGTGTTCGGCATGGACATCGGTCTGCTGCTCGGCGGTGCCGTGATCACGGAGTCGGTGTTCTCGCTGCCCGGCATCGGCCAGTACGCGGTGCAGGGCATCACGGACAACGACCTGCCGAAGATCCTCGGCGTGACCCTGCTCGCCGCCTCTTTCGTCGTCTTCGCAAATCTCGTGGTGGACGTGCTCTACGCCGCCGCCGACCCGCGGGTGAGGCTCTCGTGACCGAACTGTCCAAGACCGGCGCCGCGGTGGGCGAGCCCACCACCGGCCGCCCGGCACCCGAAGCCTTCCTGGAGGTCCGCGACCTCAAGGTGCACTTCCCGACCGACGACGGCGTGGTCAAGTCCGTCGACGGGCTCAGCTTCTCGCTGGAGAAGGGCAGCACCCTCGCGATCGTGGGCGAGTCCGGCTCCGGCAAGTCGGTGACCTCGCAGGCCATCATGGGCCTGCACCGGCTCGGCACGCGCGGCAAGAACGTGCGGATGTCCGGCGAGATCTGGCTGGACGGCAAGGAACTGGTCTCCGCCGCCCCGGACGAGGTGCGCAAGCTCCGCGGCCGCGAGATGGCGATGATCTTCCAGGACCCGCTGTCCGCGATGCACCCCTACTACAAGGTCGGCGACCAGATCGTCGAGGCGTACCGGGTGCACCACAAGGTCGGCAAGAAGGTCGCGCGCGCCCGCGCCGTCGAGATGCTCGACCGGGTCGGCATCCCCGAGCCCGCCAAGCGCGTCGACAGCTACCCGCACGAGTTCTCCGGCGGTATGCGCCAGCGCGCCATGATCGCCATGGCGCTGGTGAACAACCCCGAGCTGCTCATCGCGGACGAGCCGACCACCGCCCTCGACGTGACGGTCCAGGCGCAGATCCTCGACCTGATCCGGGACCTCCAGAAGGAGTTCGGCTCCGCGGTCATCATGATCACGCACGACCTCGGCGTGGTCGCCGAGATCGCCGACGACGTCCTCGTGATGTACGGCGGCCGGTGCGTGGAGCGCGGCGCGGCCGACGAGGTCTTCGAGCGCCCGCAGCACCCCTACACCTGGGGTCTGCTCGGCTCGATGCCCCGCATCGACCGCGAGACCTCCGAACGGCTCATCCCGGTCAAGGGCTCTCCGCCGAGCCTCATCAACGTCCCCTCGGGCTGCGCCTTCCACCCGCGCTGCCCGTACGCGGACATCCCCAAGGGGAACGTCACCCGCACGGTGCGCCCCGAGCTGGAGCTGGTGGGCACCGGGCACTGGTCCGCCTGCCACCTCTCGGCGGAGGACCGTCAGCGGATCTGGACCGAAGAGATTGCGCCGAAGCTGTGAGTGAGACCAAGAAGACGGACACCGTCGCCGAGGCAGCGGTCCCGAAGCAGGCGTCGGCTCCCGAAGAGCGCGACGTGCTGCTCAAGGTCGAGGGACTGACCAAGCACTTCCCGATCAAGAAGGGCATCCTGCAGCGCCAGGTCGGCGCCGTGAAGGCCGTCGACGGCATCGACTTCGAGGTGCGCCGGGGCGAGACCCTGGGCGTGGTCGGCGAGTCGGGCTGCGGCAAGTCGACCATGGGCCGGGTCATCACCCGGCTCCAGGACCCGACCGGCGGGCGGATCACCTTCGAGGGCCGGGACATCACGCGGCTCGGCACCGGGCAGATGCGCCCGCTGCGCCGCGACATCCAGATGATCTTCCAGGACCCGTACGGCTCCCTGAACCCCCGGCACACCATCGGCTCGATCGTCTCGGCGCCCTTCCGGCTCCAGGGCGTCGAGCCCGAGGGCGGGGTGAAGAAGGAGGTCCAGCGGCTCCTCGAACTGGTCGGCCTCAGCCCCGAGCACTACAACCGCTACCCGCACGAGTTCTCCGGCGGCCAGCGCCAGCGCATCGGCATCGCCCGCGCGCTCGCCCTCAAGCCGAAGCTGGTCGTGGCGGACGAGCCGGTCTCCGCGCTGGACGTGTCGATCCAGGCGCAGGTCGTGAACCTCATGGACGACCTCCAGGAGGAACTCGGCCTCACCTACGTGATCATCGCGCACGACCTCTCGGTGGTGCGGCACGTCTCGGACCGCATCGCGGTGATGTACCTCGGCAAGATCGTCGAGCTCGCCGACCGCACCTCGCTGTACGAGGCGCCGATGCACCCGTACACCAAGGCGCTGATGTCGGCGGTGCCGGTGCCGGACCCGAAGCGCCGGGGGCAGAAGAGCGAGCGCATCCTGCTCCGCGGCGACGTGCCCTCGCCGATCGCCCCGCCGTCCGGCTGCCGGTTCCACACCCGGTGCTGGAAGGCCACGGAGATCTGCAGGACGACCGAGCCGCAGCTCGTCGAGCTGCGGCCGGGTCAGCGGGTCGCCTGCCACCACCCGGAGAACTTCGCCGACCAGGCCCCGCAGGACACGGTCCTGCTGTCGGCGGCGAAGGCGGCGTCGGAACTGGTGCCGGACGCGGTCGTCGCCGGCCCGAAGCCCGAGCCCGAGGCGAAGCCCGAGTCCGGGACGAAGCCCGAGTCCGGGACGAAGCCCGAGTCCGGGACGAAGCCCGAGCCCGAGGCGAAGCCCGAGCCCGAGGCGGAGTCCGCGGGCGAGGCGGAGTCCGGGACCGCGGCCGAGGCGGCGGCGACGGAGCAGGCCCCGGGGGACCAGGCCGCGGCGCGTCCGGCGGCCGAGCCGGCGGTGTCCGAGGAGCCGGTGTCCGCCGAGCCGGTGTCCGAGGAGCCGTCCGCGGAGGCGGCCGAGGCCGCCGAGGCGGTGGAGCCCCCGGCCCCGAAGACCGGCCCCGGTGCGAAGACCTCGACCGGCACCGACTCCCAGGAGTCAACCGGCAAGTAGGACATGACGACTCAGCAAAGTCATGTACATGCTTGAACGGGGGAGTGCAGAGTCGTCCGTGCCCGACCACCATCGGCACGCTCGAAAGGGACGACCCATGGCACTCTCCCGTTCGGCACGTCTGGGGGCCCTCGCCACCGCGGCGGCCTCCTTCCTCGTCATCGCGGCCTCCGCGGCGCCGGCACCGGGCGCTCCCGGCATCGGCGACTCCTACTTCCCGCGCCTGGGCAACGGCGGCTTCGACGCCCGCCACTACGACCTGGACATCTCCTACGCCCCGGACACCGGCCGCCTGGACGGCCGTACGACCCTGCGCGCGCGGGCCACCCAGGACCTCTCCTCCTTCGACCTCGACCTCCAGCGGCTGGAGGTCACGCGCGTCGAGGTCGACGGCAGACCCGCCCGGTTCGGCCGCGACGGCGACGAGATCACCGTCACCCCGCGCGCCTCCCTGCGCGCGGGCCGCACCTTCACCGTCTCGGTGACCTACGGCGGCGTGCCCGAGGCCCTCACCGGGCCGATCGTGTTCGGCTCCTCGTACGGCTGGATGAAGACGGACGACGGCGTGTTCGTCGCCTGCGAGCCCAACGCGGCCTCCACCTGGTTCCCGTCCAGCGACCACCCCTCCGACAAGGCGACCTACGACATCCGGATCAAGGCGCCCAAGGGCCTGACCGCCGTCTCCAACGGCCGGCTCGTGTCGACGTACGACCGGCACGGCTCGACGTACACCCACTGGCGGGAGAGCCGGCCGATGGCCACCTACCTCGCCACCGCCACCATCGGGAAGTTCGACGTGCGCACCGGCCGGACCCCCGGCGGCACGCCGATCTACGTCGCCGTCGACCCGGTCCTGAAGAACGCGAACAACGTCGACGTCTACGCCGTCACCGCCGCCGCCACCGACTACTGGTCCCAGGTCTTCGGCCCGTACCCCTTCGAGGAGACGGGGGCCGTCGTCGACGACATGCCCGAGGCCGGGTTCTCGCTGGAGGTGCAGAGCAAGCCCGCCTACTCGGCCGTGCGCAGCGAGTCGACCATCGTGCACGAGCTGGCCCACCAGTGGTTCGGCGACTCGGTCAGCGTGGCGCGGTGGAAGGACATCTGGCTCAACGAGGGCTTCGCCACCTACGCCCAGTGGCTGTGGGCCGAGCACCAGGGCACCCGCTCCGCCCACGACTCCTTCCGCGCCGGGTACGACGCCCGGCCGGCCGACTCGGCCTTCTGGCAGATCAAGCCGGGCGACCCGCAGCGGGACACCATGTTCGCCTCCGCCGTCTACCAGCGCGGCGCGATGACCCTCCAGGTGCTGCGCGAGCGGATCGGCGACGCCGCCTTCTTCCGGCTGCTGCCGGCCTGGACGAGGCTCCACCGGTACGGCAACGCGGACACCGCCGACTTCGTCCGCCTCGCCGAGCGGGTCAGCGGGCGGCAGCTCGGTGATCTCTTCGACACCTGGCTGTTCACCCCAGGGAAGCCCGCCCTGTGACCTGCGTTTGTAAGGTTTACACCTCCTGACAGGTGAGAATGTCAGGGTGCAGCTCCAGGAACTCTTCAGTCCGTCCGTCCAGCACACGCTCGATGTGATCGGCATCTTCGTGTTCGCGATCTCCGGCGCCCTGCTGGCCGTCCGGAAGAACTTCGACGTCTTCGGCATCGCCGTCCTCGCCGAGGTCACCGCGCTGGGCGGCGGACTGTTCCGCGACGTGGTGATCGGCGCCGTGCCGCCGGCCGCCTTCACCGACCTCGGGTACTTCCTGACGCCGCTGTTCGCCACGCTCGTCGTCTTCTTCCTGCACCCGCACGTGGAGCGCCTCCAGACGGGCGTGCTCGTGTTCGACGCGGCCGGCCTCGGCCTGTTCTGCGTCAGCGGCACGACGAAGGCGTACAGCCACGGCCTCGGCCTGACCGCGTCGGCGACGCTGGGCCTCGCCACGGCCGTGGGCGGCGGTGTGCTGCGGGACGTGCTGGCGAACGAGGTGCCCTCGCTGCTGCGCTGGGACCGCGACCTGTACGCGGTCCCGGCGATCGTCGGCGCGACGATGGTCGTCCTGTGCATCCGCTACCACGCGCTGACCCCGTTCACCAGCGGTCTCGCCGTCGTCACGGCCTTCGCGCTGCGGCTGCTCGCGATGCGTTTCCACTGGCGAGCGCCGCGTGCGTGGAACCGGCGGTCGACGGTGGTGGAGGAGTAGCCCCGGCGAGGGAGGTGTCCCGGCCGCCGGCGCGGCTCTGGCCCATCTGGAGGGTCAGCCAGCGGAAGACGGTGTCGACCTGCGGCCGCCACAGCGCCATGGTGTGCCCGCCCGCGCTGCGCGGCAGGAACACCACGCGCACGGTGGTGGGCGCCTTGGCCGCCCCCTCCAGGGCCATGCCGGCCTGGTAGCCGTCGCCGGACTCGCCGGACACGTACAGGGCGACCGGGGGCGGCACGGCGGCCTTCCGCAGCAGCAGGTAGGGGTTGTTCGCGGCGCGCAGGGCGGGGGTCTGGGCGGCGAGCGAGGTGCGTTCGCCGATCGGGTCGTTGTAGCCGGACATGCTCACCGCGGCCCGGTACCGGTCGGGGTGCGCGACGGCCAGCTTGACCGCGCAGTGCGCGCCCGCCGAGTAGCCGGCCACCGCCCAGCCGCGGGGTGCCGGCTGGGCCCGGAAGTTGTCGGTGACCATCTTCGGCACGTCGACGCTGAGCCAGCTGTCCGCGTTGACCTGGCCCGGGACGTTGGCGCACCCGGTGTCCACGCCGGCCAGCAGGTTGGTGCGCGGTGCGACCAGGATGAACGGGGCCACCCGGCCGGCGCGCATCAGCGGCAGCAACTGCTCGTGGACCCGCAGCGACTCGAACCAGGCCGTGGCGGAACCCGGGTAGCCCGGCAGCAGCTCCACCACCGGGAACCTGCGGTGCCGGTAGGCCGGGTCGGTGTACTGCGGCGGCAGCCAGAGGTAGACCTCGGCGTTCACGCCCGAGACCCGGCCCCTGAGCTGGGTGACGCGCACGCCGCCGGCCGCGCGCATGCCGGGCCCGCCGGCGGCCGTGAAGGTCTGCCGCACCCGGGGCAGCCGTTTCACCGCGATGCCGCCGGTGCCGTCCCGGCCGAGGTCGAGCGCCTGCCGGACGTGGTTCCCGGTGCCGAGCAGGTCTCCCCAGTCGCCGTAGAGGCTGTTCTGGTTGTTGACCAGCACGAAGACCAGGGTGACGGCCGTGCCCTGGGCGAACAGCAGCATCAGCGTCCGGGCCGCGAACCGCAGGGGGCTCGGCCCGCGCAGCCGCGACCACACGGCGAGCGGCAGTATGAGGGCGGCGACGGCCAGCACGGCGGTCGTGCAGAGGAACGGAGTCCCGGTGAGGCTCATGTCCCCATAGAGGGAGATCCCGGGCGCCGGGTTGGGGACGTGTCCGGACACTTACCGAGATATTGCCGGAGTCTCACCCGGAGGGAAGAGCGCGGGTGGGAGGGAAAGTTGAAAAAGCTACCGCTTAGTAGTTTTCTGCTGTACCGTTTGCGCATGGCAGAAGCAGCTACCGTCCCCGCCCAGCCGGCCGCGATCGGTGACAGCGAGTTCGACCGCGACACCGCGGTCACCCGGCGCGAGCCCGGCGTCTACGACATCGACCTCTCGGCCGGCTGGACCATCATCAACGCCGTCAACGGCGGCTACCTGCTGGCCGTGCTCGGCCGCGCCCTCGCGGACGCCCTGCCGCACCCGGACCCGTTCACCGTCTCCGCGCACTACCTGACCGCGTCCCGGCCGGGACCCGCGGTCGTCCGCACCGAGACCGTACGCGCCGGCCGGACCCTCTCCACCGGCCAGGCCTCGCTCTTCCAGTACGACGACGAGGGCGACGAGGTGGAGCGCATTCGCGTCCTCGCCTCCTACGGCGACCTCGCCGCCCTTCCCGACGACGTGCGCACCACCGCCCTCCCGCCGTCGATCCCGCCGCCGGAGCAGTGCTTCGGGCCGGACGACTCGCCCGCCCCGATCCCGGGCAGCTCCGCCATCACCGACCGGCTCAGCATCAAGCTCGACCCCGCCACCCTGGGCTGGGCGCTCGGCGCCCCCTCCGGCAAGGGCGAGATGCGCGCCTGGTTCGGCCTGGCCGACGGCCGCGACGCCGACCCGCTGTCGCTGCTCCTGACCGTGGACGCCCTCCCGCCCACCGCCTTCGAGCTGGGCATCAAGGGCTGGGTGCCCACGGTCGAACTCACCGTCCACGTCCGCCACCGCCCGGCCCCCGGCCCGCTGCGGGTGTCGATCACCACCCGCAACCTGGCCGGCGGCTTCCTGGAGGAGGACGCCGAGGTCTGGGACAGCGAGGACCGGCTGGTCGCCCAGTCCCGCCAGCTCGCCAGGGTCCGGCTCGGCTGACCGGCCCGCCCCGCCCCGCGGGCCGCGTACGGACGCCTGCGCCCCCGGCGCCTCGGCCGGGTTCCGGGTGCGGCCGGCGGTCCCGCGCCGGGACCTCGCGGCACGTGCGCCGGGGGCGCGTGGCAGCCTCCCGGTCGTCGCGTAGGCATCGGCGCCTGTGGATGCCTCGCGCCGGTCCCCGGAGGGCGCGGTGGTCCGTTCGCCGCGCGGTGGCGCCCGGCCGGTTCCGGTGCGGGCCGGACCGGGCGCCCGGGGGGGGGTCCGGCCGGGCCGTGCGGGTGGCGGTCTTCCCGACGTGGCCCGGCGTACGCGCGCCGGGGGGCGTCGTCGGCTCGTCGTCCGGCCCCGCCGTGCGGGTGGAGGGCGGCGGCCTCGGTGACCGTCGGGAGCCGGACGCGACCGCGGCGCCCGAGGCCCATGTCCTGCCCGCACCTCAGCGGGGGCGGTCGCCCGGCCGTCCCGCGCGATCGGACCGGCGGTCGGCGGCACCGTGAGCCCGTCGGCGACCTGCGGCCAGGCCCGTGCCGCCGGCGATGTGGCCGGGCGGTCCGCGCACTCCTGACCCGGCGCCGGGCGCCGGCCGGTCGAGGGATCCGGGCCGTACGGTCCCGACGGCGGTCGCCCGGCCGCCCGTGCGCGGGCCGCCCGGGGGGTGAGGCCGGCGCGCGGCCGCGGCGCGGCGTGCTCGGCCCGTCCGGCGGACGGCCGCCGCCCGACTGCCGGGCCCGTCCGACCCCGGCGGCGGCGAGAGCGGAGGCGCGAGCGCCTGGGTGGCCTGCCCGGTGCCGTGGGCGATGCGTCGGCTCCCCGCGGTCTCCGGTCGGACGGAGATGTCCGGGGTGCGCGGGCCTCCCGGCCGGGCCGGGGACGCGCCCGGTTCCGGCCGCTCGCCGGGTGCGCCTCAGGCCTGCCAGTGGGCGCGGCCGATGGTGATGAGCCGGAGCTGGCGTGCGGCGAGCCGCGCCACCCGCTCCCGCTCCTCGTCCGGGGCGTCCAGCGTCTCCAGGAACAGGGACGCGGTGCTGAGCATCTGGTCGACGTAGAGGTGCGCGAGCATGAGCAGGTCCTCCTCGCTCCAGCCGGCCGCCTCCGGGTCGCCCGCCAGCTCGGTCCCGACCTCCTCGGCGAACCGCAGCAACTGGGCGCGGATCGCCTCGCGCACCGGCTGCACCCCGCCGTGCCGCTCGCGGGCGATGAACCGGACGTGCGCGGGGTGGGCCGCCACGTGACCGGCGATCATTTCCACGGCGCGCGCGATGCGTTCCCCGCTGTCGCCCGTGGCGGACACCGTCGTGCGCACCATCGGGTGCAGGCTGCCCAGCGCCTCGTCGACCAGGGCCACACCGAGGTCGGCGGTCGAGCGGAAGTGCCGGTAGAAGGCCGTCGGCGCGACCCCGACGGCCCGGGTGACCTCGCGCAGGCCCAGGCTGCTCAGACTCTGCTCCTCCAGCAGCGTCAGCGCCGCGTCGAGGAACGCCTGCCGGGTCTTCCGCTTCTGGGCCTGCCGGACGCCGAGAGTGTGACTCATGTCATCCAGTTAACAACTGTTCTCCGTAATTGGAAAGCCGCGCGAAGCGCTAGACTCGGCAGTCAGTGAACAACTGTTACTACAACTGTTCACCCAAGCTTCACACCGGCTGACCACGAGGCATCCCGGAGGGGGATCCGATCCCATGCTGTTCCTCGTCGCCGCGCTCATGCTGTTCGGAGTCGTCCTGGGCACCGTCGCCCACGCCCCGCTGACCGTCACCGGCCTGCTGGCCGCCGTCATCGCCGGCTGGCTGGGCGTCTTCGCGCTCCGCGAGCGCCACGCCCGCCGCCGGCGCACCCCGGCCGGCTGACCGCAGGCCACGACCCCAGGAGCTGAGTACCATGCACCTCACCGCACCGGCCGCCACCGGCCGCACCGGGACCCGGTCCCTGACCCCCGACGCCGACGGCATGGCCGTCGCGTCCTTCATCCTCGGCCTCCTCGGCCTGCTCGTCCTCAACGTCGTCCTCGGCTCCACCGCCATCGTGCTCGCCGCGGCCGCCCTCTGGCGCCGGACCGCGCGCCCCGGCCGCGCCTGCCTGGGCCTGGCGCTGGGCGCCGCCGACCTGGCGGCCCTGGTGGTGGCGATGGAGGTCTCCGGGACGGTCTCCTGGAGCCTGTGAGGCCTTCGGACGCCGGGGCGGCCGGGCCCGGTCCGCGGCGCCGGGACCGTAGAATCACCTCACCATGGCTTACCTCGACCACGCCGCGACGACCCCGATGCTCCCGGAGGCGGCAGAGGCACTCACCGCCCGGCTGAGCATCACGGGCAACGCGTCCTCCCTCCACGCCTCCGGCCGGCAGGCCCGCCGGGCGGTCGAGGAGGCCCGCGAGACCCTCGCGGAGGCACTGGGCGCCCGCCCCAGCGAGGTCGTCCTCACCTCCGGCGGCACCGAGGCCGACAACCTGGCCGTCAAGGGCCTGTACTGGTCCCGCCGCGCCGCCGACCCGGCCCGCACCCGCATCCTGGCCAGCCCCGTCGAGCACCACGCCGTGCTGGACGCCGTGCACTGGCTCGGCGAGCACGAGGGCGCCACCGTCGAGTACCTCCCCGTCGACGCCCACGGCCGGGTCCACCCCGACGCGCTGCGCGAGGCCCTCGCCCAGAACCCCGGCGATGTCGCCCTGGCCACCGTGATGTGGGCCAACAACGAGATCGGCACCCTCATGCCGGTCCGTGAACTGGCGGACGTCGCAGCCGAGTTCGACGTCCCGCTGCACGCCGACGCGGTCCAGGCGTTCGGCCAGGTGCCGGTCGGCTTCGAGACCTCGGGCCTGGCCGCGATGACCGTGTCGGGCCACAAGATCGGCGGCCCGTACGGCATCGGCGCCCTCGTCCTCGGGCGCGAGCACACCCCCGTGCCCGTCCTGCACGGCGGCGGCCAGGAGCGGCACGTCCGCTCCGGCACGCTCGACGTCCCGGCCGTGGCCTCCTTCGCGGTCGCCGGCCGGCTCGCCGCCGAGCGGCGCGAGTGGTTCGCCCGGGAGATCGGCGCCCTGCGCGACCGGCTGGTCGACGCCGTGCGCGACGCCGTGCCGGACGCCATCCTCGGCGGCGACCCCGCCCCCGGGGGCCGGCTCCCGGCCAACGCCCACTTCACCTTCCCCGGCTGCGAGGGCGACTCCCTGCTGCTCCTGCTGGACGCCCAGGGCATCGAGTGCTCCACCGGCTCCGCCTGCACCGCGGGCGTCGCCCAGCCCAGCCACGTCCTCCTCGCCACCGGCACCGACCCGGACCTGGCCCGCGGCACCCTGCGCTTCTCGCTCGGCCACACCTCCACGCAGGCCGACGTCGACGCCGTCGCCAAGGCGATCGGCCCGGCGGTGGAGCGGGCCCGGGCGGCCGGGCTCACGTAGCCCGCGGGGCCCCGGCGCGCTCGGCGCGCACCAGGCGCAGGTACCGGTCCCAGTCCCAGAACCGGCCGGGGTCCGTGTGGTCCGTCCCCGGCACCTCCGCGTGCCCGATGACGTGCTCCCGGTCGACGGGTATCCCGTAGCGCCCGCAGACGGCCGCCGTCAGCCTGGCCGAGGACGCGTACATGGCGTCCGTGAAGGAGGACGCCCGCTCCACGAAGCCCTCGTGCTCGATGCCGACACTGCGCTCGTTGTACTCCCGGTCGCCCGCGTGGAAGGCCACGTCCAGCTCCCGGATCAACTGGGTGACCCGCCCGTCCGCACCCACGATGTAGTGCGCCGCGGCCCCGTGCGCCGGATCCTGGAAGACCCTGACCGCCGACGCGTAGCCGCCCTGCGTGACGTGGACGACGACCCGGTCGATCCGGTAGTCGCCCGGCCGGTCCGCCCGCCGGTAGTTCGCGGGCGAGGCGGCCACCCAGCGCGCGCCCCGGAAGTCCACCGCGCCCGCCACGCGCGGCCTGTCCACCCCGGGCAGCCGCCACCACGCGCGGGACAGCTCCTCGCGGGCCAGCAGGGCCGCGCCCACCGCCGTCACGACCCCGCCGGCCAGCAGGGCCCGCCGCCCCAGCCGCCGGTCGCCGTCCTCCGCCGCCCCGTCCGTCGCCCCCATGTGCATCCCAACGGATGTCCGGCCCACCGGGTTCCCGCGCCCCCTTACTCTGGAAGGGTTATGACTGACACCCCGCAGCGCACCCGCCCCCTCCGCGTCCTCGCCGCCATGTCCGGCGGGGTCGACTCCGCCGTCGCCGCCGCGCGCGCCGCGGAAGCAGGCCACGACGTCACCGGCGTCCACCTCGCGCTCTCCGCGAACCCGCAGTCCTTCCGAACCGGCGCGCGGGGCTGTTGCACCATCGAGGACTCGCGGGACGCCCGCCGCGCGGCCGACGTCATCGGCATCCCGTTCTACGTCTGGGACCTCGCCGACCGCTTCCGCGAGGACGTCGTCGAGGACTTCGTCGCCGAGTACGAGGCCGGCCGCACCCCGAACCCGTGCCTGCGCTGCAACGAGAAGATCAAGTTCGCCGCGCTGCTGGACAAGGCGCTCGCCCTCGGCTTCGACGCCGTCTGCACCGGCCACTACGCCAAGGTGGTCGTGGCCGAGGACGGCTCCCGCGAGCTGCACCGCGCCTCCGACATGGCGAAGGACCAGTCGTACGTCCTCGGCGTGCTGGACGAGAGGCAGCTCGCGCACGCGCTGTTCCCGCTCGGCGACACGGTGACCACCAAGGAGGAGATCCGCGCGGAGGCCGAGCGCCGGGGCCTCGCCGTCGCCAAGAAGCCCGACTCGCACGACATCTGCTTCATCGCCGACGGCGACACCCAGGGCTTCCTCGCGAACCGCCTGGGCAGGGCCGAGGGCGACATCGTGGACGAGACCGGCGCCAGGGTGGGCACCCACGAGGGCGCGTACGGCTTCACCATCGGCCAGCGCAAGGGCCTGCGCATCGGCACCCCGGCCCCCGACGGCAAGCCGCGCTACGTCCTCGACATCTCCCCGGTCACCAACACGGTCACCGTCGGCCCGGCCGCCGCCCTCGACGTCAGCGCCCTCACCGCGATCAGGCCCCGCTGGTGCGGCACCGCCCCCACCGGCCCCGGCACCTACACCGCCCAGCTCCGCGCCCACGGCGGCGAGACCGAGGTGCGGGCCGAAGCCGTCGACGGCGAGCTGAGGGTGACCTTCACCGAGCCGGTCCGCGGGGTCGCCCCCGGCCAGGCGATCGTGCTGTACGACGGCACGCGCGTGGTGGGCTCGGCGACGATCGCGGCCACCACGCGCGCGACGGCCGCGGTCTGAGCCGGCCCGCCCCCTAGTCCGCGAGGAACTCCGCCAGCACCGGCCCCAGCACCTCCGGCTCCACCATGTGGGTCTGGCCCGCCAGGACCCGGTGGGTGCCCCGGGGCACGGTGTCGGCGATCTCCCGGGCCGCCGCGCGCATCCACTCCGGGCTCAGGCCGCCCGCGACCGACAGCACGGGCACGGGGACCGCGGCGAGCCGGTCCCGGGGCAGCAGCCCGTCGCCCATGACCGCGTCGTCGTGCGCGAGGCTGGGGGCGAGGGCCTCCATGCCCGCCCACATGGGGGACTGGCGGGCGCCCCGGATCACCTCCTCGCCCAGCCCCGTCAGCCGCAGGAACAGCTCCACCGCGTCCCCGCGCCGGCCCTCCCCGAGCGCCCGGGCGAGCCGCTCCTTGTAGGCGGCCTCCCGCGCGGCCCCGTCCGCCAGGTGGTCGGCGTACGGCACCTCGTACACCGCCGCCCGGCGCACCGGCAGCCCGCCCGCCGCCGCGCGCAGGACCAGCGCGCCGCCCGAGGAGACGCCGAACAGCGCGGCCTCGCCGCCGACCGCGTCGACGAGCGCGGCCAGGTCCTCCACCTCGCGCTCGACCGCGTACGGCTCCGTGCCGCCGCTCCCGCCACGGCCCCGGCGGTCGTAGACCACGGCCGTGCAGTGGTCCGCGAGGTGCCGCGCCAGGGGCGCCACGGTGCCACCGGTGGACATCGCGCCGCTCACCAGGATCACGGCGGGCCCCCGGCCGGTCACCCCGTAGACGATGCAGGTGCCGTCGTGGGAAGTCGTCTTCTTGTCCATGGCCGTGCAGACTGCCGCACGGTACGGCGCTCACCCGGTCACGACACGTCGGCTTCGAAGAAGCAGAAGTGGTCCTTGATCTCGGCGACGCCCGGCGCGGGGTCCGGATAGGCCCAGACGAGGTCGGGCGCGTCCGGCAGCGACCAGTAGGACGCCGTGCCCTTGAAGGGGCAGACGGTGTGCGTGCCGGAGGGCGTCAGGAGGTCGAGGCGGACGTCCTCGGCCGGGATGTAGTAGCGCACCGGACAGCCGGTCTCGCGCAGCTCCAGCGGGCGGTCGGTCTCGGCGAGTACCCGGCCGCCGTGCACCACGCGCACGTGCCGCTCGCTCTTGTCGATGGTGATCGTGTGTCCTCGGCTCATACCGGGACAGCGCCGGGAGGAGGCCGGTTCTTCCCGCCGGGCGCGGGACCGTACGGTGGAGGCCATGAACATCTGCGTCTTCCTGTCCGCCGCCGACCTCGACGAGCGCTACACGCGGCCCGCCCGCGCGTTCGCGGAACTGCTCGGCAAAGCCGGCCACACGCTGGTCTGGGGCGGTTCCGACAGCGGTCTGATGAAAGTGGTCGCCGACGGCGTGCAGGAGGCGGGAGGCAGGCTGCTGGGCGTCTCCGTGGAGTTCCTCGCGAACAAGGCCCGGCCCGGCGCCGACGAGATGGTCATCGCGGCCGACCTCGCCGAGCGCAAGAGGCTGCTGCTGGAGAAGGCCGACGCCGTGGTGATCATGGTGGGCGGCACCGGCACGCTGGACGAGGCCACCGAGATCCTGGAGCTGAAGAAGCACGGCCGCACCGGGAAGCCGGTCGTGCTGCTCAACACGGCGGGCTTCTACGACGGCCTGCGCGAGCAGTTCCGCCGCATGGAGACCGAGGGCTTCCTGCCCCGCCCGCTGGCCGACCTGGTCTTCTTCGCGGACGAGCCGGCCGGCGCCCTGGCCTACCTGGAGGAGCAGGCCGGCACCCGGTGATGCGAGCATGGCGGGCATGGCTACTCATGTGATCACCGGGGCCGGTTCCGGCATCGGCGCGGCCGTCGCCCGGCGGCTGCACGCGCGCGGGGACGACATCGTGCTGCACGCGCGCGACGCGGGCCGGGCCAGGGAACTGGCGGCGGAGTTCCCCGGCGCCCGCACCCTGGTCGGCGACCTCGCGGACCCGGACAGGCTGTCCTGGGCCTTCTCCCACCAGAGCCTGCCCGAGCGGGTGGACTCGCTGCTGCACGTCGCCGGGGTCGTCGACCTCGGCGACGTCGGCGACCTGACCCCGAAGTCCTGGCACCACCAGCTCAACGTCAACCTGATCGCCCCGGCGGAGCTGACCCGGCACTTCCTGCCGCAGCTCCGGGTGGCCCGCGGTCATGTGATCTTCGTCAACTCCGGCGCCGGCCTCAGCGCCTCCGCCGGCTGGTCCGCCTACGCGGCCTCCAAGCACGGCCTGAAGGCCCTGGCCGACTCCCTGCGCCAGGAGGAGCACGCGGCCGGCGTCCGCGTCACCTCGGTCTACCCCGGCCGCACCGCGAGCCCCATGCAGGTCAAGGTGCACCGGCAGGAGGGCAAGGACTACGACGCGGCGCGGTGGATCGATCCCGAGTCGGTCGCCACCACGATCCTGATGGCCCTCGACCTGCCGGCGGACGCGGAGGTCAACGACCTGACGGTGCGGCCGGGGCGCTGACCCGGGCGGGGCGTTCCGTAGGCTTCCCGGGTGAGCGAAAACAGCCAGTTCAGGTTCGCCGGGGCCACCGGTGTCGGATCCCTGCCCGGGGGCGACGCCCAAGAGGCCGCCAAGACCGCCACGGGGTCCTGCGAGGACTTCCCCTTCCTTCCAGAGCTGCCCGCGCGCGGACCCGGCGCCGACATGATCGGCCGTACCGCGGGGATGCTGGTCGAGCTGTACGCGCGCGTGGAGCCCAGCGGCTGGCGGCTCGGCGACCGGCCCGGCCGGGACACCAAGCGGGCCCGGTCCTGGCTGGGCGAGGACCTGGACGCCCTGGAGGAGTTCACCCGGGGCCACGAGGGCGATCTGAAGGTGCAGGCCGTCGGGCCCTGGACGCTGGCCGCCGCGCTGGAGCTGCGCAACGGCGAGTCCGCCCTGTCCGACCCCGGCGCGTGCCGGGACCTCGCCGCCTCGCTGGCCGAGGGGCTACGGCTGCACCTCGCCGAGGTGCGGCGCCGCGTCCCCGGCGCCCGGCTCGTCCTCCAGCTCGACGAGCCCTCCCTCACCGCCGTCCTGAGCGGCCGGGTCCGCACCGCCAGCGGCTACCGCACGCACCGCGCCGTGGACCGGCAGGTCGTGGAGTCGACGCTGCGGGACGTCGTCGCGGCGCACGGCGGCGGCCCCGTGGTCGTCCACTCCTGCGCCCCCGGCGTGCCGTTCGCGCTGCTGCGGCGGGCCGGCGCGGCGGCCGTCTCCTTCGACTTCGCGCTCCTCACCGAACGTGACGACGACACGATCGGCGAGGCCGTCGAGAGCGGCACGCGGCTGTTCACCGGTGTCGTGCCCGGCACGGACGGCCCGTTGTCGGACCCTGCCGGTAGCGTCATGGGTGTCAGGACGCTGTGGCGCAGGCTGGGGCTGCATCCGGGGCTGCTCGCGGAGGCGGTCACGGTGACCCCGGCGTGCGGTCTCGCGGGCGCTTCCCCCGGCTACGCACGGCAGGCGCTCGCCCACTGCGTCCAGGCGGCGAGATCCCTCGCGGACAACCCAGAGTAACGGGAGGACCACACGGTGGCCGGCGACAAGCAGCAGGCGGAGACGGCGGTTCCCGCCGAGGCACGGGACAGGCACGCGCAGCTCGCTGAGCAGATCGAGGAGCACCGCTTCCGGTACTACGTGAAGGACGCTCCCGTCGTCAGCGACGCCGAGTTCGACGAGCTCCTGAAGACCCTCCAGGCCATGGAGGAGCGGTACCCGGAGCTGCGCACCCCGGACTCGCCCACCCAGAAGGTCGCCGGCTCGTACGAGACGGAGTTCACGGCGGTCGCGCACCGCGAGCGGATGCTGTCCCTCGACAACACCTTCAACGACGACGAACTGGCCGCCTGGTCCGACCGCGTCGCGAAGGAGCTGGGCGAGCAGGAGTACCACTTCCTGTGCGAGCTGAAGGTGGACGGCCTCGCGGTCAACCTCACCTACGAGAAGGGCCGCCTGACCCGCGCCGCCACCCGCGGCGACGGCCGCACCGGCGAGGACATCACGCCGAACGTCCGCACCATCGCGGAGATCCCGGACCGCCTGAAGGGCGAGCGGGTGCCCGATCTGGTGGAGGTCCGCGGCGAGGTCTACTTCCCGATGGAGAAGTTCCTCGAACTGAACGAGCGCCTGGTCGCCGCCGGCGACAAGCCCTTCGCCAACCCCCGCAACGCCGCCGCCGGTTCGCTGCGCCAGAAGGACCCGCGGGTCACCGCCACCCGCCCGCTGCACATGGTCGTCCACGGCATCGGCGCCCTGGAGGGCTACTCGGGCATGGCCCGGCTCTCCCAGGCGTACGACCTGCTGAAGACCTGGGGGCTGCCCACGTCCCGGCACAACCGCGTGGTCGACGACCTCGACGGCGTGCGGGAGTTCATCGCGTACCACGGCGAGAACCGGCACTCCGTCGAGCACGAGATCGACGGTGTCGTGGTGAAGCTGGACGAGATCCGCCTCCAGGGCCGGCTCGGCTCCACCGCGCGGGCCCCCCGCTGGGCCATCGCCTACAAGTACGCGCCGGAAGAGGTCAACACCAAACTCGTCGACATCAAGGTGGGCGTCGGCCGCACCGGCCGCGTCACGCCGTACGCCCAGGTCCAGCCGGTCGTCGTCGCGGGCAGCGAGGTCGAGTTCGCCACCCTGCACAACCAGGAGGTCGTCAAGGCCAAGGGCGTGCTCATCGGGGACACCGTCGTGCTCCGCAAGGCCGGTGACGTCATCCCGGAGATCCTCGGCCCGGTGGCCGACCTGCGGGACGGCAGCGAGCGGGCGTTCGTGATGCCGGGCGAGTGCCCCGAGTGCGGAACGGCGCTGCGGCCGATGAAGGAGGGCGACATCGACCTCCGCTGCCCCAACGCCCGCACCTGCCCGGCGCAGTTGCGCGGGCGCGTCTCGTACCTGGCGGGCCGCGAGTGCCTGGACATCGAGCACTTCGGCGACGTGGCCGCCGCCGCGCTGACCCAGCCGCTGGAGCCGGCCGACCCGCCGCTGGTGGACGAGGGCGACCTGTTCGACCTGACGGTGGAGAAGCTGCTGCCCATCAAGGCGCACGTCCTCGACCCCGACAGCGGCCTGCCCAAGCGGGACCCCAGGACGGGCGAGGAGAAGGTCGTCACCGTCTTCGCCAACCAGAAGGGCGAGCCGAAGAAGAACACCCTCGCCCTGCTGGCGAACATCGAGGCGGCCAAGTCCCGTCCGCTCGCCCGTTTCCTGAACGGGCTGTCCATCCGGCACGTGGGACCGGTCGCCGCGCAGGCCCTCGCACGCGAGTTCCGGTCCATGGAGCGCATCGAACAGGCGACCGAGGAGGAGCTGGCGGCCACCGCCGGTGTCGGCCCGATCATCGCCGCCGCCCTCAAGGAGTGGTTCGCCGAGGACTGGCACCGCGAGATCGTCCGCAAGTGGAAGGCCGCGGGGGTCCCGCTGGAGGAGGAGTCGTCCGGCGAGGACGAGGGGCCGCGTCCGCTGGAGGGGCTCACGGTCGTCGTCACCGGCACGCTGGAGCACCACACCCGTGACGGGGCCAAGGAGGCGCTCCAGCGGCAGGGTGCCAAAGTGACCGGTTCGGTATCGAAGAAGACTGCTTTCGTCGTTGTGGGTGACAACCCCGGATCGAAATACGACAAGGCCGTGCAACTGAAGGTTCCGGTGCTGAACGAGGAGGGATTCGCCGTCCTTCTGGAGCAGGGGCCGGACGCGGCGGCCGAAGTCGCGCTTTCGGCCGGAGAGTAGCGGTTGAAGGCCACCCGATCGGCGCATATCAGATGCATACGGGTGGCCCGGGCGCATTCGGGCAACCGTCGGAGACCGCTGCCCGTGGAAGCCTTCCGCGGCCTACTGTTGAGGTGTGCGCCTGCCGTGCCCGGCCACGGCTGGGGCACCCCTGCGCCCTCCTGAGGCCGGGGGAAGGTTTCTTCGACGCGGAGCCGCTGATGGTTGTCGGGCATCGGGCCGCGTGGCGTGGGCACCGCCGGCTGTGAGAGGGACGGAATGAAACCGACCGAGAGCGTCGCTGCCGGCTCACGGCTGCGCCCGCGCCGCCGCGCAGGCGCAGGGCCCGGGCACCGGTGGGCCGGGTGGACCGGGCTGACCGCGGGGCGCCGCGCGCATGTGCGCCCACGCCCCGCCGGACCGGGCGCCGCCGTCGAGACCGCCGCCCCCCTGCCACCGGTCGCCGCACCCACCCCCGTCCTGGACTGCGCCGACACCGAACGCCAGACCTCCCGGCCGGTGCTGCCCGCGGTCCTGACCGCGGCCGCGGCCCTTGCCCTGGCCGCCGGCTTCCACCGCGCCTTCAGCGGCCACCACGCCCTCTTCCCGCGCGGCACGGCCGGCTGGGCGCTGGCCCTGCTCACCGGCGTCATCGTCGGCCACCTCGTGATGCTCGGCCGCGCCCGCTGGTGGGGCGGCACCGGCTCGGGCGCCGCGCTGACCCTCGCCGCCCTGCTGCTGTACGGCTGGCTGCCGGCCGGCCTGGTCAGCCTCACCGTCGTCGTCCTGGTCGGCATCGCCCGCCGGCACCACTGGCGGCAGGGCGTGCTGCACGGCGCGGTCGACATCCTCGGCATCGGCGTCGGCGCCCTGCTGCTGGGCGCGTTCGGCCGGGTCCCGAGCGTGGAGGAGCCCTGGCGGCCCGGGACCTGGACCGCCGCCACGGTCCCCGAGGTCGTCCTGGTCGCGGTCGCCTACCTCGCCGGCAGCCGCGGCCTGCTGTGGTACCTGCACGCCCCGCGCGGCGGCGGGGTGCCCACCGCCGCCCGGACCGCCCTGATCAGGCAGGGCCTGGTCGCCGTCGCGCTGCTCGGCATCGCGCCCCTGCTGTGCGCCGTCGCGGACGCGCAGCCGATCCTGCTCCCGCTGTTCGCCATCCCGCTCATCGCCCTGGACTCCACCCTGTGGATGGCCCGCGCCCGCGCCGAGGAGCAGTTGCGCGATCCGCTGACCGGACTGCCCAACCGCCAGTGGCTGCTGGAGCGGATCTGGACCGCTTTGGACGACGCCGAGCGCATCGGGGCCCGCACCGCGCTCATGCTGATCGACCTCGACCGCTTCCGGTCGGTGAACGACACCCTCGGCCACCTGGCCGGCGACCGGCTGCTGCTCCAGATAGCCGACCGGCTGCGGCTCGCCCTGCCGCGCGGCGCCGAGGCCGCCCGGCTCGGCGGGGACGAGTTCGCCGTCTTACTCCCCGTGGCCGACTCCATCACGTCGGCCACCCGCGTCGCCCGCGGCCTGGTCACCGACCTCAGCTCCCCGCTGGACCTGGACGGACTCACCCTCGTCCTGGAGGCCAGCGCGGGCGTCGCCGTCTTCCCCGACCACGCGCTCGACGCCGAGGGACTGCTGCGCCGCGCCGACGTGGCGATGTACCAGGCGAAGCGGGACCGCACGGGCGTCGAGGTGTACGAGTCCAAGCGGGACTCCAACACCCCGGACCGGCTCGGCCTGCTGGGCGACCTGCGCCGCGCCCTGGACGCGCACGAGGTGCAGCTCCACTACCAGCCCAAGGTCCGCTTCGACGGCCAGGTCGCCGGCCTGGAGGCGCTGGTGCGCTGGGTCCACCCGGAGCGCGGCAAGGTCCCGCCGGACGAGTTCATAGCGATAGCCGAGTCCTCGGGGCTGATGCCCCACCTCACCGAGTACGTCCTGGAGACCGCGCTCGCCCAGGTCGCCCGGTGGCGCGCACAGGGCCTGCGGGTGCCGGTCGCCGTCAACGTCTCCCCGCGCGACGTGCACACCCCCGGCTTCGCCGGCTCCGTCGCCGCCCGGCTCGCCCGGCACGGGGTCCCCGCGGGGGCGCTCCAGCTGGAGATCACCGAGCACGTCCTGCTGGAGGACCCGCAGCGGGCCGCCGACACCCTCGCCGGGCTGACCGGGCACGGCGTCAAGATGTCCCTGGACGACTTCGGCACCGGGTACTCGTCCCTGGTGCACCTGCGCCGGCTGCCCGTCAGCGAGTTGAAGATCGACCGTTCCTTCGTGGCCCGGCTGGCGGTCGACGCCCAGGACGCCGAGATCGTGCGCTGCACCCTCGACCTGGCCCACTCGCTGGGCCTGCTCGTCGTGGCCGAGGGCGTGGAGGACGACGAGACCTGGGAGCGGCTGCGGGACCTGGGCTGCGACGCGGTACAGGGCTGGCTGGTCGCCGCGGCGATGCCCCCGGACGAGACCACCGCGTGGCTGCTGGCGCGGGGCTCCCGCGGCTGGCAGCGCCCCCGCGCCGCCCTCCCGGCCGCGGAGTAACCCCCCGACGTCCTCGCGGTGGCGGCTCCGCCGCGATGGGCCCGGGGCGGCCGTGTCCGCGTGGCCGGGCGCCCCGCGCATCGTCCCCGCGCCCGCGTGCCGGGCT
>NZ_JBVHNF010000003.1:162331-473807 GCF_055558055.1 Streptomyces sp. NPDC025833
GCTGCTGGTCGCCGGGCAGTCCTCCGATGTGTTCGCGGTGGCGGTTCCGCGTCGATGGGTTCGGGGTGGCTGTGCCTGTGTGGCGGGGCGGCCCGCGTATCGTGCCCGCGTCCGCGTGCCGGGCTGCTGGTCGCCGGGCAGTCCTCCGATGTGTTCGCGGTGGCGGTTCCGCGTCGATGGGTTCGGGGTGGCTGTGCCTGTGTGGCGGGGCGGCCCGCGCATCGTCCCCGCGCTCGCGTGCCGGGCTGCCGGCCGCCGGACCGTCTCTCCGTCGGCCCGCACGGCCGGGCCGAGTGATGCCCCGCCGCCTCGGACGGTGGTACCCCGCGCCGACGGCGCCGCGCCGAGGCCCGGACGCTGACGGCTGTGGGCCGACGGGCCCGGGGCCGGCCGCTCCCGCACGGTCAGGCCGCCTGCGCCCTGCTCCGCCGCACCCCCGGGCATCCCGCTCGGCCGCACCCCGTGTCGTTCTCAGCGGCCCGAGAAGTGGTCGATCAGCAGGGTGAGCCGTCGTTCGTGGGCCTCCTGCCAGAGCCGTCCGCTCCGCGTCAGCGACACCAGGCCGTGCAGCCCCGCCCAGAACGTCTCCGTGAGCGGACCGGGCTCCTCGTCCGGGCGCGCGAGCGGCTCCACCACGGCCAGCAGTTCGCCGAACGCCTCCCGCAGCGGGGCCGGTGCCTCCGCCGTGGCGAACGGCAGGCCCACCGGACGGGTGAACATCGCGTCGTACAGGGCGGGCCGGCGCCGCGCGAAGGAGGTGTACGCCCGCGCCGCCGCCGTCAGCGCCTCCCGCGTCCCCCGTGCCGCCGCGCGCGCCCGGCGCAGCTCCGCCGCCAGGTCGGCGCAGCCCCGCACCGCGACCGCCGCGATGATCGCGTCCTTGTTCGCGAAGTGGCCGTAGAGGACCGGCTGGCTGTACTCGATCTCGGCGGCCAGCCGCCGGGTGGTCACCGCGTCCCAGCCCTCGGCCTCCGCCAGCTCCCGTGCGGCCGAGACGATCAGCCGCTCGCGCTCCGCCCGTTCGCGCTCCCGGCGCCGTTGGATCGACATGACCAGGATTCTAGCAATGCTAGCCAACCTGTCGACGCTCTGCTAACTTCGCTCTCACATCTAGCGCTGCTAGGAAATGAGGAGAGAGGCGTGACCGTCACCGCGTACACCCTGGCCGTCGTGCTCGACCTGTTCTGCCTGTTCCTCGGCTACCGCTTCTGGTTCCGGCCCGGCCCCGCGGCGGCCGGGTACGGCGTCCCGGCCGACCCACGCGGCGACGCCCGCGCCTACCTGTCGGTCAAGGGGCTCAAGGACGGCACCTTCGGCCTGCTGGGGCTCGTCCTGCTCGCCTTCGCCGGTGCCCGCGCGGAGGCCTGGTTCATGCTCTGCGTGGCACTCGTCCCCCTCGTCGACACGCTGATAGTCCTGCGGAACGGCGGCCCGGGGGCGGTCGCCTTCGGGATCCACCTCGCCACCGCGGCCGTCGTGCTGATCGGCGCCGGACTGCTGTTCGCGGTCTGACACCCACCCACGGAAATTCACCCGCAGGGCCCCACTCGCAGGGCCCCACCCGCAGGGGGAGAGACACCATGTCGTTGTTCGTGCCCAGGTTCGACGAGACCGTGCTGGTGCGGGACGCCGAGGCGGAGGTCCTCGGCGGCACCCCGGTCGGCGTGCGGCTGCTGGCCGACAGCAGTGCCGGCGGCGGCGCGCTGTCCACCGTCCGGGTCACCCTGGCCGAGGGCGCCGACGGAGCGCGCCCGCACGTCCACCACCACTCGGCCGAGATGTTCTACCTGCTCGACGGCGAGGCCGAGATCCTCTCCGGCGACGACGTGGTCACCGCCGAGCGCGGCGATCTGGTCATCGTCCCACCCGACCGGCCGCACGCCTTCGCCGCCGCCCCGGGCAGCACCGCGGACCTGCTCGTCGTCATCGCCCCGGGCGTCGAGCGCTTCGAGTACTTCCGCCACCTCCAGCGCATCCGCCTGGGCGAGGCCGCCCCGGAGAGCCTGCTGGAGGTCCAGGAGCGGTACGACAACCACTTCCTGCCGAGCGCCGCGTGGGACGGCCGCCACCGGTGAGCCGGCGGTGCGCCGACGCCGGGCCACCGGTGAGAGCGGTGCCCGGGGAAACCGTTTCACGGGCACCGGTGCCCGCCCCATAGGATTGGCCCCAAACCACACACACTCACCCCAGAGGATCGCTGCATGCCTGGCATCACGCGCGAGGAGGTCGCCCACCTCGCCCGGCTGGCGCGTCTGGAGCTGAAGCCCGAAGAACTCGACCACTTCGCGGGACAGCTCGACGACATCATCGGCGCGGTGGCCCGCGTCAGCGAGGTCGCCGACCAAGACGTACCGCCGACCTCGCACCCGCTCCCGCTGACGAACGTCATGCGGGCGGACGAGGTCCGTCCCTCGCTCACCCCCGAGCAGGCGCTCTCCGGCGCCCCGGCCCAGGAGCAGCAGCGTTTCAAGGTGCCGCAGATCCTGGGGGAGGAGTGACCGCCATGACGGACAGCAACATCATCAAGCTCACGGCCGCGCAGACCGCCGAGAAGATCGCCGCCGGCGAACTCACGGCCGTCGAGGTCACCGAGGCCCACCTCGCCCGCATCGAGGCCGTCGACGAGAAGGTGCACGCCTTCCTGCACGTCGACCGCGAGGGCGCCCTCGCCCAGGCCCGCGCCGTGGACGAGAAGCGGGCGCGCGGCGAGAAGCTCGGCCCGCTGGCCGGCGTCCCGCTCGCGCTCAAGGACATCTTCACCACCGAGGGCGTGCCCACGACCGTCGGCTCGAAGATCCTGGAGGGCTGGATCCCGCCGTACGACGCGACGGTCACCAAGCGGCTGAAGGCCGCCGACGTCGTCATCCTCGGCAAGACCAACATGGACGAGTTCGCCATGGGGTCCTCCACCGAGAACAGCGCCTACGGCCCGACCGGCAACCCCTGGGACCTCACCAGGATCCCCGGCGGCTCCGGCGGCGGCTCCTCCGCCGCGCTCGCCGCGTACGAGGCCCCGCTCGCCATCGGCACCGACACCGGCGGCTCCATCCGCCAGCCGGCCGCCGTCACCGGCACGGTCGGCGTGAAGCCGACCTACGGCGCGGTCTCCCGCTACGGCATGGTCGCCTTCTCCTCCTCCCTCGACCAGGGCGGCCCCTGCGCCCGCACGGTCCTGGACGCGGCCCTGCTGCACGAGGTGATCGCCGGCCACGACCCGCTGGACTCGACCTCCATCGACGCCCCGGTCCCGCCGGTCGTCGAGGCCGCCCGCAACGGCTCGGTAGCCGGCATGCGCGTCGGCGTGGTCAAGCAGTTCCGCGGCGAGGGCTACCAGGCCGGTGTCATCCAGCGCTTCGACGAGTCGGTCGAGCTGCTCAGGGAGCTGGGCGCCGAGATCGTCGAGCTGGACTGCCCGTCCTTCGACCTCGCCCTGTCGGCGTACTACCTGATCGCGCCGTCCGAGTGCTCCTCCAACCTCGCCCGCTTCGACGGCCTGCGCTACGGCCGGCGGATCGGCGACGACGGCGGCCACTCCGCCGAGGAGGTCACCTCCCTCACCCGCGAGGCCGGGTTCGGGCCCGAGGTCAAGCGCCGCATCATGCTCGGCACGTACGCCCTGTCGAGCGGCTACTACGACGCGTACTACGGCTCCGCCCAGAAGGTCCGCACGCTCATCACGCGGGACTTCGAGAAGGCCTTCGAGCAGGTCGACGTGATCGTCTCCCCGACGACGCCGACCACCGCCTTCGCGATCGGCGAGCGCGCCGACGACCCGATGGCGATGTACCTCGCGGACCTGTGCACGATCCCGACCAACCTGGCGGGCAACGCGGCCATGTCGCTGCCCTGCGGCCTGGCCCCGGAGGACAACCTCCCGGTGGGCCTGCAGATCATCGCCCCGGCGATGCAGGACGACCGGCTGTACAAGGTGGGCGCCGCCGTCGAGGCCGCCTTCGTGGAAAAGTGGGGTCACCCGCTGCTGGAGGAGGCACCGTCGCTGTGAGCGCACTGACCAAGGCCAAGGGCTTCAAGAAGTCCAAGTCCGGTACGTACCTGTCCATGGCCGCCACCGCGTTCGGCGCGGTCGGCGCCGCGAAGCAGATCAAGAAGGCCCGCGCGGAGAACGACACGCTGCGGCTCGTCGACGCCGTCGTCACCGCCGCAGGCATCGCCACCGGCCTCGCCATCCTCTACCGCGAGCTGAAGCGGCTGGGCGACGACGACGTCCTGCTGGGCTGAGAGGGAAGTTTTCACCGTGACCACCACGACCGACCTGGTGTCGTACGAGGACGCGCTGGCGTCGTACGACCCCGTCATGGGCCTCGAGGTCCATGTCGAACTCGGCACCAGGACCAAGATGTTCTGCGGCTGCTCGACGACCCTCGGCGCCGACGCCAACTCGCAGACCTGCCCCACCTGCCTCGGCCTGCCCGGCGCGCTCCCGGTCGTCAACGCGACCGGCGTCGAGTCCGCGATCAAGATCGGTCTCGCGCTGAACTGCGAGATCGCCGAGTGGTGCCGCTTCGCCCGGAAGAACTACTTCTATCCGGACATGCCGAAGAACTTCCAGACCTCCCAGTACGACGAGCCCATCGCCTTCGACGGCTACCTCGACGTGCAGCTTGAGGACGGGGAGTCCTTCCGCGTGGAGATCGAGCGCGCCCACATGGAGGAGGACACCGGCAAGTCGACGCACGTCGGCGGCGCCACCGGCCGCATCCACGGCGCGTCCCACTCCCTGCTGGACTACAACCGGGCCGGCATCCCGCTGATCGAGATCGTCACCAAGCCGATCGTGGGCGCCGGCGAGCGGGCCCCCGAGGTGGCGAAGGCGTACGTCCGCGAGCTGCGCGAGCTCATCCGGGCCCTCGGCGTATCCGACGCCCGCATGGAGATGGGCCAGATGCGCTGCGACGTGAACCTGTCGCTGATGCCCAAGGGCGCCGAGAAGTTCGGCACGCGCTCCGAGACGAAGAACGTCAACTCGCTGCGCTCGGTGGAGCGTGCGGCCCGCTTCGAGATCCAGCGGCACGCGGCCGTGCTGTCCTCGGGCGGCACGATCATCCAGGAGACCCGCCACTTCCACGAGGACACCGGGTCCACCACCTCGGGCCGGGTGAAGGAGGAGGCCGAGGACTACCGGTACTTCCCGGAGCCCGACCTGGTCCCCGTCGCCCCCTCGCGCGAGTGGGTCGAGGAGATCCGCGCGGCGCTGCCCGAGCTGCCGCTGGCCCGCCGCACCCGGCTGCTGGCCGAGTGGGGCATCTCGGCCACCGACATGCAGGCGATCCTCAACGCCGGCGCGCTGGACCCGATCGTCGCCACGATCGACGCCGGTGCCGACGCGGCCTCCGCCCGCAAGTGGTGGATGGGCGAACTGGCCCGCAGCGCCAACGAGTCCGGCACCTCGCTGGACGAGCTGGCGATCACGCCGCAGCAGGTGGCCCGGGTTACCGAGCTCGTCGCGAAGGGCGACCTGAACGACAAGCTGGCCCGTCAGGTCATCGAGGGCGTCCTCGCGGGCGAGGGCACCCCGGACGAGGTCGTCGACAAGCGCGGTCTCAAGGTCGTCTCCGACGACTCCGCGCTCGGTACGGCGGTCGACGAGGCCATCGCCGGCAACCCGGCCATCGCGGACAAGATCCGCGGCGGCAAGGTGGCCGCGGCCGGCGCCCTGGTCGGCGCCGTCATGAAGGCCACCCGCGGCCAGGCCGACGCGGCCCGCGTGAAGGAGCTGATCCTTCAGCGGCTGGGCGTCGAGGAGGGCTGAGCCCGCACCGCGCCGTACGGCCCCGGAGGCACGCCTCCGGGGCCGTACGCGTGCCCGCCCGCCCCGGGTGGGGGTGGGCGCGCCGGCCCGGCGGGCACCTGGGTACGCTCGCCCGCCATGAGCATGCGCACCGACTCCGGCGCCGGGCCCGTGACGGCCGCGGCCGCCGGGTACCCCCACGGCACCGCCCGCCCCGCGGACGGCGGACGGCCCGGACGGCCCGAACCAGCCACCGGCATCGACGGGGCGGGTGAGACCGGTGGGATCGGTGAGTCCCTCGAGAGTGCTGAGGCCGGTGAGGAGTACATCGAGGACGCCCGGCGGGCCCGCTGGACCGCCGCCGGCACCGGCGCGCTGCTGACGCTGGCCGGGCTGGCCGCCGCGCTGCTCCGGGCCGCCGGCCCCGCCCCGGCGCCGGTGCCCGCCGCCTACGCCCTGGGGGCCGCCGGGTGCGCGCTCGCGGCGGTGCTCGGGTGGCGGGGCCGTACCCGCAGGGCCCTGTGGCTGCTGGTCGCCGGCACGATGGTCATGGCCCTCGGGGACCAGTTCGACTGACCCGCCGCCGCGTGTCCCGGGGCCGGACCGCGTGTGAGAGGCTCGGCCGGGTCCTGCGGGAGCCGGGGGACGGACTGCGGAGGGAAGCGGCACGATGTACGCGAGACCACTGGGCGACGACGGCGCCGAACTGCGGCCCCTGGAGGTGTGGCACGCCGAGGAACTCCTCGCCGGCATCGACCGCGGGCGGGAGTTCATCGGCCGGCACATCGGCCTGCCGGACGTGATGCCCGATGTCGACGGTGCCCGTGCCTGGCTGAAGTCGTACGCCGACAAGCGCGGCGCCGACGCGGGCGGCGTGCACGGGATCTGGCTGGACGGCAGGCTCGTCGGCGGGGTGCTGTTCCGGGTCTGGGACACCGCGAGCGGGGTCTGCGAGGCGGGCTGCTGGCTGGAGCCCGCGGCGGCCGGCCGCGGGCTGGTCACGCGCGGCATGCGGGTGCTGCTCGACTGGGCCTTCGAGGAGCGCGGCATGCACCGGGTGGAGTGGTACGCGTCCTCCGCCAACGAGCCGAGCCTCGATGTCGCCCGGCGCCTGGGCATGACCCGCGAGGGCGTGCTCCGCGAGAACTACCCGCACCGGGGGGTGCGCACCTCCACCGAGATCTGGGCGCTGCTCGCGCCCGAGTGGCGGGCGGCACGCGCGCGTGACACGCACGAGGGCTGAGCGCCCGGCCGATCATTAAGGGGCCTCTCAGAGAGCGTCCGTACGGTGCCGGGCATGGCAACGAACACGACGGAAGGCGCCACGGCCGGCACCGGGGCGCGCAAGGACGACGAGACGACGACGGCGGCCGGGACCGCCGGTGAGGCGGGAACCGCAGGGGCCGGGGGACCGGACACCGGGAACACCGGGGACGGCGCGGACACGGAGCGCGCCCGGCACGGCGAGGCGGGTGGCCCGGACCACGCCGACGGGACGGCCGGCACCGAGGACACGGCCGACGCCGAAGACACGGTCGACACCGAAGACACCGACGGCACGGACGCCGCCGGGGCCGAGTCGGCGGATGCCGGGGCCGGGGCGCCCTCCGGGGTCGGCCAGGGCGCCGGCGCCGTGGTCTCCGCCGCGCTGGGCCTCGTCTCGCTCAGCGGGGGCTGGATCGGCACCGTCGCCGCCGCCCGCGAACAGCTCGTGGGCCAGCTCCGTACCTCCACCACCGCGGGCGTCGCCCAGCAGATCGAGGCGGTCTACGGCAACGCCTGGCACACCACCGCGCTGTGGGCGGGCCTGTTCGCGCTGGCCGCGCTGGTCACCGGCGCGGTCGTGCTGGCCCGGCCCGCGTTCGGGGCGCCCGGCCGGCCGCAGGCCCCCTGGATCAAGTCGGTCGCCTGGGCGGGCGTCTCGCTCGGCGCCGTCGGGCTGCTGCTGGCCGTCCTGAAGTACTCCGACGTACTGCTCGGACTGCCCTCGGCCGGCTGAGAACCCGCTGCTCACGGGGGCCTTAGGGAATCCGCACCCGCCCAGGGGACGGTCTAAGGCCCCTTACGCGCGCGCGTACGGCCCGCCGGGCGCGCGAAGATGCGGAACTCTCCCGATGTGGCGGACCCCTTGCCGGACGAGAGTGGAGGCATCGCAGAACGCGACGCACCACACCGCCCGAACCGAAGGAACCGCCATGCACGAGATGGAACTGCTCCGGATCCGTTCCGCCGAACTGCGCCGCACGGCCCAGCAGGAGCGCCTGGCCCGCGAGGTCGTCCGCTCCCGCCGCGCCGCCCGCAGCGCCCCGACCGCCGGCGACGGGGCCCCGGCCGCCGAGTCGCATACCGACCGGCCCCGCCGGCTCCGGCTGCCGCGCGCCGCGTGACCACGGGTGCGGGGAGCGGCCGCACGGGGGTCGGGCGCTCGCTGCCGCAGGACCGCAGGGCCCTCCCGGGGAGCCGTGCGGTCCTGCCGCCCGTGCGCACGGCACCGACGGCGGTGCCGGCCCCGGCACCACCGCCGCAACCGAGCCCGGCCGGTACGACCATCACACGGGGCCTGTGGAAAACCGGTGCCGGGCCCTCCCCGCCTCGTGCGATGCTCGGGCCTGTGGAGACCAGGTCCGTCAGTCCCGTGTTCATCGGCCGCGCCGCCGAGTTGGCCACGCTGAGCGACGCGCTCGGCCGCGCCGCGGCGGCCGAGCCGCAGGCGCTGCTGCTCGGCGGCGAGGCGGGCGTGGGCAAGACCCGCCTGGTGGAGGAGTTCGGCACGGCCGCCGCCGGCCGTGCCGCCGTCGTCGCCGTCGGCGGCTGCGTCGAGATCGGCGCCGACGGGCTGCCGTTCGCCCCCTTCTCCACCGCGCTGCGCGCCCTGCGCGACGCCCTGCCCGAGGAGTTCGCCGACGCGGCGGCCGGCCAGGAGGAGGAACTGGCGCGGCTGCTGCCCGACCTCGGCGAGGCCGCCGGGGGCCGCCCCGACGAGCAGGGCACGGCCCGCCTGTTCGAACTCACCGCCCGGCTGCTGGAGCGGGTCGCCGCCGCACGGACCGTCGTACTCGTCCTGGAGGACCTGCACTGGGCCGACGCCTCCACGCGCCACCTCCTCGCCTACCTCTTCCGCACCCTGCGCGCCGGCCGCCTCCTCGTCCTGGCCACCTACCGCTCCGACGACATCCACCGCCGCCATCCGCTGCGCCCGCTGCTCGCCGAACTGGACCGGCTGCGCACCGTCCGCCGCATCGAACTCGCCCGCTTCACCCGCGAGGAGGCCGGCCGCCAGATCGCCGGCATCCTCGCCGCCGAACCCGACCCGGCCCAGGTCGACGAGATCTACGAACGCTCCGACGGCAACGCCTTCTTCATCGAGGAACTCGCCGTCGCCGGCTGCCAGGGCAACCGCACCGGCCTCACCGACTCCCTGCGCGACCTGCTCCTCGTCCGGGTCGAGGCGCTGCCCGAGAGCGCCCAGCGGGTCGCCCGGATCGTCGCCGAGGGCGGCTCCACGGTGGAGTACCGGCTGATCGCCGCCGTGGCGCGGATCCCCGAGGACGACCTCATCGAGGCGCTGCGCGCCGCCGTCGGCGCCGGCATCCTCACCGCGACCCGGACCGGCGACGGCTACCGCTTCCGGCACTCCCTGGTCCGCGAGGCCGTCGCCGACGACCTGCTGCCCGGCGAGCGCTCCCGGCTCAACCGCCGCTGCGCCGAGGCGCTGGAGGCCGACCCGTCGCTCGTCCCCGCCGACGCCCGGGTGATGCGCCTGGCCAGCTTCTGGTACCACGCGCACGACACCGCGAAGGCGCTGCCCGCCGTCCTGGCCGCCTCGGTCGTCGCCCGCCGCCGGCACGCCTACACCGAGCAACTGGGCCTGCTGGAGCGCGCGATGGAGCTGTGGGACAGCGCACCGGAGGAGGTGCGCTCGGCCCTGCGCCCGGTCGACTACGTGGAGGTCTACCCGCCGTGCGGCTGCGATCCGGCCACCACCCCGCTGCGCTATCTCGACCTGATGGCGGAGGCCGCCGTGGCGGGCCGCTTCGGCGGTGAACGGGAACGGGCGCTGAAAATCATCAAGCGGGCCCTGCGCCTGCTGGAGGACGAGCACGACCCGCTGCGGGCCGCCTGGTTCTGGGTGCAGCGCTCCCGGCTGGTCCAGGCGCAGGCCCGCGGCGACGGCTGGCGCGAACTGGGCACCGCCCAGGACCTGGTGCGCGGTCTGCCGCCGTCCGAGGTGCACGCCGAGGTGCTGGCGGTCGCCGCCACCTGGTCGATGCAGCACTGTCCCGGCCCCGAGGCCCTCGCCGCGGCCGAACGGGCCGTGGAGTACGCGTGCATGGTGGGCGCCCGCGAGACCGAACTGCACGCCCTGCTCACCCTCGGCGGCCTGACGGTGGAGGCCGGCGACCCGGAGTCGGGCCTCGCGCGGATGCGGCAGGTCCTGCGGGACACCCTCGCCGAGAACGTGCACCCCGTCGCGGGCCGCGCCTACGTGAACCTGCCGGCCGCGCTGTGCGGCGTCGGCCGGGACCGGGAGGCCGTCCCGCTGCTGCGCGAGGGCATCGAGTTCTGCCGCGGGTACGGGCTGCTGGACTCCGGTGCCTGGGCCTGGGGCAACCTCTCCGACGCGCTGTACTCGCTCGGCCGGTGGGAGGAGGCCGCCGAGGCCGCCGCGCACGCGACCCGCGTCGGCCACGGCGCCAAGCCCCGGGCCGCGGGCGCCCTGCGCCTGGCCCACCTCGCCCTGGCCCGCGGCGACCTCGCCGAGTCCGGCCGGCAACTGGCCGCCGCCCGCTCCTGGTACGGCGCCCACGACCCGAGACCCCAGCAGTCCCTGCCGCTCGCCCGCATCGCCCTCGGAGTCGCCGCGGCCGAGGGCCGGATCGCCGACGCCCGCGCGGTGCTGCTGCCGGAGCTGGACGCCGGGTTCCCGCCCGGCACCCACCGCTACGGATGGCCGCTGCTGCTGGCCGCCGCCACCGCCGAGGCCGACGCCCGCGCCCTGCCCGCCGCCCGGGCCGGCCGCGCCGAGATCCTCGACCGGGTCACGGCGGCCGCCCGCACCCTCACCACGGGCGTCCCCCTCTGGACGGCCTACGGCCGGTGGACCGAGGCCGAACTGCTGCGCGCGGCGGGCCGGGACACCGTCGAGACCTGGGCCCCGGTCGTCGCCGACTTCGAGTGCCTCGACCGCCCCTACGACCTCGCCCGGGTCCGCCACCGCCTCGCCGGGGCACTGCTGGCCGAGGGCGGCGACGACGAGCGGGACCGCGCGGCGGAACTGCTCCGGCTGGCCGCGGCGGTCGCCGCCCACCTGGACGCCCGCCCCCTCGGCGACGCCGTCGCCCGGCTGGTCCAGCGTGCCCGCCTCGCCCCGGCCGGGGCACCGGGGCGGGCCGCGGCCCCCGCCGACCCGGCCGGGGTGCTCGGGCTCACCAGCCGCGAGCGGGACGTCCTCGGCCTGGTCGCGGCCGGCCGCACCAACCGCCAGATAGCCGAGGAGCTGTTCATCTCCCCGAAGACCGCGAGCGTCCACGTCTCCAACATCCTGGGCAAGCTCGGTGTCTCGGGCCGGGGCGAGGCGGCGGCGGTGGCCCACCGGCTGGGGCTCTTCATGGCCGGGACGCTCGCTGCCGAAACGCCGGGCTGAGACCTACGCTGGAGGAAACCGGCGACAAGGGGGAGCCGTGTTCAACGTCTTCGAGGAACTGTTCTCGCCCGGGCGCCAGCACACCCGGGACGAGCAGAACCGGCTGGAACTGACCCGTGAGGACGTCGGCGACGGCGACCCCGGCCGCGGTCCCATCGACCTGGCGTCGGGCAAGGCGGTGATCCGCCGCACGGAAGGACCGCCCGGCGAGGACCGGCCCGCGCCGGAACGGTGACGCGCCGGCGGTGCCGGGCCGCGCCCGGCCGACGAAGCGCCGGAACGATGACGCGCCCGAACGGTGACGTCCCGGCGGTGCGGGACCGGTCCCGGCCGGTGACGTGCCGGAACCGTGAGGTGTGACGGCCCGGCGGTGCCGGGCCGCGCCGCTCAGCGCACCCGGACCTCCAGGATCCGGTCGTCGCCCCGGCCCGGCTCCCCGCGGCCGTCGGTGTTGCTCGTGACCAGCCACAGCCTGTCGCCACCGGCCGGCAGCACGGTGCGCAGCCGGCCGTACGCGTCGGTGAGGAACGCCTGCGGGGCCGCGGCCGCCTCCGTGCCGCGCAGCGGGACCCGCCACAGCCGCCGGCCCTTCAGGGCCGCCATCCAGATGACGCCGTCCACGTAGGCGATGCCGCTCGGCGAGGCCTCGGCTGTGTGCCACTGGACGAGCGGGTCGTGGAAGCGGGCGCCGGAGGACCTGCCCTCGGCCTCGGGCCAGCCGTAGTCGTCACCGGGCTTGATCGCGTTCAGCTCGTCCCAGGTGTCCTGCCCGAACTCCGAGGCGAACAGCCGCTGCCGGTCGTCCCAGGCCAGGCCCTGGACGTTGCGGTGGCCGTAGGAGTACACGGGGGAGTCGGGGAAGGGGTTGCCCGGCGCCGGCTCGCCCTCCGGGGTCAGCCGCAGGATCTTGCCGCCCAGCGACGCCCGGTCCTGCGCCAGACCCCGCCGCCCGCTCTCGCCGGTGCCCGCGTAGAGCATCCCGTCCGGACCGAACGCGATCCGGCCGCCGTTGTGGATGACACCCTTGGGGATGCCCTTGAACACCGTGTCCGGGGCGCCCAGTTGCTCACCGGCCGGTTTCCGCTCGTCGTACCGCATGCGGACGATGCGGTTGTCCGAGGCCGAGGTGAAGTAGGCGTAGACCATGTGGTCCGAGGCGTAGTCGGGGGAGAGGGCGATGCCCAGCAGTCCGCCCTCGCCGTCCGGGGACACCCCGGAGACCGTGCCCAGCTCGGTCTTCCTCCCGGTCCCCACGTCGATCCGGGTGATCGTCGCCTCGTCCCGGGAGGAGACCAGCAGACCGCCGCCGGGCAGCGCGGCCAGTCCCCACGGCGACTTCAGGCCCTCGGCCACCGTGCGCACCACCCGCGCCGACCCCTCGGCCGGCGCCGCCGACTCCGTGGCGGCGGGCGCGGAGGAGGCCGCCCCGGAGGAGGCGGAGGCGGGCAGCCGGCCCGGGAAGTCCCCGCCGCCGGAGGAGCACCCGGCCGTCAGCAGCAGGGCGGTCGCGGCCAGCACGGCCGGTACAGCTCGATGTCGCACGCTCATGGCCCCTCCGAGGCGGTGGTCCGACGGCACCCTCTCCCTCTCATACTCCCCGGCCGCCCCGGGGGTTCCCTCCCGGGGCGGCCGGCGGCGCCGGAGGCTCAGTCCCACGAGCCCTGGGCCGCCGGCAGCCGCGCCACCTCCGCCAGGTCCCGCGCGGTCAGCCGCAGCCCGGCCGCCGCCGCGTTCTGCGCGGCCCACCGCTCCCGCTTCGTGCCCGGCAGCGCGATCACCTGCCGGCCCTGCGCCAGCACCCACGCCAGGGCCACCTGGGCCGGGGTCACGTCGTCGCCGTGCCGGCGGGCGATCCGCCGCAGTCCCGCGACGATCGGCTGGTTGGCCGCCATCATCTCGGCGGTGAACCGGGGGTGCCGGGCCCGCAGGTCGTCCGGTTCGAAGCCCTCGCCCGGCGTCAGCGTGCCGGTCAGGAACCCGTTGCCCAGCGGCATCGCCGCCAGGAAGCCCACCCCGCGCGCCTCGCACCACGGCAGCAGCCCCCGCAGCGCCTCCGGGGACCACACCGACAGCTCCGCCTCCACCGCGCTCACCGGGAACACCTGCTGCACCCGCTGCAACTGGCGCAGTGTCGTGTCGTGCGGCCCGCCGCGCGAACGGCGCCCGGCGCGCGCCCCCACCGCGCACAGCCCCAGCGCCCGCACCTTCCCGGCCCGCACCAGATCGGCCATCGCCCCCCACGTCTCCTCGACGGGCACCTCCGGGTCGGCCCGGTGCAACTGGTACAGGTCGATCACGTCGGTCTGGAGCCGGCGCAGCGAGGCGTCGCAGGCCCGCCGCACATAGCCGGGCCGGCCGTTGGCCACGACGTGCTGCTCGCCCACCAGCAGCCCCACCTTCGTGGACACGAAGGCGTCCCGGCGCCGGTCCCTGAGCGCCCGGCCCAGCAGCAGCTCGTTGGTGAACGGGCCGTACATGTCCGCGGTGTCCAGGAGGTCGCAGCCCAGGTCCAGCGCCCGGTGCACGGTCCTGAGCGACTCGTCGCCACGCCGCCGCGATCCGCTGTACGCCCAGCTCATCGGCATGCATCCGAGTCCGACGGCCCCCACCGCGAGTCCCCCCGCGCCGATCGTCCTGCGCTCCACCTGCTCGTGAACCTCCCTCTGCCCGGCCACCAACCTAACCTCTGCGCCCGTACGCCCCTGACATAGCCTCCTCGCATGAGCAAAGACGTCTGGCTTCCCCTTCCGCCCGAGGAGATCGACGGGCTGCCCGCCGGGCTCCGGTACCTGTTCTGGGACGGCGGAGACAACGGTGACCAGCCGTTTCCCGGCGACCCCGCGGACTGCGCCGTGTACGTGGTGCCGTACATGAAGCGGCTGTCGGTCCGGGTGGGGCCGCTGGAGCACCTGACCGGCGTCCGGGTCGTCCAGACGCTCACCGCCGGGGTGGACGACATCACCGCGCGGCTGTCGGCGCTCCCGCCCGGCGTACGGCTCTGCAACGCACGCGGCGTGCACGAGACGAGCACGGCCGAACTGGCGCTCACCCTGACCCTCGCCGCGCTGCGCGGCATCCCCGGCTTCGTCCGCGCCCAGCGGGAGGAGCGCTGGACGGGCGGCTTCCACCCGTCCCTGGCCGACAAGAACGTCCTGATCGTCGGCTACGGGCCCATCGGCGCCGCCGTCGAGGACCGGCTCGTGCCGTTCGAGGTCGCGCGGGTGGCGCGCATCGCGCGCTCCGGGCGCACCACGGCGCGCGGCCCCGTGCACCCGGTCACCGACGTGCTCTCACTGCTTCCGGACGCGGACGTCGTGATCCTCTGCACGCCGCTCACCGAGGAGACCCGGGGCCTCGTCGACGCCGGCTTCCTCGCCCGGATGAAGGACGGGGCGCTGCTGGTGAACGTCGCGCGCGGGCCCGTGGTCGACACCGGGGCGCTCCTCGCCGAGCTGGAACGGGGCCGGATCACCGCCGCGCTGGACGTCACGGACCCGGAACCACTGCCCCCGGGCCACCCCCTGTGGCAGGCGCCCGGCGTGCTGATCAGCCCGCACGTCGGCGGCCCCTCCTCGGCCTTCCTGCCGCGCGCCAGGCGGCTGCTCGCCGACCAGCTCACCCGGTTCGCCGCCGGGGAACCCCTGCGGAACGTGATCATCACCACCGGATCCGGACCGACGGGGGAAAAGGGGCGGTAGCCCGCTTCCGGCACCCTCCGCAATCTTTCGGACGCGTCCCGTGCGCACATAACCGCTGGTGGTCACGGAGAGTAGAGAAGCTATGTCCCTGAGTGACGATCCTGGTGTATCGTCCCGACAGGGGCAGCGCCGCGGACCATCGGCGCCGGGGACGGACATCTCAGATCTGTGAGGGGGGCGACGGGCGATGTACGGCCTATGGACGAACGATCCGACGCGGCGGAGCCGCCGGCGACGACCCTGGAGCACGACCGCGCACCGACGCGGTCAGCACACCGGCCACCACAGTCACCACCGGCGAGAGAACGCCGGCCGCCGCGGGAACCACCCGGCGCAGCGGGACCGCCGGGCCCCGGGAGCGGCGCGGAACGGGAGGCCCCGGTGACTGCGCCGCCCTCCGTGACGACCGCCCTCGACGACGCGGTGCGCGCACCGCACCCGCGGCAGCTGCCGCCCCGCCGCCGGCCGGCCGGCGGGGACGGCAGGCGCCTGATGGAGCAGCTCATCCTCGCCCTGGTCTGCGCGGCCTACGCCGTCGGAGCCGCGTTCGACTGGGGTACGGACGGAGTCGCGCTCCTCATGGGCGACTTCGGTCTGAGCGCGGCGGCGGGCACCGCCGCGGTCTCCTGTTTCCTGTACGCCCGCAAGCGGCGCGTGCGCTTCCGTTCGGCGTGGCTGCTGTTCGCCCTCTCCTCGGCCATGGCCGCCCTGGGCAACGCGGTCTGGGGCTGGTACGAGGTCGTCCTGGGCCGCACGGTGCCCAGCCCGGGCTACGCCGACCTGTTCTTCCTGTGCTTCGCGCCGCCCGCCATCGTGGGTCTGCTGGTGCTCGCCAAGCGGCCGGTGACCCGGGCGGGCTGGATCTGCCTCGGGCTGGACGCCTGGCTGATCGGCGGCTCGCTGCTGACCCTGTCGTGGAGCCTGGCGCTCGCGCAGGCGGCCCGGTTCGACGGGTCGAGCGTGGCGCACGCCGCGCTGTCGCTGGCGTACCCGCTGCTCGACATCGCCCTCGTCAGCATGGTCCTCGCCCTGCACTTCCGCCGGGCCCCGGGCAACCGCACCGCGGTGAACACCGCGATCGGCGCGCTCGCGCTGACCGTGATGTGCGACGCCCTGTTCACCTCACCGCTGCTGCACAGCAACTACCGCTCCGGGCAACTGCTGGACGCGGGCTGGTTCGCCGGTTCGCTGCTGCTCGCCTACGCCCCCTGGGCCGCGCCCCGGCGCCGGGGCGCGGCGGGGGCACGCGCGGTCCAGGGGCGCACGCGCGTGGTCCACGAGCACGTGCCGGGCCAGCGCGGCACGGGCCACCACGCGCCGCTGCCCGCGCCGGCGGGCGAGCCCGCCCGCTACCCGGCCGGCCGCCCGCTCACCGGCTCCCTCGCCGCCCTCACGCCGTACCTCGCGGCGGCCGTGTGCACCCTGGGCATCCTGTACAGCGTCCTCAACGGCCGCAGACCCGACCACGTCGTGCTGATCACCGCGGGCGCCGTGGTGCTGGCCCTCGTCATCCGGCAGGGCATCATGCTGCTGGACAACATCACCCTCACCCAGGAACTGGCCCAGAAGGAGAACCACTTCCGCTCCCTGGTGCAGGGGTCCAGCGACGTCATCATGATCGCCGCGCCGAACGGCATCCTGCGGTACGTCTCCCCGGCCGCGGCGGGGGTGTACGGCCGGTCCGCCGAGGACCTGGTCGGCACCGAGCTGGCCTGCCTCATCCACCCGGAGGACCTGGGCTGCGTGGTGCACGAGGTGCGCCGCTTCCTCGCCGCCAGCCCCCTGGAGGAGCCCACCACCCGCATCGAGTGCCGGTTCCGCTCCGGCGACGGCGGCTGGCTCAACGTCGAGTCGACCGTCAACCGGCACCACGGCGGGCTCATCTTCAACAGCAGGGACGTGACGGAGCGGGTGCGCCTGCAGGCCCAGCTCCAGCACAACGCCGAACACGACCCGCTGACCGACCTGCCCAACCGCGCGCTGTTCACCCGGCGCGTGCAGCAGGCCCTGTCCGGCCGCCGGGCCACCGACCGGGGGACCGCGCTGCGCGGCACGGCCGTGCTCTTCATCGACCTGGACGGCTTCAAGGCCGTCAACGACACGATCGGGCACCAGGCCGGGGACGAGCTGCTCGTCCAGGCCGCCCGCAGGCTCCAGGACGCCGTCCGGCAGGGGGACACCGCGTCCCGGCTCGGCGGCGACGAGTTCGCCGCCCTGATCGTCGGGGACGGCACCCGGGACCGCATCGCCCGGGAGCGCAACATCCTGGAGCTCGCCGACCGCCTCCGGGGGACCCTGTCGCAGCCGTACGCCATCGACGGCAACGACGTCCGGGTCAACGCCTCCATCGGCGTCGCCTTCGCCGAGCCGGGCCTGGGCGCGGGCGAACTGCTGCGCAACGCCGACCTGGCGATGTACCGCGCGAAGGCGGCCGGAAAGGGCCGCGTCGAGCTGTACCGGCCGCAGATGCAGCAGGACGTCGTCCGCAAGGCGGAGCTGGCGACCCGCCTGCGGGCCGCGCTGCACGACGGCGAGTTCACCCTGCTGCACCAGCCCGTGGTGGGCCTGCAGAACGGCCGGATCACGGCCGTCTCCGCGCAGGCGCGCTGGCGCTCCTCCCAGGGGGTGCTGTTCACCCCGGCCGAGTTCCTGCGGGTGGCCGAGGGCGGCGACAAGACCGCGGAACTGGACCGCTGGATCCTCCAGGAGGCCGTCGAGCAGGCGGCCGAGCGGGCCGCGACCGGGGTCGTCGTGCCGGTGGCGGTCCGGATGAGCGCCGGGCGGCTGCTGGACCGCTCGCTGCCGCTGGGCTCGGTGGAGGCGCTGCTGACCCGGCACGGGCTGCCGCCCGGGGCACTGATCATCGAGCTGTCCGAGACCAGTCCGCGGATTCCCCTGGACGAGCTGGAGCGGCGGCTTTCGGTGCTCAGCCGGCTCGGGGTGCGGATCGCCCTGGACGGCTTCGGCAGCGGCTACGCGGCCATCACGGCCCTGCGGCGGCTGCCCGTGGACATCCTCAAGCTCGACCGCGGGCTGGTCGAGGGCGTGGTCGAGTCCGCGCGGCTGCACAAGATCACCAGTGGTCTGCTGCGGATCGCCGGCGATCTCGGGCTCCAGTCGGTGGCGGAGGGCGTCGACCTGCCCGAGCAGGCGGTCGCGCTGCGCGCGATGGGCTGCACCCACGGGCAGGGGCTGGCGTTCGCCGGAGCGCTGGACGAATACCGGCTGCGCCGAGCGCTCGGTTCCGGCCACTACCCGGTGCCGCACGCCCCGGAACCGGCGTTCGCCGGCAGTGTGCGAGAGCCGAAGGGGGTGTACACAGGGGGTGTCCCCGCCGTTCTCGGAGGCGGCAGTACCCTTCGCTCACATGCTGAGACTCCCGTCCCACCCACTTGACACGTGGTGCGTGCCGGGGGGAGGGTCAGTGCCATGCGCACCCGAATTCTCGTACTTGGAAAGCGCGTCGGCTGAGCTGGGAACCACCGGAGGACGATCCGGAATCCCCAGCGACCTATCCGGCGCGCTCCCCTCGCTTGCCTTCCGGCACGAGGGGTTTTTTGTTGCACGAGTGCCTCTCGTGCGGCACGTGAACTCCGTACAAACCTCGCTAAAAACCCTCAGCATCGAGAAGAGAATGCCGATGACCGAGCAGGCCACCGGGGCCCACCATCCGCAGCCGCGGCCCCGTTCCGGAGGACAGCAGTCCGCCCCCGTCGAGCACGTCACGGGTGCGAAGTCCCTCATCCGCTCCCTCGAGGAGGTCGGTGTGGACACGGTGTTCGGCATTCCCGGCGGCACGATCCTCCCGGCGTACGACCCGCTGATGGACTCCACCCGGGTGCGGCACGTCCTGGTCCGGCACGAGCAGGGCGCCGGCCACGCGGCCACCGGCTACGCGCAGGCCACGGGCAAGGTCGGCGTCTGCATGGCGACGAGCGGTCCCGGCGCCACCAACCTGGTCACCCCGATCGCCGACGCCAACATGGACTCCGTCCCGCTGGTCGCGATCACCGGGCAGGTGGTGTCCTCCGCGATCGGCACGGACGCCTTCCAGGAGGCGGACATCGTCGGCATCACCATGCCGATCACCAAGCACAGCTTCCTGGTCACCAAGGGCGAGGACATCCCGCGGGTGATCGCGGAGGCGTTCCACATCGCCTCGACGGGCCGCCCCGGGCCGGTCCTGGTCGACATCCCCAAGGACATCCTCCAGAAGAAGACCACCTTCTCCTGGCCGCCCGTCCTGGACCTGCCCGGCTACCGCCCGGTGACCAAGCCGCACGCCAAGCAGATCCGCGAGGCCGCCAAGCTGATCACCGCCGCCCGCCGGCCCGTCCTCTACGTCGGCGGCGGCGTCCTCAAGGCGCAGGCCACCGCCGAGCTGAAGGTCCTCGCCGAACTCACCGGAGCGCCCGTCACCACCACCCTGATGGCGCTCGGCGCGTTCCCCGACAGCCACCCGCTGCACGTGGGGATGCCGGGCATGCACGGTGCGGTCACCGCCGTCACCGCGCTGCAGAAGGCCGACCTGATCGTCGCCCTCGGAGCCCGCTTCGACGACCGCGTCACCGGCAAGCTGGACAGCTTCGCCCCGTACGCCAAGATCGTCCACGCCGACATCGACCCGGCCGAGATCGGCAAGAACCGCGCCGCGGACGTGCCGATCGTCGGCGACGCCCGCGAGGTCATCGCCGACCTGGTGCAGGCCGTGCAGAAGGAGCACAGCGAGGGCCACAAGGGCGACTACACCGCCTGGTGGAGCGACCTGAACCGGTGGCGCGAGACCTACCCGCTCGGCTACGACCAGCCCGAGGACGGCTCGCTCTCGCCGCAGCAGGTCATCGAGCGGATCGGGCAGCTCGCCCCCGAGGGCACGATCTTCGCGGCGGGCGTCGGCCAGCACCAGATGTGGTCCGCGCACTTCATCCAGTACGAGCAGCCCGCCACCTGGCTGAACTCCGGCGGCGCCGGGACGATGGGCTACGCGGTCCCGGCCGCGATGGGCGCCAAGGCCGGCGCGCCGCAGCAGACGGTCTGGGCGATCGACGGCGACGGCTGCTTCCAGATGACCAACCAGGAACTGACCACCTGCGCCCTGAACAACATCCCGATCAAGGTCGCCATTATCAACAACGGCGCCCTCGGGATGGTCCGCCAGTGGCAGACCCTGTTCTACAACCAGCGCTACTCCAACACCGTGCTGCACAGCGGTCCGGACGACGTCAACCCGGACGCCAAGGGCACGCGCGTGCCGGACTTCGTGAAGCTGTCCGAGGCGATGGGCTGCGTGGGCCTGCGCTGCGAGCGCCCGGAGGACCTGGACAAGGTCATCGCCGAGGCCAACGCCATCAACGACCGCCCGGTCGTCGTCGACTTCATCGTCCACGAGGACGCGATGGTCTGGCCGATGGTCGCCGCCGGCACCTCCAACGACGAGATCATGGCCGCACGGGACGTCCGCCCCGACTTCGGCGACAACGACGACGACTGACCTGCGACCGGCAAGGAAGAGCAGAACACCATGTCCAAGCACACGCTCTCCGTCCTGGTGGAGAACACGCCGGGCATCCTCGCCCGGATCGCCGCCCTGTTCTCCCGGCGCGGCTTCAACATCGACTCGCTCGCGGTCGGTGTCACCGAGCACCCCGACATCTCCCGCATCACCATCGTGGTGGGCGTGGAGGACCTGCCGCTGGAGCAGGTGACCAAGCAGCTCAACAAGCTCGTCAACGTGCTGAAGATCGTCGAGCTGGAGCCCGGCCAGGCCGTGCAGCGCGAACTCGTCCTGGTGAAGGTCCGCGCCGACAACGAGACCCGCTCCCAGATCGTCGAGATCGTCCAGCTCTTCCGCGCGAAGACGGTCGACGTCTCCCCGGACGCCGTCACCGTCGAGGCCACCGGGTCCCACGAGAAGCTGACGGCCATGCTCAAGATGCTGGAGCCGTTCGGCATCAAGGAGCTGGTGCAGTCCGGCACCATCGCGATCGGCCGCGGCGCCCGTTCGATCACGGACCGCTCGCTGCGCGCGCTCGACCGGTCGGCGTAAGACTGGGAACGGGCGGCCCGCGACCGGGCCGCCCGTATGCCGAGACCCCCGAACTTCCTTCCCGCCCGCCGTCATACGGTGGGTGCACCACCTGCACACAAGGAGAGAACCCAAAGTGGCCGAGCTGTTCTACGACGCCGACGCCGACCTGTCCATCATCCAGGGCCGCAAGGTCGCGGTCATCGGTTACGGCAGCCAGGGCCACGCCCACGCGCTGTCGCTGCGTGACTCGGGTGTCGACGTCCGTGTGGGTCTGCACGAGGGCTCCAAGTCCAAGGCCAAGGCCGAGGAGCAGGGCCTGCGCGTGGTGACCCCGGCCGAGGCCGCCGCCGAGGCCGACGTCATCATGATCCTGGTCCCGGACCCGATCCAGGCCCAGGTCTACGAGGAGTCCGTCAAGGACAACCTCAAGGACGGCGACGCGCTGTTCTTCGGCCACGGCCTGAACATCCGCTACGGCTTCATCAAGCCCCCGGCCGGCGTGGACGTCTGCATGGTCGCCCCGAAGGGCCCGGGCCACCTGGTGCGCCGTCAGTACGAGGAGGGCCGCGGCGTCCCGTGCATCGCCGCCGTGGAGCAGGACGCCTCCGGCAACGCCTTCGCGCTGGCCCTGTCGTACGCCAAGGGCATCGGCGGCACCCGCGCCGGCGTCATCAAGACCACCTTCACCGAGGAGACCGAGACCGACCTCTTCGGCGAGCAGGCGGTGCTGTGCGGTGGCACGGCCGCGTTGGTCAAGGCGGGCTTCGAGACGCTGACCGAGGCCGGTTACCAGCCGGAGATCGCCTACTTCGAGTGCCTGCACGAGCTGAAGCTGATCGTGGACCTCATGTACGAGGGCGGCCTGGAGAAGATGCGCTGGTCCATCTCCGAGACCGCCGAGTGGGGCGACTACGTCACCGGCCCGCGGATCATCACCGACGCCACCAAGGCCGAGATGAAGAAGATCCTCGCCGAGATCCAGGACGGCACCTTCGCCAAGAACTGGATGGACGAGTACCACGGCGGTCTGAAGAAGTACAACGAGTACAAGCAGCAGGACTCCGAGCACCTGCTGGAGACCACGGGCAAGCAGCTGCGGAAGCTGATGAGCTGGGTCGACGAGGAGGCGTGAGCCTCGCGACGGGGGCCGGGGCACACCGCTCCGGCCCCTGTTGTCCACCCCGTCCAGCCCCGGACGAGTGATCCTTCCGCGGAGGCGCAATGCGAACCGCGCCCCGCCACTAGACTGCTCCACAACACGCGTCAGGCCCACAGCGTCGTGCGTCTTCCGCGGCTAGCCCCCCTCCACCGCCTGCGGCCGTCGGGACGGCCGTCCGCATCGCACATGTGAGGACTCACGTGAGCTCGAAACCTGTCGTACTCATCGCTGAAGAGCTGTCGCCTGCCACCGTCGACGCACTCGGTCCGGACTTCGAGATCCGGCACTGCAACGGGGCGGACCGCTCCGAACTGCTCCCGGCCATCGCCGGCGTGGACGCGATCCTGATCCGCTCGGCCACCAAGGTCGACGCCGAGGCGGTCGCCGCCGCGAAGAAGCTCAAGGTCGTCGCGCGGGCCGGCGTAGGCCTGGACAACGTCGACGTCTCCGCCGCCACCAAGGCCGGCGTGATGGTCGTGAACGCCCCGACCTCCAACATCGTGACCGCCGCCGAGCTGGCGTGCGGTCTCCTCCTCGCCACCGCCCGCAACATCCCGCAGGCCAACGCCGCGCTGAAGAACGCCGAGTGGAAGCGCAGCAAGTACACGGGCGTCGAGCTGGCCGAGAAGACCCTCGGCGTCGTCGGCCTCGGCCGCATCGGCGCCCTGGTCGCCCAGCGGATGTCCGCCTTCGGCATGAAGGTCGTCGCCTACGACCCCTACGTGCAGCCCGCCCGGGCCGCGCAGATGGGCGTCAAGGTGCTGTCGCTGGACGAGCTGCTGGAGGTCTCCGACTTCATCACCGTCCACCTGCCCAAGACCCCCGAGACCCTCGGCCTGATCGGCGACGAGGCGCTGCGCAAGGTCAAGCCGAGCGTGCGCATCGTCAACGCGGCCCGCGGCGGCATCGTCGACGAGGCGGCGCTGTACGCGGCGCTGAAGGAGGGCCGCGTCGCCGGCGCCGGCCTCGACGTGTACGCCAAGGAGCCCTGCACCGACTCCCCGCTCTTCGAGCTGGACCAGGTCGTGTGCACCCCGCACCTGGGCGCGTCGACGGACGAGGCGCAGGAGAAGGCCGGTATCGCCGTCGCCAAGTCGGTGCGCCTCGCCCTCGCCGGCGAGCTGGTGCCGGACGCCGTCAACGTCCAGGGCGGCGTCATCGCCGAGGACGTCAAGCCGGGTCTGCCGCTCGCCGAGCGCCTCGGCCGGATCTTCACCGCGCTCGCCGGCGAGGTCGCGGTCCGCCTCGACGTCGAGGTCTACGGCGAGATCACCCAGCACGACGTGAAGGTGCTGGAGCTGTCCGCGCTCAAGGGCGTGTTCGAGGACGTCGTCGACGAGACGGTGTCGTACGTCAACGCGCCGCTGTTCGCCCAGGAGCGCGGGGTCGAGGTCCGGCTGACGACCAGCTCGGAGTCGGCCGACCACCGCAACGTGGTGACGGTGCGCGGCACGCTGGGCACCGGCGAGGAGGTGTCGGTCTCCGGCACGCTGGCCGGCCCGAAGCACGTGCAGAAGCTCGTCGCCGTCGGCGACTACGACGTGGACCTGGCCCTCGCCGACCACATGGTGGTGCTGCGCTACGAGGACCGTCCGGGCGTCGTCGGCACCGTCGGCCGCATCCTCGGCGAGGGCGGCCTCAACATCGCGGGCATGCAGGTCGCCCGTGCGGCGGCGGGCGGCGAGGCGCTGGCGGTGCTGACCGTCGACGACACCGTGGCCCCGAACGTGCTGGCCGAGGTCGCCGAGGAGATCGGCGCGACGTCCGCCCGCTCGGTGAACCTGGTCTGAGGTCCCGGCCGGGACCGCTGGACGCCGGAACGCCGGACGGGCCGAGAACCCTCGGCCCGTCCGGCGTTCCGCCGTTGCGCTACGCGCCGGCCCGCCCGGCCTCCGCGGCCTCCCCGATCTCTCCGGTTTCCCCGCTCTCCCCGCTCTCCCCGGTCCCCGGGTTCTCGCGGACCTCGATGCTCCGCAGGGTCACCGCCGCGGCCACCGCGGCCAGCGCCGTCAGCACCGCCCCGGCGATCGCCGCGCTGTGGAAGCCGCTGGTGAACGCCGCCCGGGCCGCGGTGACCAGGGACTCGCCCGCGCCGCCGGGCAGGTGCGCGGCCGTGACGAGCGCGTTGCCCAGGGTCTCGCGGGCCGGGGCCGGAGCGCCGGCCGGCATGTCGTGCCGGTAGACCGCCGTACCGACGGAGCCGAGGACGGCCATGCCGAGGGCGCCGCCGAACTCGGTGCTGGTCTCCAGCAGTGCGGAGGCCGTGCCCGCCCGCTCCACCGGGGCGCTGCTCATGACCAGGTCGACCAACTGGGACGTGATGGCGACCATCCCGCAGGCCAGGACCCCGGCCCCGGCCAGCACCAGCCACAGCGAGTCGGTGCCGATGAGGGTGAGCATCGCGTATCCGGCCGCCATGGCGGCGAAGCCGCCGGAGACGACGTACGCCCGGTGGACGCCCCGCTGGACGAGCACCGCGGTGACCGGGCCGGCGAAGCCGATGAACACGGAGGGCAGCAGGCTCCACAGGGCCGCCGCCAGCGGGCTCTTGCCGAGCACCGACTGGAGGTACTGCGTGGTGAAGACGGCCGAGCCCAGCATGGCGAGCGCGGCGACCAGGTTCAGCACCAGCGCCGGGGTGAAGCCGCGGCCCCGCAGCAGGGCCGGCGGGATCAGCGGCGAGGCGCCGGTGCGCTGCCGGTGGACGAACAGGGCACCGAAGAGCAGGCCGACGGCGATCGAGACGACGTACAGCGGGTGCCAGCCCTCGGAGGGGATCTCCTTCACGCCGTAGATCACGGGGAGCACGGCGGCCATCGACAGCGGGACGCTCAGCAGGTCGAAGCGGCCGGGCGCGGGGTCCTTCGACTCGGGCAGCAGCACCGGGCCGAGGACCAGCAGGAGCACCATCGCGGGCAGGTTGACCAGGAAGACCGAGCCCCACCAGAAGTGCTCGACCAGGATGCCGCTCATCACCGAGCCGAGGGCGATGCCGCCGGTCATCACGCCGGACCACAGGCCGATCGCCTTCGCGCGCTGCGCGGGGTCGGTGAACATCGTGCGCACCAGCGCCATCGTGGACGGCATCAGGGTCGCGCCGCCGATGCCGAGGATCGCGCGGGCCGCGATCAGGGTCCCGGCGCTGTCGGCGTAGGCGGCGAGGAGCGAGGCGGCGCCGAAGGCGGCGGCACCCGCCAGCAGCAGCCTGCGGCGGCCGATGCGGTCGCCGAGCGAGCCCATGGTCATCAGCAGGCCGGCCAGGACGAATCCGTAGACGTCGAAGATCCACAACTGCTGGGTGCCGCTGGGGTGCAGGTCCGCGCTCATCGCGGGGGTGGCGAAGTACAGGACGGAGACGTCCATCGAGACCAGCAGCAGCGGCAGCATCAGCACGCCCATGGCGGTCCACTCACGGCGTCCGGCGCGGCCGGGGGCGGCGTCGGCGGGGGCGGTGGTGCTCGTCGGGTTCGTCATGCCGAGGACTGTACGGGCGTCTTATACGTCTGTCTAGAACGCTTGTGTAAGTCACTTGTCTAGGACGCTTGTATGGATCCGGGTAGGGTGGCCGAATGGGACACCGTGAGGATCTGCTCGAAGGCGCCAAGCGCTGCCTGCTGGAGAAGGGCTTCCTGCGCACGACCGCGCGGGACGTCGTCAGGGAGTCGGGCACCAACCTGGCGTCGATCGGCTACCACTACGGGTCGAAGGCCGAGTTGCTGGTGCAGGCGTACATCGGCCTGATCGAGGGCGTCGGCGAGCGGTTCGATCCGGGAATCGGCGGCCGGGTGACGCAGCCGCCGGGGACGCTGGAGCGGTTCCAGGAGGTGTGGGCCGGCATCATCCGCACGGTGCCCGAGTCGCGGGCCGTCTGGCTGCTGAGCTTCGAGCTGATGTTCCAGGACGAGCGGCTGGAGGAGGTGCGCAAGCTGCTCGCCGAGGCGCAGCGCGAGGGCCGGGCGGGGCTCGCCGCCCTGTTCAGCGGCGTCCCGGAGGCCGACCTCGCCCCGGAGGCTGCCGAGACCGAGGGCCGTCTCTACCAGACCCTGCTGAACGGCCTCATGGTGCAGTGGCTCTTCGATCCCGACTCGGCGACCACCGCCGAACAGCTCACCGAGGGGCTGCGGCGGCTGATGGAGTCCACCAAGGGCTGACCGGCCGCCGGCCGGGCGGTGCCGCGCGGGACGGTCACAGCCGCGCCCGCTTCAGCGCCATGTGCAGCAGCAGCCGGTCCTCCCCGTCGTCCAGGTCCAGGCCGGTGAGCTGCTCCACCCGGGACAGCCGGTAGTACAGCGTCTGGCGGTGGACGCCCAGCTCGGAGGCGGTGCGGCCGGCCTGGCCCGCGCAGTCCAGGTAGACCTCGGCCGTGCGCGCCAGCTCCCGGTGGGCGGGGGAGAGGAGCGGGCGGACCACCCGGTCGTGCGCGGCCTCCGGCGGCAGCGTGGTCAGCAGCCGGTACGCCCCGATCCGCGCCCACTCGGCGACCGGGCCGAACCGCGGCTCGGCCAGCGCGGCGCGCGCGGCGGCCGACGCCTCCTGCCAGACCTCGTCCAGCTCGGTGAGCCCGGAGCGGGGCTCGCCGATCCCGGCGGCGCACCCGGCGGTCCCGGCCGCCCGGGCCTGCGCGGCGAACCCCGCGGCGACCGCCGCCGCCACCCGGGCCCCGGCCCCGCGCGCCGCGGCGGCCGCCCCGCGTGCCGCCCCGGCCTCCTTCAGCAGCCGCGCGGCCGCCGCCAGCGCGGAGGCGCTCGTCTCGGTGGTCCGCAGCCGCACCAGCAGCGCCAGGCTCTGCCCGGCGGCGCCCCAGGGCAGCGTGCACAGGGCCGCGGCGTGCGGGATCGTGCGGGCGGCCGGGGCGTCGTCCGGGTCGGCCGACGGCCAGGGGGCGACGCAGACCAGGGTGAGGGGACCGTCGGCGCGGGAGCCGAGGGCGGTGCGCAGGTCGGCCACCGCCATGTCCCGCTGCCAGCCGCGTTCCGCGGTGAGCACCGCCCGCAGCTCCCGGCTCAGCCCCGCCCCGGCCTCCGCCTCGTCCGCGAGCAGGGCGCCGATCCGGCCGGCCACCTCCGTCGCCGCGGCGAGCTGCTGCCCGGTCGGCTCCGGGTCGCCCTCCAGCAGCCAGACGTAGCCGAGGACGACCCCCCGGTGGCGTACCGGCAGGCAGATCCGGCCGCGGTAGACCCCGGCCTCCGTGCTCGCCGGGATGCGCACCGGGCCGGTCGCGCGCGTGATGCCGAACCCCTCGAACCAGGCCCGGACCGCCGCCGTGGAACGCCGGGTCAGGATCGAGCGGGTGCGCACCGGGTCCAGCGCGGAGGCGTCCAGCTCGTCGCTGTCGTACGCGCCGAAGGCGATCAGCTCGAAGTCCCGGTTCTCCAGGGTCGCCGGCACGCCCAGCAGCTCCGAGATCTCGTCCACCAGTTCCTGGTAGTCCGCCTTGTAATCCGCCGCCATCCGGGCATTCTCCCCCATTTTCCGGCCACCTTCATACATCTGTCTGAGATCCCGGGCACGGATGCGTGACAGCTGTCGATGGCCCAGGATCGAGGGGGTCCCTAGATTTCACGGTGGTTCTCCGTGCCGTACCCGTATGGACGGGTTTCGGCCTTCTTCTGGCCTTGTTGTGGAGGTGCCCCGTGCTGGGTCCCGTGATTCTCGCCGCGTCGCGTAGCGACCGGATGCGCCGCCTGATCTCGGCGGCGCCGGTGACCAAGCAGGTCGTCGACCGCTTCATCCCCGGCGAGACCGTGGCGGACGTCGTCCCGATCATCGAGGACCTGACGGCCAGGGGCCTGGAACTGACGATGGACGTCGTCGGCGAGGACATCACCACCCCCGAGCAGGCCGCCGCCGCCCGGGACGCGTACCTGGCGCTGATCGACCACCTCAAGGAGCTGGAGCTCGGCGAGCGGGTCGAGATGTCGGTCAAGCTCTCCATGTTCGGCCAGGCGCTGGCGGGGGGCCACGAGCTGGCCCTCGCGAACGTCCGCCCGGTCGTCGAGGCCGCCGCCGCCATCGGCACGACGGTCACCCTGGACGCCGAGGACCACACCACCCTCGACTCGATGTTCGCCATCCACGAGGAGCTGCGGAAGGACTTCCCGCAGACCGGCTGCGTCATCCAGGCGTACCTGTTCCGCACCGAGGCCGACGCCCGCCGCCTGGCCGAGTCCGGCAGCCGCGTCCGCCTGGTCAAGGGCGCCTACAAGGAGCCCGCCGAGGTCGCGTACCAGCAGAAGCACGAGATCGACAAGGCCTACGTGCGTGTCCTGCGCACACTGATGGAGGGCGAGGGGTACCCGATGATCGGGTCGCACGACCCGCGCCTGATCTCCATCGCCCAGGAGCTGGCCCACAAGGCCGGCCGCAAGCTCGACGAGTACGAGTTCCAGATGCTGTACGGCATCCGCGGCGACGAGCACCTGCGGCTGGCCGCCGAGGGCCACCGCATGCGCGTCTACACCGCCTACGGCACCGACTGGTACGGCTACTTCATGCGCCGCCTCGCGGAGAAGCCCGCCAACCTGCGGTTCTTCCTCCGTTCCATGGTCAGCAAGGGCTGAGCCCGAACCACCCGCTCACGTACAAGGAGTTACGGATCTCATGGACGCTGTGACCCAGGTCCCCACCCCCGTCAACGAGCCGGTGCACGGCTACGCCCCCGGTTCCCCCGAGCGCTCCCGGCTGGAGGCCAAGCTCAAGGAGCTGGCGGAGAACCCGATCGACCTGCCGATGACCATCGGCGGCGAGCAGCGGATGGGCGGCGGCGAGCCGTTCCAGGTCGTGCAGCCGCACAACCACAAGGCCGTGCTCGGCACCCTGCGCAACGCCACCGCCCAGGACGCCCAGGACGCCGTCGACGCGGCCCTGGCCGCCGCGCCGGCCTGGCGCGCCATGTCCTTCGACGACCGCGCCGCGATCATCCTGCGCGCCGCCGAGCTGCTGTCCGGTCCGTGGCGCGAGACCATCGCCGCCTCCACCATGCTGGGCCAGTCCAAGACCGCCCAGCAGGCCGAGATCGACAGCCCCTGCGAGCTGGTCGACTTCTGGCGCTTCAACGTGCACTACGCCCGCCAGATCCTCGCCGAGCAGCCCCCGGCGAACTCCCCGGGTGTCTGGAACCGCCTGGACCACCGCCCGCTGGAGGGCTTCGTCTACGCGATCACGCCGTTCAACTTCTCGGCGATCGCCGCGAACCTGCCCACCGCGCCCGCGCTGATGGGCAACGTGGTGGTCTGGAAGCCGTCCCCGACCCAGACCCACGCCGCCGTGCTGCTCATGCGGCTGCTGGAGGAGGCGGGCCTGCCCAAGGGCGTCATCAACCTGGTCACCGGCGACGGCATCGCCGTCTCCGAGGTCGCCCTGAACCACCGCGACCTGGCCGGCATCCACTTCACCGGCTCGACCAAGACCTTCCAGTACCTGTGGAAGACGGTCGGCAACAACATCGAGAAGTACCGCTCCTACCCGCGCCTGGTCGGCGAGACCGGCGGCAAGGACTTCCTCGTCGCGCACCCGTCGGCCGACCGCGCGGTCCTCAAGACGGCGCTGACCCGCGGTGCCTTCGAGTACCAGGGCCAGAAGTGCAGCGCCACCTCCCGCGCCTACATCCCGGCCTCCATCTGGAACTCGGGCTTCAAGGAGGAGTTCGCGGCCGAGGTCGACTACCTGACCATGGGCGACGTCACGGACCTGTCGAACTTCATCGGCGCCGTGATCGACGAGCGCTCGTTCGCCAAGAACAAGGCCGCGATCGACCGGGCCAAGGAGGACCCGTCCTGCACGATCGTCGCGGGCGGCAGCTACGACGACTCGGTCGGCTGGTTCGTCCGCCCGACCGTCGTCGAGTGCACCGACCCGGAGAACGAGGTCTTCAGGACCGAGTACTTCGGCCCGATCCTCGCGGTGCACGTGTACGAGGACGACAAGTACGACGAGATGCTGACCCAGATGGAGTCGGTGTCGGACTACGCCCTCACCGGCGCGGTCATCTCCAACGACCGCGCCGCGGCCGCGCACACGATGGAGCGGCTCCGCTACGCGGCGGGCAACTTCTACATCAATGACAAGTCGACCGGCGCCGTCGTCGGCCAGCAGCCCTTCGGCGGCGGCCGTGCCTCCGGCACCAACGACAAGGCCGGCGCCCCGCAGAACCTGCTGCGCTGGACGCTGACCCGGGCCATCAAGGAGGCCCTGGTCGCGCCGACCGACTACGCGTACCCGCACATGGGCTGACCCGCCCCGCGAACCCGGGCCGGGAGGACTGCCACGCGCGGTCCTCCCGGCCCGTCGCCATGTCAGCGCAAGTGGCGGCCGAGGAAGTCGCGCATCAGGCCGGCGATCTGGGCCGCGTGCGTCTCCAGCGCGAAGTGGCCGGTGGGCAGCAGGTGGATCTCCGCGTCGGGGAGGTCCCGGCGGAAGGCGAGCGCCCCCTCCGGCACGAAGATCTCGTCGCGCGCCCCCCAGACCGCGAGCAGCGGCACCCGGCTCTCCCGGAACCAGGCGTGGAAGGACGGGTACAGCGCGAAGTTGGAGCCGTAGTCGCAGATCAGGTCGAGCTGGATCTCCGGCTGGCCGGGCTGGGCGAGCAGGGCCGCGTCGTGCTCGTAGGCGTCCGGGCTGACCAGGGTCGGGTCCGCGACGCCGTGCAGGTACTGCCACCGGACCCCCTCGGGCGTGTAGATCTCCCGGACCGGCGCCTCGGTTTGGGGGTCGCGCCGCTCGATGAGCGCCAGCACCGGCGCCCAGGCCGCCGCGCCGAGCCCCTCCTCGTAGGCGTTGCCGTTCTGGGTGACGAGCGCGGTGACCCGGCCGGGGTGGGCGAGCGCCAGGCGCAGGCCGATCGGGGCGCCGTAGTCCTGGACGTAGAGGGCGTACCGCTCCAGCCCCAGGAGCCGGGTGAACTCGTCCGTGACCGCCGCGAGTCCGTCGAAGGTGTACCGGAACGCGGCGGGGTCCGGCGCGGCCGAGCGGCCGAAGCCGATGTGGTCCGGGGCGATGACCCGGTACCGGTCGGCGAGGAGCGGGATCAGGTCGCGGAACATGTGCGAACTGCTCGGGAAGCCGTGCAGGAGCAGCAGGACCGGAGCGTCCGCCGGGCCGGCCTCGCGGTAGAACACGTCGAGGCCGCGGACGGTCAGGGTGCGGTGGTGGACCCGGTGCGTAGGCATGACGGCAGTCCAGCACGCCCACACCTAACCGGTCAATAAAGTTTCACAGGTTAGGCGGATGGGTGTGAGACTGGCGCCATGACACCTCGCCCCGACCTCGCCCACACCGCGGACCTCCGGCCGGCCGACCTCGCCGAGATCCGCGCCCTGCTGAACGACGCCTTCGACGGCGACTTCTCCGACGAGGACTGGGAGCACGGGCTGGGCGGCCTGCACATGCGCGTCCGGGACGCGGCCGGGCTCGCCGCGCACGGCGCCGTCGTGATGCGCCGGCTGCGGCACCGCGGGCGCTGGCTGCGCACCGGGTACGTGGAGGCCGTGGCCGTCCGGGCCGACGTCCGGCGCACCGGGCTCGGCGGGCGGGTGATGGCCGAGCTGGAGCGGGTGACCGAGCGGGCCTACGACCTCGGCGCGCTGTCGGCGAGCGAGGCCGGGGCCGCGCTGTACACCGCCCGCGGCTGGCAGTGCTGGCCCGGCCGGGTGCACGCGCTCTCGCCGGACGGCATCGTGCGGCTGCCGGAGGAGGAAGGGGGCGTGTACCTGCGGCCCGCGCTCGCCGGCCCGCTCGACCCGGCCGGGGAACTGGTCTTCGACTGGCGGGACGGGGACGTCACCTGACCGGCGCGCGGAGCGTACCCCGGGCGCACGAGAGCGCAGGTCAGCGCGGTGCGACACGGTCCGCCGTCTCAGATAGTAGGAAGTCCGAGTAATTGGGCAGACAGACGTGGACCGCTCCCTTAGCTTGGAAGGAGCCGAACGTCTCGCTCCATCCAGCGAATGGCGGTCGTGAGCCGGGCCCTGTGCAGGCAACCCCTGCGGCCGGTGCTCCCCGCCCCTTCCGGCGTCTCGCATCCCCACACCGCCACGCTCCGCGTTCCGCCGAAGGAGTCGATTCCCATGGCCGAGACGACCGTCCGCCGCCGCGTCCGCCACGTGACCCGCGCGAGCGAGTCCGACCGCAAGAACGCCGCCGCCGCCCTCCAGCGCGCCCTGGACCGCCGGGACAACGGTGGCGCGACCGGCCACTGAGCCGGACCGCCGCTCACGCCGGGCGCGGCACGGCCCCGCCCGGCGCGCCGCACCCCGCGGCGACAAGCGCCCGCGACCCGTCCATGTCCGCATGGCGGACAAGGTGTGTCATGCAATGGGACGAGGAGTAGGGTGCCGACATGTCTCGCAGCATCAATCTCGCAGTGATCCCCGGTGACGGCATCGGCCAGGAGGTCGTGGCCGAGGGTCTGAAGGTCCTCTCCGCCGTCCTGCCGCAGGATGTGAAGCTGGAGACCGAGGAGTACGACTTCGGCGCCCGGCGCTACCACGCCACCGGTGAGACCCTCACCGACGCCGACCTCGCCGCGCTCCGGAAGCACGACGCCATCCTGCTCGGCGCCATCGGCGACCCGTCGGTGCCGTCCGGGGTCCTGGAGCGCGGTTTCCTGCTCAAGCTCCGCTTCGCCTTCGACCACCACGTCAACCTGCGTCCGTCGAAGCTGCTCCCGGGTGTCGCCACCCCGCTCGCCGGCCAGCCGGAGATCGACTTCGTCGTCGTCCGCGAGGGCACCGAGGGCCCGTACACCGGCAACGGCGGCACGATCCGCAAGGGCACCGAGCACGAGGTCGCCACCGAGGTGTCCGTCAACACGGCCTACGGTGTCGAGCGCGTCGTCCGCGACGCCTTCGCCCGCGCCCAGGCCCGCCCGCGCAAGAAGCTCACGCTGGTCCACAAGAACAACGTGCTGACCTTCGCCGGGCACCTGTGGACGAACACCTTCAACCGGGTGGCCGCGGAGTTCCCCGAGGTCACCACCGACTACATCCACGTCGACGCGGCCACGATCTACCTGGTCACCGACCCGGGCCGGTTCGACGTCATCGTCACCGACAACCTCTTCGGCGACATCATCACCGACCTCGCCGCGGCCGTCTCCGGCGGCATCGGCGTGGCCGCCTCCGGGAACATCAACCCCACCCGCGAGTTCCCGTCCATGTTCGAGCCGGTCCACGGCTCGGCCCCGGACATCGCCGGGCAGGGCAAGGCGGACCCCACCGCCACCGTCCTGTCCGTCGCCCTGCTGCTGCGCCACCTCGGCTACGACGCGGAGGCCGACCGCATCGACGCGGCGGTCACCGCCGACCTGACCGAGCGTGCCGGGCGGCCCGCCCGCGCCACCGCCGAGATCGGCGACGCGCTCGCCGTACGCGTAGCCGGCTGACCCGCCGCGCTACACCGAGCCGCCGGGTCGCAGACGCACCCGGCGGCTTTTCCTGTGCCTCACCGGGTGCCACCATCAACCCTGGGCCGCTTCACCCCGATTCCGACCACTACCGGCGCCGCGCGATAATCGAACGCGGAGCCGCGGTATGAGGGAGTGCTCGGACGTCCTAGCACCGACGACCGGCAGTACAGGCGTGAGCGCGGCCCGTCACTACAACCGGTGAAGGACAACCACTGATGACGACGCCCACGATCGAGCTCAAGCCGTCCGCCAGCCCGCTCGCCGCCGCCGAGCGCGAGGCCATCCTGGCCGACCCCGGATTCGGCCGCCACTTCACCGACCACATGGTGACGATCAAGTGGACCGAGGGCCGCGGCTGGCACGACGCGCAGCTCGTTCCGTACGGCCCGATCTCCCTCGACCCCTCGACCCACGTCCTGCACTACGGCCAGGAGATCTTCGAGGGCCTGAAGGCGTACCGCCAGCCGGACGGCTCCGTCGCGGTGTTCCGCCCCGAGGCCAACGCGCGCCGCTTCCGCAGCTCCGCCCGCCGCATGGCGATGGCCGAGCTGCCCGAGGAGCTGTTCATCGGCGCCCTGGACGCGCTGCTCACCCAGGACGCCGACTGGGTCCCGCCGCACGGCGGCGAGGCGTCCCTGTACCTGCGGCCGTTCATGTTCGCCACGGAGGCCGCGCTCGGCGTGCACCCGGCGAACGAGTACCTGTTCATGCTGATCGCCTCCCCGTCCGGCGCCTACTTCGCCGGCGGCGTGCGGCCGGTCACCATCTGGATCTCCGAGGACCACGTCCGCGCCGTCCCGGGCGGCACCGGTGACGCCAAGACCGGCGGCAACTACGCCGCCTCCCTGCTGCCGCAGGCCGAGGCCGCCGCGCACGGCTGCGACCAGGTCGTCTACCTCGACGCGGTCACCCGGACCAAGGTCGAGGAGAGCGGCAGCATGAACGTCGCCTTCGTCTACGGCGACCGGATCGTCACCCCGTCGCTGACCGGCTCCATCCTGGAGGGCATCACCCGCGACTCCCTGCTCCAGGTCGCCCGCGACCTCGGCTACACCGCCGAGGAGGGCGTGGTCACGCTCCAGCAGTGGCGCGAGGACGCGGCGTCCGGCGCGCTGACCGAGGTCTTCGCCTGCGGTACGGCGGCCGTGGTCACCCCGATCGGCCACGCCAAGACCAAGACGGACCAGTGGACCCACGGCGACGGCACGCCCGGCCCGGTCACCCAGCGGCTGCGCGAGGCCCTGCTCGGCCTCCAGCGCGGCCTGACCGAGGACGAGCACGGCTGGATGCACCGCGTCGGCTGACGGAGCTAGACGGTCAGGGCCGCCGCGGACTCCTCGGTGTCCGCGGCGGCCCCCGGCCGTTCCCGGCCGGCGGTCAGCAGCAGGTACACCGCACCGCCGACAGCGCCCGACAGCAGGAAGCTGCAGTCCACCCCGCCGGTCAGGCGCAGCAGCGGGCCCTGGTACGACGGCAGGGAGACCCCGAGCAGACCGACCGCCGCACCGGCCGCCCAGGCGGCGGTGGCCCGCGGGTTCCAGCCCGCCCGGTACCAGTAGATCCCGCCCCGCGAGCGGCGGTTGAAGACCTGGAGGGCGTCGGCGTCGTACTCGCCGCGGCAGCGGACGAAGCCGATCAGGGTGACGACCGCCCACGGGGTGCCGACGGCGGTGAGCAGCAGCACGAAGGACGTCATCGCGGACTGCGCGTTCCAGGCGTAGTGGCCCGCGAAGACGCACGCGGTGGCGACGACGGCGACCGTGCAGGTGGCGCGGGCGCGGGAGGCGCGGGGCAGGATCGCGTCCAGGTCCAGGCCCATGGAGTACAGCATCAGGCCCGCGTTGCCGACCGAGCCGGCCGAGGCGGCCAGCAGCAGCGGCACGAGGTACCAGCCGGGGGACCGGGCGACCAGCGGGCCCGCGTAGTCGGTGGCGGCGCGGGTCGCGTACGCCGTGAAGGTGCCGAAGAGCTGCGGCACCAGCAGCCCGAGGATCAGGCCGAGCCAGGTGGCGTGCAGGACCCGGCGCCCGGAGTGGCGGGCGGGGGAGATGTAGCGGGTGTAGTCGCCGAGCAGGGTGATGAAGGCGATGGGCCCGGACAGGCCCGCCGCGACCACCGCAAGGAACCAGGTGGGCCAGAAGGAGCCCAGCAGGTAGCCGCCCGCGCCCGGCAGCGCGGCGGTGGTGAAGTGCGGGGCGTAGGCGAGGACGCCGAGGAGGAGCAGGGCCGTCATGCCGACGGCCAGCACCCGGGACGTGGCGAGCAGGACGCGGTAGCCGTAGACCGCGCCGGCGACGGTCGCGGCGGCGAGCACCGTGTACACGAGGGCGTACGACACCCCGTCCGCCGGCACCCCGAACAGGCGGCCGAGGACGTCCAGCATCACGTCCCCGCCGATCCACACCGTCAGCGCGGTGTAGCCGAGGGCGAGCAGCAGTCCGACCACCGAGCCGACCAGCCGGCCGCGCACCCCGAACTGGGCGCCGGAAGAGGTGGACAGGTTGGTCGCGGTGCGCAGGGAGACCAGCGCCAGCGGGGCCGTGAAGACCGTGCCGACCAGGGTGCCCGCCACCACGGCGCTCACCGACGCCCACCAGCCGAGCCCGAAGGACGGCGGCAGCCAGCCGAAGATGATCACCCCCAGGCAGAGGTTGGAGCCGAGGAGGATCGACACGAGGTCGCGCGGACCGCTGGTCCGCTCCTCGTCCGGGATGGTGTCGACTCCGCGCTGTTCGATCGGCATGGCTGGTCCCTTCGATGGCCGCCACTGGGTTAGAACGACGCTCAATGTGACGTGAGCGTGGACCTCGGGTCAATCCTTCTGTTCGGCGGATTCTGTGTTTAGAGTGATGCTCTAACCTGTGGAGGACAAGGAGGTGTCGCGTCGTGAGACTGACCCCCACGGAACGTGACCGGCTGCTGCTCTTCGGAGCCGCCGAGCTGGCCCGGGCCCGCCGGGCGCGCGGCCTGCGGCTCAACGTGCCGGAGGCCACCGCGCTGATCGCGGACACCGTCTGCGAGGCCGCCCGGGACGGCAGGCGGCTCGCCGAGGCCATCGAGGCGGCCCGGTCGGTGCTCGGCCCCGAGGACGTGCTGCCGGGCGTGGCCGACGTCGTCGGCGAGGTGATGGTCGAGGCGGTCTTCGACGACGGCTCCCGGCTGGCGGTCGTCTCCGACCCCATCGGCGGCGGACTGGGCGAGGGTGCGCCGGGCGCGCTGCTGCCCGGACCCGAGCACGCCGACCCCGAGCCGGTCGTCCGGCTCCGCGTGACCAACACCGCCACCGTGCCGGTCTCCGTCACCTCCCACTTCCACTTCTTCGAGGCCAACCCGCGCCTCGACTTCGACCGGCGGAGCGCCTACGGCATGCGGCTCGCCGTACCCGCGGGCTCCTCGGTCCGCTTCGGGCCGGGCGAGAGCGAGGAGGTCGGTCTCGTGCCCGTGGGCGGCGACCGCGTCGCCATCGGCTTCGCCGGGCTGGTCGACGGGCCGCTGGACGCGCCCGGCGCGCGCGAGGAGGCCCTGCGCAGGGCCGCCGCCTGCGGGTACCTCGGCGTCACGACGGAAGGAGAGCAGCGATGAGCCGCTCGAAGGGGCGCGAGGTGAGCCGGTCGATCCACGTCGATCCGCACGCCTACGCGGCGACCCACGGCCCCCGGGCCGGCGACCGCGTCCGGCTCGGCGACTCCGGCCTGACCGTCCGCGTCGAGTCCGACGCCCAGAAGTACGGCGACGAGTTCCTGGCCGGCTTCGGCAAGACCGCCCGCGACGGACTGCACCTGAAGGCCGCCGCCGTCCGCGACACCTGTGACGTGGTGATCAGCAACGTCGTCGTGATCGACGCGGTGCAGGGCATCCGGAAGGTGTCCATCGGTATCCGCGAGGGCCGCATCTCGGCCATCGGGCGGGCCGGCAACCCGGACACCCTGGACGGCGTCGACGTGGTCGTCGGCACCGGCACCTCGATCGTCTCCGGCGAGGGTCTGATCGCCACCGCGGGCGCCGTCGACACCCACGTCCACCTGCTGTCCCCGCGCATCATGGAGGCGTCCCTGGCCTCCGGGGTGACCACGATCATCGGGCAGGAGTTCGGCCCGGTGTGGGGCGTCGGCGTCAACTCGCCCTGGGCGCTGCGCCACGCGTTCGGCGCGTTCGACGCCTGGCCGGTCAACATCGGCTTCCTCGGCCGGGGTTCGTCCTCCCACGAGGCGCCGCTGATCGAGGCACTCGCCGAGGGCGGCGCGAGCGGCTTCAAGGTGCACGAGGACATGGGCGCGCACACCCGCGCCCTGGACACCGCGCTGCGGGTCGCCGAGGAGCACGACGTCCAGGTGGCCCTGCACAGCGACGGGCTGAACGAGTGCCTGTCCGTCGAGGACACCCTCCGGGTGCTGGAGGGCCGCACGATCCACGCCTTCCACATCGAGGGCTGCGGCGGCGGGCACGTGCCCAACGTGCTGAAGATGGCCGGTGTGCCGAACGTGATCGGCTCCTCCACCAACCCCACGCTGCCCTTCGGCCGGGACGCCGTCGCCGAGCACTACGGCATGATCGTCTCCGTCCACGACCTCAAGCCCGACCTCCCCGGCGACGCGGCCATGGCCCGCGACCGGATCCGGGCCGGCACGATGGGCGCCGAGGACGTGCTGCACGACCTGGGCGCGATCGGCATCACCTCCTCCGACGCGCAGGGCATGGGCCGCGCCGGTGAGACCGTCCGCCGCACGTTCGCCATGGCCGGCAAGATGAAGGCCGAGCTGGGCCCGATGGAGGGCGACGGCGAGGGCGACGACAACGCCCGCGTCCTGCGCTACATGGCCAAGCTGACCATCAACCCCGCCATCGCGCACGGCCTCGCCCACGAGGTCGGCTCGATCGAGCCCGGCAAGCTCGCCGACATCGTGCTGTGGCGCCCGGAGTACTTCGGCGCCAAGCCGCAGCTCGTCCTCAAGGCCGGCTTCCCGGCTTACGGCGTGGTCGGCGACCCCAACGCGGCCACCGACACCTGCGAACCCCTCGTCCTCGGGCCGCAGTTCGGGGCGTACGGCGCCACGGCCGCCGACCTCTCGGTGGCGTTCGTCGCCCGGGCGGCCGTCGAGCAGGGCTACGACACCATGCCCACCCGCCGGCGCCGGGTCGCCGTCCGCGGCACCCGCGGCATCGGCCCCGCCGACCTGCGGCTGAACGCCCGCGTCGGAGCGGTCGACGTCGACCAGCGCACCGGTCTGGTCACCCTCGACGGCGACCCGCTCAGCTCCGAGCCCGCCGATTCCGTCTCCCTCAACCGCCTCTACTTCCTCTGAGAACCCGGGAATGCACATGACCACGCCCGCCGCCGACGGCTTCCGGATGCCCGCCGAGTGGACCCCGCACGAGCGCACCTGGATGGCCTGGCCCGGCCCCAACCCCACCTTCGACGACCCGGAGGACCTCCGCCGCTCCCGCCTCGCCTGGGCGTCGGTGGCCCGCGCCGTCCGCCGCTTCGAGCCGGTGACGGTGGTGTGCGGCCCCGGCCAGTCCGCCGAGGCGCGGGCCCTGCTCGGCGCCGGTGTCGAGACCGTCGAGCGGGACCTGGACGACGCCTGGATGCGGGACATCGGCCCCACCTTCCTGACCAACGACCGGGGTGAACTGGCCGCCGTCGACTGGACGTTCAACGGCTGGGGCGCCCAGGAGTGGGCCCGCTGGGAGCACGACTCGAAGATCGGCGCGTACGTCGCCGGCCTCGCGGACGCGAAGACGTACGCCTCCAAGCTGGTCAACGAGGGCGGCGCGATCCACGTCGACGGCGAGGGCACCGTCCTGCTCACCGAGACCGTGCAGCTCGGCCCCGAGCGCAACCCGCACTGGTCCAAGGAGGAGGTGGAGGCCGAGATCCACGCCCACCTCGGCACCGAGAAGGCGATCTGGCTGCCCCGCGGCCTGACCAGCGACTACCCGCCCTACGGCTTCGGCACCCTCGGCCACGTCGACATCGTGGCCGCCTTCGCCCGCCCCGGCGTCGTGGTCGCGCACCACCAGCCGGACCCGGCGCACCCGGACCACGAGGTCACCAAGGAGGTCATCGGCCTGCTGAAGTCGGCGACCGACGCCCGGGGCCGCGCGCTGGAGGTCGTCGAGGTACCCGCCCCGACCGTCCTGGAGGCCGACGGCCACTGGGCGGACTACTCCTACATCAACCACTACCTGTGCAACGGCGGGGTCGTGCTGTGCGGCTTCGACGACCCGCGCGACGAGATCGCCGCCGGCATCTTCCGCCGCCTGTTCCCCGAGCGGACGGTGACCCTGGTGGACGCGCGGACGATCTTCGCGGGCGGCGGCGGCATCCACTGCATCACGCAGCAGCAGCCGAAGACCCGGTGACGCGGGCGTTCGGGTAGAACAGACGCGTGGAAGTACTGCCCCGCGCCGCGCGCGACCCCCGGCTCACCGCACCGGCCCGGCGCCCCGACGTGATCCCCGGGCCCGGCGGCCGGCACGAGCTGCCCGCTCCCGGTGGAGCGTGGCCGCCGCGCGGGCGCCACGCCGCCGATCCGCCGTTCGCGCCCGCCGGCCGCGCCATCGTGCGCGGCCTCGTCGTCCCCGCCGGGCCTCGCGGCGCGCGCGTCCCGCATCCGTCGGGCGTGGTCGAGCCGTGCCCGCGTCCTGGTGCGATGCGGTTCACCGGCTGTCGTGGCCCGGCGGGGGAGCCCGGCACCGGGCCTGCGGTCGCGGCCGTCGGCCGTGCCGCCGGGTACGTGGCGGTGCGCGGCCTTGTCGTCCCCGCCGGTCCTCGCGGCATGTGCGTCCCGCATCCGTCGGGCGTGGTCGAGCCGTGCCCGCGTCCTGGTGCGGCGCGGTTCACCGGCCGCCGTGGCCCGGCCGGGGAGCCCGGCACCGGGCCTGCGGTCGCGGCCGTCGGCCGTGCCGCCGGGTACGCGGCGGTGCGCGGCCTTGTCGTCCCCGCTGGGCCTCGCGGCATGTGCGTCCCGCATCCGCCGGGCGTGGTCGAGCCGTGCCCGCGTCCTGGTGCGGCGCGGTTCACCGGCCGCCGTGGCCCGGCCGGGGAGCCCGGCGCCATGCCGGCGGTCGCGGCCGGTGACCGCACCACCGGGTACGCGGCCCGGGCCGTTCCCCGTGCCGCCCGTGCCGCCCACGTCGGCCGGGCGGTGCCGGCATGAGCGCGGCTCCGGCGCCCCGTCGCCGTACCCCCGCCCCGCCGCGCGAGGAGGTCCTCGCCGCCGCCATGGGCATGATCGCCGAGCGTGGTCTGGAGAAGTTGACCATGGCGGGGCTGGGCCGCGAGGTCGGCATGAGCAGCGGCCACCTGCTGTACTACTTCCGCTCCAAGGACGAGCTGCTGCTGCGGACCCTGGAGTGGAGCGAGGGACGGCTCGGGGCGGAGCGCGGCCGGCTGCTCACCGGCCCCGGAACCGTCCGCGAGCGCCTGTCCGCCTACGTCGACCTGTACGTGCCCGACGGCCACCGCGACCCGCACTGGACGCTCTGGCTGGAGGTCTGGAACCGCTCGCAGAACGCCGACGAGGCCGCGCGTGAGCGCCAGGCGGCGATCGAGGGCGCCTGGCACCGCGACCTGGTCGCACTGGTCGCCGAGGGCATCTCGCGGGGCGAGTTCCGCGCGGTGGACGCGGACCGCTTCGCGGCGCGGCTGCGGGCGCTGCTCGACGGGTTCTCCATCCACGTCGCCATCGGACTGCGCGGCACCGACCGCGCACAAGTGCTGCGGCACGTACGGGAGTTCGTCGAGGACGCGCTGCTGGCGCGCTAGACGGCTCCGCCCGGTCGGGTACCACCGCCCCGGCGGCCGGTACGGCCTGCGGGGGCGCGGGCGACCGGTGGTCCCCGCGCGGCGGGCCGCCGGCGTACCGCTGCGGCGACGCCGCGAGTGCCGGTTCGTCGTCCGCCACCTCCGTGAGGAACCCGCGGACCCGGTCAGGCCGCGGGGACGGGCAGCAGCCGGTACGCGTCGCCGTGGGCGACGACCCGGCCGGCGGTGGGCGGGGCGAAGTGGGTGCCCAGCAGCAGGGTGAACTGGTGTCATGAGCCGCAAGCAGATGGTCCGCCCCGGCGGGCGCAGCGCCCGGGTGCAGGCCGCGGTGCACTCCGCCGTGCGTGAACTCCTGACGGAGGTGGGGCGCGACGCGCTGTCCGTCCCGCTGATCGCCCAGCGCGCCGACGTCACCCCGTCGACGATCTACCGCCGCTGGGGCGACCTGGCCGAACTGCTGTCGGACGTCGCGGTGGAGCGACTGCGCCCCGACGGTGAGCCGGCGGACCACGGCGACCTGCGTTCCGACCTCACTGCCTGGGCCGAGCAGTTCCTCGACGAGATGGCGTCCGGCTCGGGCCGCGCGTACGTCCGCGACGCCCTGCTCGGCGACCCGGACGGCGACAACGCCGGCCGGTGCTCGGCCTACGCGGCGGAGCAGATCGACGTCATCCTCGCCCGCGCGGTCGGCCCCGAGGAGGGCGCCCCGGACGTCGAAGCGGCCATGGACCGCGTCGTCGCCCCCCTGATGTACCGCATCCTCTTCCGCCCGGCCGGCCTCGACGCCGCCTACGCCCGCCGGCTCGTGACCGACCTCCTCGGCGCCCCCGGGAAGGGCGGCCGGTGACCGGGTGACGGCGGTCCCGGGAAGAGCCGGTGACCGGGCGCCCGCCCGCCGGCCCGCCGCAGGCGTCGTCCGGGGTGCCGGCGGGCAGTAACGGGCCATGGGACGACACCACTGGAAGCGGATCTGGGTGGGCTCGGCGGGCAACATGGTCGAGTGGTTCGACTGGTTCGTGTACGCGAGCTTCGCCCCCTACTTCGCCGGCGCGTTCTTCCCCAGCGGCAACCCCACCGCCCAGCTCATGAACACCGCCGGCATCTTCGCCGTCGGCTTCTTCATGCGGCCGGTGGGCGGCTGGCTGCTGGGCAGGGTCGGCGACCGCAAGGGCCGCAAGGCGGCGCTCACCCTGACCGTCACCCTGATGTCGGCGTCGGCGCTCCTAGTCGCCGTCGCCCCCACCTACGCGGTCGCCGGCTACGGCGGCGCACTCGTCCTGCTCGTCGCCCGCCTGCTCCAGGGCCTGTCGGTGGGCGGCGAGTACGCGGCCAGCGCCACCTACCTCACCGAGGCGTCGGACCCGGCCCGGCGCGGCTTCGCCTCCAGCTTCCAGTACGTGTCCATGACGGCCGGCCAGATCGCCGGCCTCGGCCTGCTGATCGTCCTCCAGCACACCCTGTCCGACGACGCCCTGCACGGCTACGGCTGGCGCATCCCGTTCGCCGTCGGCGCGCTCGGCGCGGTGGTCGTCTTCCACCTGCGCCGCAGCATGCCGGAGACCGAGGTGTACGCGCAGGACACCTCACACGCCGGGGAGCGCGGCACCCTGCGCGTCCTGTGGCAGCACCGGCGCGAGGCGTTCCTGGTCGTCGCCCTCACCATGGGCGGCACGGTGGCCTACTACACCTACACGACCTACCTGACCAAGTACCTCTCCAACTCCGCGGGCCTGCCCAAGGAGACGGCGACCCTGGTCTCCTTCACCGCCCTGATCGTCTTCGCCGCGCTCCAGCCGTTCGCCGGAGCCCTCTCCGACCGCGTCGGCCGCCGCCCGCTGCTCATCACCTTCGCGGTCGGCTCCACCGTCCTCACCGTCCCGATCATGACCCTGCTCCGGCACGCCGACGGCTACTGGTCCGCCCTCGGCCTCGCCCTGCTCGCGCTGACCGTGGTCACCGGCTACACCTCGATCAACGCCTGCGTGAAGGCCGAGCTGTTCCCCACCGGCGTGCGCGCGCTCGGGGTGGCCCTGCCGTACGCCGTCGCCAACGCCCTCTTCGGCGGCACCGCCGAGTACGTCGCGCTGTGGTTCAAGAAGGGCGGCATCGAATCCGGCTTCTCCTGGTACGTGGCCGCCTGCGCCGCCGTCTCGCTCGGCGTGTACGTCACCATGCGCGAGACGAAGGACCTGGACCTGAACCGGGTGGAGGCCGGCCGGGGGAGCGCCGCGGACTCCCGAAAGTCCAGCCCGCCGACCGCATACTGAGACGGTGGACTGATCGGGCGCGGCGCTGTGCCAGACTTTCCCCGTGCTCTCGTTCGCCATGATTATGGGCAGCAGGCGCGCCGGTCCGCAGTGACCACCTCGTACGACCAGATGCGGGTGGCCATCGTCGTCCTCGACCCGCGCGCAGACCTCTCGCACCCGCGAGGGGTTTTTTCGTTTTCCGGCCCACCTTCAGCCGGCGACGGAGCGCGAGGGAATACTGGGGGGACGGTGGAGCCGGTCATTCCGGTAAGACCGAAGATCCACAACAGGAGCCTTGAGAACATGACCGAGACGGCAACCAGCGAGCTCGACGACTCGTTCCACGTCTTCGACACCACGCTGCGCGACGGCGCGCAGCGCGAGGGCATCAACCTCACCGTCGCGGACAAGCTCGCCATCGCCCGGCACCTGGACGACTTCGGCGTCGGCTTCATCGAGGGCGGCTGGCCCGGCGCCAACCCCCGCGACACCGAGTTCTTCGCCCGTGCCCAGGCGGAGATCGAGTTCCGGCACGCCCGGCTCGTCGCCTTCGGCGCCACCCGCCGCGCCGGCACGAAGGCCGCCGAGGACCCCCAGGTCCAGGCGCTGCTGGCGTCCGGCGCCCCGGTGATCACCCTGGTCGCCAAGTCGCACGACCGGCACGTGGAGCTGGCCCTGCGCACCACCCTGGACGAGAACCTGGAGATGGTCCGCGACACCGTCTCCCACCTCAAGGAGCAGGGCCGCCGGGTCTTCGTGGACTGCGAGCACTTCTTCGACGGCTACCGCGCCGACCCCGAGTACGCCAAGGCCGTCGTCCGCACCGCCGCCGAGGCCGGCGCCGACGTCGTCGTCCTCTGCGACACCAACGGCGGCATGCTCCCCGCCCAGGTGCACGCGGTCGTCTCCACCGTCCTCGCCGACACCGGCGCCCGGCTCGGCGTCCACGCCCAGGACGACACCGGCTGCGCGGTCGCCAACACGCTGGCCGCCGTCGACGCGGGCGCGACCCACGTGCAGTGCACGGCCAACGGCTACGGCGAACGCGTCGGCAACGCCAACCTGTTCCCGGTGGTCGCGGCCCTGGAACTGAAGTACGGCAAGAAGGTGCTGCCCGAGGGCAGGCTCCGCGAGACCACCCGCATCTCCCACGCCATCGCCGAGGTCGTCAACCTGACGCCGTCCACGCACCAGCCGTACGTGGGCGTCTCCGCCTTCGCGCACAAGGCCGGCCTGCACGCCTCCGCCATCAAGGTCGACCCGGACCTGTACCAGCACATCGACCCCGAACTGGTCGGCAACACCATGCGCATGCTGGTCTCCGACATGGCGGGCCGCGCCTCCATCGAGCTGAAGGGCAAGGAGCTGGGCATCGACCTGGGCGGCGACCGCGAGCTGGTCGGCCGGGTGGTCGAGCGGGTGAAGGAGCGGGAGCTCAAGGGGTACACCTACGAGGCCGCCGACGCCTCCTTCGAACTGCTGCTGCGCGCCGAGGTCGAGGGCCGGCCGCTGAAGTACTTCGACGTCGAGTCCTGGCGGGCCATCGTGGAGGACCGGCCCGACGGCACCCACGCCAACGAGGCCACCGTCAAGCTCTGGGCCAAGAGCGAGCGGATCGTCGCCACCGCGGAGGGCAACGGCCCGGTCAACGCCCTGGACCGGGCCCTGCGCGTGGCGCTGGAGCGGATCTACCCGCAGCTCGCCAACCTGGAGCTGGTCGACTACAAGGTCCGCATCCTGGAGGGCAAGCACGGCACGTCGTCCACCACCCGCGTGCTCATCTCCACCTCGGACGGCTCGGGCGAGTGGGCCACGGTGGGCGTGGCCGAGAACGTCATCGCCGCCTCCTGGCAGGCCCTGGAGGACGCGTACACGTACGGCCTCCTCCGGGCGGGCGTGGAGCCCGCCCGGTAGGCACAGTGGAGGCATGACCTCACACGCGAGCGGCGCGTCGGCCGGGGCCCGGGTCGCGACCCGGCTCCCCGCACGGGACCTGGAACGGGCCCGGCGTTTCTACGCCGAGCGGCTGGGCCCGCACCCGGTGGACGAGCGGCCCGGCGGACTGCTGTACCGGTGCGCGGGCGTGGACTTCGTCATGTTCCGCTCGACGGGGCCTCGCCCGGCACGTTCACCCAGATGGCCTTCGAGGTGGACGACATCGAGGCGGCCGTGGCGGAACCGTGCCGCCGGGGCGTCGTCTTCGAGGAGGTCGACGCGCCGGGCTTCCGCAGCCGGCACGGCATCGCCGAGATCGAGGGCAACTACCCGGGCAAGGGCGCGCGCGGGGAGTGGGGCGCCTGGTTCCGGGACAGCGAGGGCAACCTGCTGGGGATCGGCGAGCTGATCCTGTGAGGCGGGGGCCGCCCGGTGCCGCTCAGGGCGCCCGCCAGATGTTGTCGAAGGCCACGTTCTCGATGCGCCGCCGCTCCCGCACGGCCTCCAGCTCCGTCACCGCGTCGCCGACCGCCACCAGCACGGTGACGACCGCCTCGTCCCCGGGCTCGGGCGCGGCCGGGCGGTCGTCCGGGATGCCGAGGGTGGAGGCGAGCCCCGCCAGGACGGGTTCGTGGGACCACCACCGGTCGGCCGCGCGCCGCCGGGCCGGGGTGTCGGCCGCCGGGTCGTCCCGGTCGCGCAGCGCGAGCCAGTGCCGGCGCCGCCCGGTGAGCTGCCCCTCGCCCTCCAGGACGTCCCGGTAGGCCGTCGCCAGCCCCTGCCCGCGCCGCCACAGCCAGTCCTCCACCGTCTCGTACGGCTCCTCGCGGACCAGCGCCGCGCCCGCCTCGTCCAGCAGCCGGTCGCCCGTGGTCAGCACCGGACCCGGCACGATCCGCCCGTCCGCCAGGGTGAGCGCCCGGGCGCCGAGGAGGTCGACCAGCTCGGCCCCGGCCAGCGCCAGGGACAGGTCCCCCTGCTCGACGGGCTGCTCACGGGGGATGTCGAGGCTGACGAGGAAGAGATCCTGCGGTGTGGTCATGCCTCCACCTTGGTCCCGGGACGGCCGATCCGCACCACGCCACACCGCCGCCCCCCGGGCCCGGCCGGGCCGGCGGGCATCCGCCGGGCGGCCGGACCGCGGGGGCTTCGGGTAGGTTCGAGACATGAAGGCCCTGCCGCGGACCCGAAGCGTCCCCGCCCTGCTGGCCGCCCTGACGCTGGTGCTGGCGGCCGTGTTCGCGCTCGCCCCCGGCGCCCGCGCGGACACCGGCGTCTCCACCGTCGCCGAGGCCCTGCGCAAGGGCCCGGTCTACGTCGACCCGGCGGCCCGGGACCAGCTCTCGGCGGCGGACGCCGCCACGCTCGCCGCGCGGATCAAGGACGCCGACAAACCCCTGTTCGTCGCGGTCCTCCCGGCCGGCTACCCCACGAAGGACCTGTTCTCGCACCTGCGTGCCGCCACCGGCGTCACCGGCCTGTACGGCATCCGCCTCGGCGACCGCTTCGACGCCCGCGCCGACTCCTCCGTCATGTCGGCCACGGCCCGCAGGAACCTGGTCGCCAGTGTCCAGGGCGAGGACGCCAAGGCCCAGCTCACCGACTTCACCGACCGCGCCCTCGCCAACATGGGCGGCCACGCCCCGAGGAGCTGGGGCGGTTCGACCGGGGACGGCGGGGCCTCCGGCGCGGTGCTGATCACGGCGGGCGCGGTCCTGGTGGCCGGCGGCGCGGGCGCCTACGCCCTGGTCCGCCGCAACCGCCGGCGCCGCGAGGAGGAGCAGCGGGCCGCCCTGGACCGGCTGCGGGTGGTGGTGGACGAGGACATCACCGCGTTCGGCGAGGAACTCGACCGCCTCGACTTCCAGCCCGCGGAGCCGGGCGCCGACGACGCCATGCGCGCCGACTACGAGCACGCGCTCGACGCCTACGACACCGCCAAGCAGCGCATGGCCGCGGCGGCGAAACCGGAGGACGTCCGCGGGGTCACCGAGGCGCTGGAGGACGGCCGCTTCTCCCTCGCCCGGCTCGCCGCCCGGCGCGAGCGCCGTCCCCTCCCCGAGCGCCGCCCGCCCTGCTTCTTCGACCCCCGGCACGGGCCCGCGGTCGCCGACGCCACCTGGACCCCGCCCGGCGGAGCCGCACGCGAGGTCCCGGTCTGCGCGGCGGACGCCGCCCGGCTGGCCGACGGACTCGACCCGGCGGTCCGCGAGGTCGACACGGAGTACGGCCGCCGCCCCTACTGGGACGCGGGCCCCGCCTACGGCCCCTGGGCCGGCGGCTACTTCGGCGGCGGCATCCTGCCCGGCCTCCTCGTCGGCACGGTGCTGGGCGGCATGATGGCCGCCCCCTCCTACGCGGCCGACTACGGCACCGGGTACGGCGACTTCGGCGGGCCCGGCGACTTCGGTTCCGGCGGCTACGAGGGCGGCGACGTCTCGGGCACCGACTTCAGCCCCGGCGACTTCGGGGGCGGCTTCGGCGACGGCGGCGGCGACTTCGGCGGGGGCGGCGACGGAGGCGACTTCGGCGGAGGCTTCTGAGCCCCCGCTCAGCGGCCGACGCCGCCCAGGAACCCGCCCCAGGCGGCGGGGGAGAGGCTGAGGACGGGGCCGGTGGTGTTCTTGGAGTCGCGGACGTGGATGGCGGCGGGGTGGGCGGCGACCTCCACGCAGTCGCCGCCCTCGCTGCCGCTGTGGCTGGACTTGCGCCAGGTGTAGGCGAGTTCGAGGCAGTCGCCGCCCTGGCTGCCGCTGTAGCTGGACTTGAACCACGCCAATGCTGCGGTGTTCATGACTCTCCTAGCAGTCCGTTTAGGAGGCGCATGCTCTCGTCGGGTGAGAGGGCCTGTGACCGCAGCATTCCATACTGGAGGTGATAGTCGCTGACCTCATCGGGGTCAGCGACGAGAAAACTGGCGCGCTGTACTTCCAAGTAGATGAGGCGGTCGTACTCGGGAGTTTCCAGCAGCACCATGGGGCCGTCGAGGCAAGCATGTGGCGTCCGGGCCTCAGGCATGATCTGAAAGCTCATGTGAGCCGGCTCGGTGTACTCCAGGATCTGCCGGATCTGCTCTCGCATGACTTCCGGGCCTCCGACCTCCCGCCGGAGGATGCCCTCCTCCATGACGAAGTGGCCGACGGGGGGCCGTTCCCGTTGCCAGATCAACTGTCGTTCCATCCGGGCGTTCACCCACTGCTCGGCGGTCTCGTTTCCGAGCGCTGGGTAGCGGTAGCCGAACACGGCACGGCAATAGTCCCTGGTCTGTAGGAGCCCCGGAACCACCAGGCTCTGATACGAGAGGATGCTCATTGCCTCCTGCTCGTGATCCACCAGCCCCTGCGCGAACTGCACGATCCGGTCCCGTACCGGCAGCCGGGCCACCAGGACCGCCAACGCGCCGCCCGTCTCCAGCAGCTCGTCGAACTGCTCGGCCCGGTCGGGCTGGAGGGCGAGCCTGCCCTGCTCGATCGACCTCACCGTGTCGACCGACAGGCTCGCCAGCTCCGCGAACCGCTCCTGCGTGAGACGCGCCTTCTTCCGGAAGTGCGCCACGAGCGCACCCACCGCGTACCAGGAACCGACCTTCTTCGGCCTCATTGCCTCGTGCATGGCCGTTCCCTTCCCCCGCGCGCGCCACGATCCCTCGTAGTGGACCCGTAGCAATCAGCACTACGACTTCACTCACTGACCCAGTGTAGTGACGCTCAGTGACACTCGGCTCATGAACGCGGAACCTCAGACCCCCCACACGCGCCAGGCGTTCTACCGCCGCGACCGCAGGTCGGTACGGATCGCACGCGAGTTCGCCCGCGAGGCGCTGACGGACTGGGCCGCCACCGAGCGCGGCGACGACGTACTGCTCTGCGTGAGCGAACTGGCGACCAACGCCCTCCTCCACGGCGTCCCGGCCGGCCGCGGCTTCCTCCTCCGGCTGACCCTGCACACCGACGGCGCCCTGCGCGTGGAGGCGCACGACAGCGGGGGAGGTGTGGTCCGGGTCCCGGACGGACTCCGGGAGGCGGAGGCGGAACACGGCCGGGGCCTGCTGCTCGTCGCCGCCCTCGCGGACAAGTGGGGCGTGACGGAACGGGACCCGGGCAAGGTCGTCTGGTGCGAGTTCGGGGCGGGGAGCGACCGCACCTGAGGCTGCCGGCGGGCTACGGCCGCTTGCCCGGGGGTTTCCCGTCCGCCCCCGGGCCGGGACGCCGGATCACACGGGGTTCGCCCACTCCTCGCGCAGCATGCCGAAGAGCACGCGGTCGTAGCGCTCCCCTCCCACCAGCACCGCCGACCGGCGGCGGCCTTCCTCGCGGAAGCCGAGCCTGGTGAAGGCGCGCACGGCGCGCTCGTTGCCGCTCCAGGTATCCAGTTCCAGCCGGTTCAGGGAGTAGGCGCCGAACAGGTGGTCCACGAGCAGCCGTACCGCGTCACTGCCGTGGCCGCGGCCCCAGAACTCCCGCTCGCCGATGGTGACGCCCAGCGTGGCCACCCCGGCGTAGGGGTCGAGGTCCCGGTAGTCGGCCATGCCTATCACTTCGCCGCTCGCCAGGTCCTCGACCGTGAACACGGCCGACTCCCGCGGGCTCAGGCGCAGCATCGTGTCGAAGCCGAGCCCGATCGCCTCCGCCGTGACCGGGCCGAAGGACGGGTCGCCGCCCGCGGCCCAGCGCACCACCTCGGGGTCGTTGCGCCAGCGGAGATGGTGCTCGGCGTCCGCCGCGCGCAGCGCGCGCAGCCTGACCAGTTTTCCCTTGAACATCGGGCAACCCTAGTCGATCACTCAGGACCCCCCGGGGCACGCCGAAGCGCCCGCCCCCTCCTGCCGGCGAGCAGGGGTGGAGGGCGGGCGCGCGGGGGCGGGGCGCCGGGGCCGGCCGGGCCGCCGGGGGCTCACGCGTTCTTGATCGCCGAGATGTCGAACACCAGCTTGATCTTGTCGGAGATCAGGACGCCACCCGTCTCCAGCGCGGCGTTCCAGGTCAGGCCCCACTCGGAGCGCAGCAGCTCGGCCTTGCCCTCGAAACCGGCGCGCTCGTTGCCGAACGGGTCCTTCGCGGAGCCGTTGAACTCCAGGTCGATGGAGATCTGCTTGGTGACGCCGAGCATGGAGAGGTCGCCGGTGATGCGGTAGTCGTCGCCGCCCAGGGCCTGCGCCCCGGTGGAGCGGAACGTCATCGTCGGGAACTCGTCGATCTTGAAGAAGTCGGCCGACTTCAGGTGGGCGTCACGGTCGGCGTTGCCGGTGTCGATGCTGGCCATCTGGATGTCGAGCGTGGCGGTCGACCGGCTGGGGTCGGCGCCGTCCAGGTGCAGCGAGCCGGTGAACTCGGAGAAACCGCCCTTGACGTTGGTGACCATGGCGTGCCGGGCCACGAAGCCGATCGTGCTGTGGGCCTGGTCGATCGTGTAGTCGCCGGTCAGGGCGCTCAGGTCGGGGCCGGCGGTGGTCTGCGCGGCGGCGGGGGTGCTGTCCTTGCGGCTGAAGATGCCCATGATGGCCTCCTGGTTGAACGTTAAACGAACCGACGCGTCCGACAGTAGACCCATTCCGTTTAATTTTCAACATCATCCGGATGGTGTTCCCAGGATCGCACAGAGTCACCACATCCGCCCCCTGGTGCGCACACCTGGCCCTCGTGCACCATCTGCCTGCACCGCCTGCACAGCCGACCCACCGAAGAAGCACGGCCCACCGCAGGGAGGTACTCATGAAGCCGCTCAAGACCCGCGCGCTCCTGACCGCGCTGGCCCTCGTCGCCGCGCCCGGCGTCGCCGTCCTCGGCACCGCGACCGACGCCTTCGCCGTCAGCAAGATCAGCCACGCGACCGCCACCTCGATGTTCCGTTCGTCCGGCATCACCTGGTCGTCCTCCGGCAACTGCTCCGACCGGAACAACTCGACCTGTACGTCCTTCGAACAGCTCAACCTCGCCACGGCGCAGGGCGCCCAGACCCTCAAGGGGGCCAGCGGCTGCGCCCTGAACATCACCGGCGGCACCGAGACGGGGCATGCCTCCGGCACCTACTCGCACTGGAACGGCTACAAGCTCGACTACGCCAAGAACACGTGCGTGACCTCGTACGTCAAGAACACCTTCACCTACATCGGCCTGCGCGGCGACGGAGCCCCGCAGTACAAGTCCGGCTCCGGCAACATCTACGCCGACGAGGGCAACCACTGGGACGTCCTCTACTACAACTGCGGCGGCTGCTGACCGCGGGAGGGCGGTGACCGGCCGGCCGCGGGTCCGGCCGGCGCCGTCCCCCGGACGGGTCCGGCGGCCGGGCACCTCCGGCGGACGGGTACGGTGGGGGTGCCGACGGCGCCCGGGCCCTCCCGGCTGACCGCCGTCCGGGCCCTCCGTGTCACTCCGGTGATGGCATGTTGCCGCCGTGAATGTGAGGTGGCTCCCGGCTGACGTCTTGTCGTCTACCTACAAGCCGACGCCCGTCTGAGCAGTCGGAACGGCTGCATTCCGCCCCGGTTCTGTTCACTCGTACCAGGAAAACGGGCCGGAGACTGTACAGAGTCGACGGCTCGCTTTTCTTGGTGTCCTTCGTAAGGTCGCTACATGACCGTTTTGGAAGAGACGACGGGTGAGCCGACCGGTGAGCCGACGGACGCGCGCGGACGGGTCGCCGAGCTGCACGGCATCCGTGCCCGGGCCGTGGCCGGTCCGAGCGAGAAGGCGACCGAGGCGCAGCACGCCAAGGGCAAGCTGACGGCGCGGGAGCGGATCGAGCTGCTCCTGGACGCCGGGTCCTTCCAGGAGGTCGAGCAGCTGCGCCGGCACCGGGCGACCGGTTTCGGCCTGGAGGCGAAGAAGCCGTACACCGACGGTGTGATCACCGGCTGGGGCACGGTGGAGGGCCGGACGGTCTTCGTCTACGCCCACGACTTCCGGATCTTCGGCGGCGCGCTGGGCGAGGCGCACGCCACGAAGATCCACAAGATCATGGACATGGCCATCGCGGCCGGTGCCCCGCTGGTCTCGCTGAACGACGGCGCCGGCGCCCGCATCCAGGAGGGCGTCTCGGCGCTCGCCGGGTACGGCGGCATCTTCCAGCGCAACACCCGGGCGTCGGGCGTCATCCCGCAGATCTCGGTGATGCTCGGCCCGTGCGCGGGCGGCGCGGCCTACAGCCCGGCCCTGACGGACTTCGTCTTCATGGTCCGCGAGACCTCGCAGATGTTCATCACCGGCCCGGACGTGGTCAAGGCGGTCACCGGCGAGGAGATCACCCAGAACGGCCTCGGCGGCGCCGACGTGCACGCCGAGACCTCCGGCGTCTGCCACTTCGCGTACGACGACGAGGAGACCTGCATCGCCGAGGTGCGGTACCTGCTCTCGCTGCTCCCGCAGAACAACCGCGAGAACCCGCCCCGCGCGGACTCCTCGGACCCGGCGGACCGCCGCTCCGACGTCCTGCTCGACCTGGTCCCGGCCGACGGCAACCGGCCGTACGACATGGCCAAGGTCATCGAGGAGATCGTCGACGACGGCGAGTACCTGGAGGTCCACGAGCGCTGGGCGCGCAACATCATCTGCGCCCTGGCCCGCCTGGACGGCCAGGTGGTCGGCATCATCGCCAACCAGCCGCAGGTCCTCGCCGGCGTCCTGGACATCGAGGCGAGTGAAAAAGCTGCGCGTTTCGTACAGATGTGTGACGCTTTCAATATCCCGATCGTGACGTTCCTGGACGTGCCGGGGTTCCTCCCCGGTGTCGACCAGGAGCACGGCGGAATCATCCGCCACGGCGCGAAGCTGCTGTACGCCTACTGCAACGCGACCGTGCCGAGGATTTCGCTCATCCTGCGCAAGGCGTACGGCGGGGCGTACATCGTCATGGACAGCCAGTCCATCGGCGCCGACCTGACCTACGCCTGGCCGACCAACGAGATCGCCGTCATGGGTGCCGAAGGCGCCGCCAACGTCATCTTCCGCCGCCAGATCGCCGGCGCGGAGGACCCCGAGGCCATGCGTCAGAAGATGGTCAAGGAGTACAAGGCCGAGCTGATGCACCCGTACTACGCGGCCGAACGCGGCCTGGTCGATGACGTCATCGACCCCGCGGAGACCCGCGAGGTGCTGATCAAGTCCCTGGCGATGCTGCACTCCAAGCACGCCGACCTGCCCTCGCGCAAGCACGGCAACCCGCCGCAGTGACCCAGCGGACCCCTCTGCCCCGGAGACTGACACCCATGAGCACTCCTGACATCCGCGTCGAGAAGGGCCACGCCGAGCCCGAGGAGGTCGCCGCCATCACGGCCATCCTCATGGCCCGCGCCGCCGCCCGCACCGAGCCCTCCGCCCAGGCCCACCGCGGCCGCCCCCGGGCGGGCTGGCGCCGCCTGGAGCGCGAGGGCGGCTTCCGCGCCCCGCACAGCTGGCACTGAGCCCTTCCGCGCGTACCCACGGCCCCGCCACTCCTCCGGGAGGGCGGGGCCGCGGCGCGTCCGGCGGCCCGGCTCCCGCCCCCTCCGCTCCCCGGCGTCCCCGCACACGCAACGGCCCCCGTCGCTCTCGGGAGGAGAGGCGGGGGCCGGTTCCGGTGGTCCGGCGCTACCGCAGGCGTGCCATCAGGGCGTGCTCCACCAGCGTGATCAGCGCCGACTTGGCGTCCGCGCGGTGGCGGGCGTCCGTCGTGATGATCGGGGTGTCCGGGCCGATCTGCAGCGCCTCGCGCACCTCGTCCGGGTTGTACGGCTGCTGGCCGTCGAAGCCGTTGAGGGCGATGACGAAGGGCAGTCCGCTGTTCTCGAAGTAGTCGACGGCGGGGAAGCAGTCGGCGAGGCGGCGGGTGTCGACCAGGACGATCGCGCCGATGGCGCCGCGGACCAGGTCGTCCCACATGAACCAGAAGCGGTCCTGGCCGGGGGTGCCGAACAGGTACAGGATCAGGTCCTGGTCCAGGGTGATGCGGCCGAAGTCCATGGCGACGGTGGTCGTCGTCTTGTCCCCGGTGTGGGTGAGGTCGTCGATGCCGGCCGACGCGGACGTCATGACGGCCTCTGTGCGCAGCGGGTTGATCTCCGAGACAGCGCCGACGAACGTGGTCTTGCCCACGCCGAAGCCGCCCGCCACCACGATCTTCGCGGAGGTGGTGGAGCGGGAAGGACCGCCGCTAGAGCTTGCGAAGTCCACTGAGCACCCTTTCGAGCAAAGTCACGTCTGGCTGGCCTCCGGCGTTCTCGTTGCCGCCGGGCTGATGGATGGCGACCAGGCCCGCCTCCGCCAAGTCGGCGACGAGAATCCTGGCCACGCCGAGGGGGATCGACAGCAGCGCGGAGACCTCCGCGACCGACTTGATCTCCCGGCACAGATTGCAGATCCGCTGATGCTCGGGCAACTGGCCCTGCATCTGGTGCGGAGCGGCGGTGGTGTGCACCAGTGCCTCGATGGCGAGCTGGTAGCGCGGGCGGGTCCGGCCGCCGGTCATGGCGTACGGACGCACCAGGGGGTTGTTCGCGGCCGGGGCCGGCTCGGGCTGGTGCTGCGGCTGGACCGGCTGGATGCGCGGGGCCGGAGGCTGGTCGTACGGAGAGGGGCCCGGGCCCTGCGGACCGTACGGCCGCCGGTGACGGGGAGCGGAGGGGAAGCCGTACCGGTTCGCCGAACCGTCGCCCTGGCCCTGTGCGGGACCGTACGACCAGTTGCCCGAAGACGAACCGCCTGGGGGTGTTGCCACTTTCTCCTCCTCCGAGTGCGTCGGGCGCCCATCCCTGTGGAGCCGCGTCCCGAAACCTTACGGCCCCGGGACGCGAATACGCACCGTCCGATTGTCAGTTGAGAAGGCTTCCCTGGAGCTCCGCGCGGAGATCCGGGGTGAGGACCGTGCCCGCGCGGTCCACCAGAAGGGCCATCTCGTACCCGATGAGGCCGATGTCCGCCTCGGGATGGGCCAGCACCGCGAGCGACGAACCGTCGGAAATGGACATGATGAAGAGAAATCCTCGCTCCATCTCCACAACCGTCTGGTTCACACTGCCGCCCTCGAAGATGCGCGAGGCACCGGCGGTCAGCGAGGTCAGACCGGAGGCGACGGCCGCGAGCTGGTCGGCACGGTCGCGGGGGAAGCCTTCGGACATCGCCAGAAGGAGTCCGTCGGCGGAGACCACCACGGTGTGGGACACCCCCGGGGTGTTGTCCACGAAGTTGGTGATCAACCAGTTCAGGTTCTGTGCCGCCTGGCTCATCGGGCTCACACTAACGCTCCTGGTCGTAGGTGCTGTCAGGACCACTGTGCTGATCGGTAGTGGCCTGGCCGTTCGTTTCACTGCCTGCGCTGCGTCCACGCTGGACGCCCCGGCGCAGGTTGCTCAGCCTGCCCCGGACGTCCTCCGGGGCGCGGGAGACCTGTGGGCCTCCCTGGGGGGTGGACTCGGCGGCACCCTCGACCAGGTTGGCCTTGGGTACCCGCCGCGGCAGACCGGAGGCGGTGACCCCGCCTGCCTTGGGCTTGCGGAGCTGGGAGGCCTGCTGCCACCGCTCGTCGTTCGCCGAACGCCAGCCGCTGTCGCCGCTCGCTCCCGGCGTGCCGCCCGGTGCCGGGGCCGGCGTCTCCCGCTGCGCGCGCGCCGTGCCGTCGGGGGCGCCGGCGCCGTTCGCACCGCTCGCGGTGGAACCGCGGCGCGGCAGCCCGGCGTCGGTCAGCTCGTGTGCGGCGGGGGAGTCCGTGCCCGGACCGTCGAAGCCTACGCGGTCGCGCTCACCCGCGTCAGCGGCCTGCGCGGATTCCGCTTCCGGAGCGTACTGGGCCGGGTAACCGTGCTGGTAGGCGTCCTGCTGCGGCCAGTCGTCCCGGTAGGCCGGCGTCTGGGCGGGGTCCGGGTACGCCGCCGCCGATTCCGGATGACCACCGTTCGGGGAGAGGCCCTCGTGCTGCGGCACCCCGCCGTTCGGCGCGTAGTACTGCTCGTCGTACGGCTGCTCGTAGGACCGCTCGTACGCCGCGTGCTGCTGCGGGTCCTGGTACGCCGGCGCCTCGAAGCCCTGCCGCTGCTGCTCGTCGTACGCCTGCTGCCGCCCGTCGCCGTACGCCTGCTGCTGCTCCTGGTAGGACTGCTGCTCCGGGTACGCGTGCTGACTGGTGAACGGGTCGGTGTAGCCGGTGGCGGGCCCGGCGCTCTCCTGCCGCGGCTCCTCGGCCGGCGCCCCGGGGGCAGGGGTGTCCAGCGACGCCCGGCGCTCGTCGCGCATCCGCGAACGGCCGACCGGGTCGAGGCCGCGGGCGTCGTCCGGCACCTCGGTGTAGCGGCTGTCGTCGAAGCCGAGTTCGGCGGCGGTGCGCAGGGGCTGCTGCACCTGGCCGAAGCCCTCACCCTGGAACTGCTGCTCCGGGATGATCTGCGAGACGGTGAAGTCGTCGCGGTCCCGCGGGGCTTCGCCGCCACCGCCGTGCGTGATCGCGTCCGGCAGCATGACCAGGGAGGTCGTGCCGGCCTGCTCGCCCGAGGGGCGGAGCTGGACCCGGATGCCGTGCCGGTCGGACAGCCGGCCGACCACGAACAGGCCCATGCGCTGGGAGACCGCGGCGTCCACGGTCGGCGGGTTGGCCAGCTTGTGGTTGATGTCCGCGAAGTCCTCGGCGGTCAGGCCGATGCCCTTGTCGTGGATCTCGATCATGACGCGGCCGTCGGGCAGGCGGGTCGCCGTCACCCGGACCTTGGTCTGCGGGGAGGAGAACGTGGTGGCGTTCTCCAGCAGCTCGGCCAGCAGGTGCACGAGGTCGGTGACCGCGCGGCCGTGGATCTCGGCCTCCGGCACCCCGGACAGCTCGATGCGCTCGTACTGCTCCACCTCCGAGGAGGCGGCCCGCAGCACGTCGACCAGCGGCACCGGCTGGTCCCAGCGGCGGCCGGGCTCCTCGCCGGCGAGGACCAAGAGGTTCTCGCCGTTGCGGCGCATACGGGTGGCCAGGTGGTCCAGCCGGAAGAGGTTCTCCAGCTGGTCCGGGTCCGCCTCGTTGTTCTCCAGGTCGGTGATCAGGGTGAGCTGGCCCTCGATCAGCGACTGGTTGCGGCGGGAGAGGTTGGTGAAGATCGCGTTGATGTTGCCCCGCAGCAGGGCCTGCTCGGAGGCGAGCCGGACCGCTTCGCGGTGGACCTGGTCGAAGGCGCGGGCGACCTCGCCGATCTCGTCCTTGGTGGTGATCGGGATCGGCGCCACCCGGGTGTCGACCCGGCCCGGGTCGGTACGGGAGAGTTGGTCGACCAGCATCGGCAGGCGCTGCTCGGCGATGCCGAACGCGGCGTTGCGCAGCCGGCGCATCGAGCGGCTCATCTGGCGGGCCACCAGACCGGCCAGGATGAAGGCGGCCAGCAGGGCGACGACGACCACGGCACCGGTGATGAAGGCGGAGGTCTTGGCGTCGTCGGCGATGCCGGACGCCTCGCCCACGGCCTTGTCGGCCAGGTCGGACTCGATCTGGCGGTAGGCCTTGTACTTCAGCGTGTTGGCCGCCCACCAGTTGTCGGCGGTGATGCCCTTGGCGGCGAGCTGCCGGCGCGTGGACTCGCTGGTGTCCTGCATGGTGGCGACCGCCGTGACCATGTCGGACGGGTCGGCCGGGGGAGCGACGTACTGCGGGTCCGCCGCCTTGGCCTTCTGGGCCAGGGCCGCGCCGTCCGCCTTGATCCTCTCCCTGGCGTCGTCGAGCTTCTGCGCGTCGGCCTCGGTGCCACCGCCCGTGTACTCCTCGATGGCGATGCGTTCGAGGTAGGCGTAAGAGGAGAGGGAGACCCGCTGGGTCGCCAGGTTCGGTGCGTCCGGACCGGGTTTGACCAGCAGGTGCGTGCCGATCGAACGCTCCAGGGACAGCGCCGCCTTGGTCAGCGACATCGCGTAGACGGTACGGCCGTAGGAGGTGATGTTGCCGGTGCCCAGGCCCAGCTCGTTGGCGAACTCCATCAGCGGGTGGGCGACCGTGACGTAGCCCTCCTCGGTCTGGACGCCGGTCGTCCTGGAGGTGTAGGCCACCTGCCGCAGTTGCGCCAGCTTGGGCTCGGCCTCGCCGAACAGCTTCAGCCGCCGTTGCAGGCCGGAGTCGCCCGGGGCGCTCTTCGTCGCCTCGTGGAAGGTGGCCGCGGCCGCGTCCGTGGCCCGGCGGGCCTGGTCGACGGTGGCCTTCGCCTCCGCGTCCTTCTTCTTCAGCAGCAGCGGCGCGGCGGTGACGTCGCGCTCGTTCTCCAGGGCGTCGGCGTAACCGAGGGCGGCACGCACCAGACGGGCGGTGTTCTCGGCGTCGCGGGCCTGCTGCCAGGTGTCGATCGAGTTCTTGACCTGGAAACCGCCCATGACGAGACCGACCATCACGGGTATGAGGAGAATGGCGTTCAGCCGGGTCGGCACCCGCCAGTTCCGCGGGGAGAGACGGCTCCCGCCGGACGCGGGGGAGGCCGCCGGCTCCGCGCCGGGAACGGGCGCGGCCGCCGCGGCACGCGGCGGCGGGGTGAAGTTGCCCCGAGCCGACGGCTCGGGACCGTTCTTGCTTCGCCTCACTCGACCAACAACCTCTCGGCGGTCGGCACCTACGTCGTGCCGCAGTCTCTCAGAGCCCGGTTCGCGCACAGACCACTACGGAGTGCGTCTTCGGCCATCGGGCGGTTCAGGCATTCCAGCACGCGGACCAGTGCACTTCCAAACAGTGCGCACCGGCGGAGTGCTCACTTGTAAACGAGAGATAAAACGGTCATACAGAGCGAGCGCTGTCAAAAGGCGGGACGTTCGTGCGCACAGTGGCACCGCGCGACCGCGTCGCGTGGCGACGGCGGGGGATTCCTCTGCCGAACCGTTATGAACGCCGGAGCCGACCGTGTCAAAGGCCACAGTCGGCTCCGTTGCCCCGTACGGCAACTGCCTTACGGCCCGTCGCACTTGGCTGTTACTTCAGGCGTGCCATCAGGGCGTGCTCCACCAGCGTGATCAGCGCCGACTTGGCGTCGCCGCGGTGGCGGGCGTCCGTCGTGATGATCGGGGTGTCCGGCCCGATCTGCAGCGCCTCCCGCACCTCCTCGGGGGCGTACGGCTGCTGGCCGTCGAAGCCGTTGAGGGCGACGACGAAGGGCAGCCCGCTGTTCTCGAAGTAGTCGACGGCGGGGAAGCAGTCGGCGAGGCGGCGGGTGTCGACCAGCACGACGGCACCGATGGCGCCGCGGACCAGGTCGTCCCACATGAACCAGAAGCGGTCCTGGCCGGGGGTGCCGAACAGGTACAGGATCAGGTCCTGGTCCAGGGTGATGCGGCCGAAGTCCATGGCGACGGTGGTCGTCGTCTTGTCCCCGGTGTGGGTGAGGTCGTCGATGCCCGCCGAGGCGGACGTCATGACGGCCTCCGTGCGCAGCGGGTTGATCTCCGAGACGGCGCCGACGAACGTGGTCTTGCCCACGCCGAAGCCACCCGCCACCACGATCTTCGCCGAGGTGGTGGCCCGGCCCGTGTCAGAGCTTGCGAAGTCCACTGAGCACCCTTTCGAGCAGCGTCACATCCGGAGCGCCGCCGTTGTTCTCGTCGCCGCCCGGCTGGTGCACGGCGACCAGGCCGGCCTCGGCGAGGTCGGCCACCAGGATCCGCGCCACACCGAGTGGCATGGCCAGCAGCGCGGAGACCTCCGCGACCGACTTGACCTCGCGGCACAGATGGCAGATCCGCTGGTGCTCCGGGAGCAGGCCCATGAGCGCTGCCGGGTCGGCCGTCGTGCTGATCAGCGCCTCGATGGCGAGCTGGTAGCGAGGCCTGGTCCGGCCGCCGGTCATGGCGTACGGCCTCACCAGCGGCTGGTCGCCCTCGTCCTCGTACGGCTCCGCGTACGGATCATGATGGGCGGTGGGCGGGGTCATGAATCCTCCGGGCGGGACAGCAAGTCGGTCAGTCAAGCCGTCTGACGGGGCCGGTGGGGGGATTGTGGCGGCCGGACGGTGTTTTTGTGAGGTGGGTGGTGCCGGGGGAGGTCAGTGAAGCAGACTTCCCTGTAGTTCGGCGCGCAGGTCCGGGGTGAGTACCGCCCCCGCGCGGTCGACGAGCAGTGCCATCTCGTAGCCGACGAGGCCGATGTCCGCGTCCGGGTGGGCCAGCACCGCGAGGGAAGACCCGTCCGAGATGGACATCAGGAAGAGGAACCCGCGTTCCATCTCGACGACCGTCTGCGCCACGTTGCCGCCCTCGAAGATCCGGGACGCCCCGGCCGTGAGGGAGGTCAGACCGGAGGCGACGGCCGCGAGCTGGTCGGCGCGGTCCCGTGGGAAGCCTTCGGACATCGCCAGCAGAAGGCCGTCGGCGGAGACCACCACGGTGTGGGACACCCCGGGGGTGTTGTCCACGAAGTTGGTGATCAACCAGTTCAGGTTCTGTGCCGCCTGGCTCATCGGACTCAACTAACGCTCCTGCTGGTGAGTGGGGCTCGGGAAGCTGCCGGTCTGGCCGCTGCCGGCCTGACGGCCCTGAGCGATGCCCCGACGAAGATTGGTCAGCCGTCCGCGTACGTCGTCAGGCGCACGCGAGACCTGCGGACCGGCTTGGTGCTGTTGCTGCTGTGCCGTGCCGGGTACGAGGTTCGCCCGGGGGACCCGGCGCGGCAGACCGGAGGTGGTGATCCCGCCTGCGGCGGGCTGCCTGACGCGTTCGGCCTGCCGGACGAGTTCGTCGTTCGGCGAGGTGCGCCAGGAACCTGTGTTCGGCCCGGGACGCTGCTGCTGTCCGGGGCCCTGTGGCTGCTGCGGCTGCTGCTGGGACGCGTTCGCGCCCTCCTGCTGCTGGCCGTGGAACCAGTTGGTCTCCAGCGTGTCGTACAGCGGGGTACGGCCGTCGCCCGGACCGCTGGCCGGCGGCAGCGCCCATCCCTCGCCCGGTCCCCGGCCGTCGGCGGGCCGCTGCGCGGCGCCCCCGTCGTCGAGCTCGGAGTGGACCGGACGCTGCTGGGGGGCCGGGGCCTGCGGGGCCGGCCGGCGCGGGGCGCCGAACTCGTCGGGGCCGGCCGGCTGCGGACGCTCGAACTGCCCGGGGTGGCCGGGGTTCTGGCGGCCGGGCAGCGCGTGCTGACCGGTGGAGCCGGCGTCCCAACCGCCCTCGTAGCCGCCGTCGTACGCCTGCGGGGCCGGGAACTGGCCCGTGTGCTGCTGCACGTCGTGGTCCGGGCGCCCGGCGCCCGGCGTGCCGAACACGTCGGAGCGGACGAAGGCGCCCGAGTCCTGCTGGGTGCCCGGGGCGTCGAAGTGCCCGGGCTGCTGGGGGGCGTCGGGGTGCGGGAAGCGGCCCGTCTGCCGGAGGTCGTCGGGGCGGGCGAACTGGCCCGGGTGCGGAGCGGAACCGCCGGAGCCGGGTAGCTCGGGACGCTGGAACGCGCCCGTCGCCGTCGGGTCCTGGGCGTCGATCCGGGGCATCTCCGCGGTCGCGCCGGGACCCTGGCGGTCGTCCACGCGCGGCATGCGCGAGGTCTGCGGGTCCTGCTCGTCGTGGCCGCGCGGGGCGTCCAGCGAGGCACGGGAGAGTGGGCCCTGCGCGTCGCCCCAGCCGGGGGTGCGCGACTGGCCGTCGCCGCCGGGCAGTTCGGCCCGCGGCCCGCCGCGCGGCGGGAGCTGGGGCCGGCGGCCCTGGTCCGCGGGAGCACCGGCGCGGCGCTGGCCGCGGCCGGCGAAGAAGTCCTGCTGTGGCCCGTTCGGGTCGGCGTCCTGGAGCCCCTGCGGGCCACCCGGCGCCTGCCCGCCGAAGCCGCCCGCGCCGGAACCGGCGGGCACCGGCCGGCCCTGCTGCGGGGAACCGGGACGGCCCTGGGGACCGCGCCCGCCGCCCGGGGCGCCCGGACGGCCGCCCTGGCCGGTGCCGACCTGGCCGCGCGGGCCCGGACCGGAGCCGAGCAGTCCGCCACCGGCCGGGGCACCGCCGCCGTTGCCGTTCTGGCGCCTGGCCGCGGCGGCACCGGCGGCGGCCTGCGCGGCGGCGGGACCGCCGGTCGAGGGCGCACCGGGCTTGCCGGGAACGGGCTTCTTGCCGCCCTGGGCGACGTCCACGGGCAGCATGACCAGCGCGGTCGTGCCGCCGGAGTCGGACGGGCGGAGCTGGATGCGGATGCCGTGCCGCTGCGACAGGCGGCCGACCACGAAGAGGCCCATGCGGCGGGAGACGGAGACGTCCACGGTGGGCGGCGAGGCCAGCCGCTCGTTGATCGCCGCGAGGTCCTCGGGGGAGAGGCCGATGCCGGTGTCGTGGATCTCGATCAGCACCCGCCCGTCGGGCAGCGCGTGACCGGTGACCTTGACCTTGGTCTGCGGGGAGGAGAACGAGGTGGCGTTCTCCAGCAGCTCGGCGAGCAGGTGCACGAGGTCGTTGACGACGCGGCCGGCGACCTCGGTCGTCGGCACGGAGGCCAGCTCGATGCGCTCGTACTGCTCCACCTCGGAGGCGGCGGCGCGGAGCACGTCGACCAGCGGGACCGGGCGGGTCCAGCGGCGGCCGGGCTCCTCGCCGGCGAGGACGAGGAGGTTCTCGCCGTTTCGGCGCATACGGGTGGCGAGGTGGTCGAGCTTGAACAGCGAGGAGAGCTGGTCGGGGTCGGCCTCGCGGGACTCCAGTTCGGAGATCAGCGAGAGCTGGCGCTGGATCAGGCCCTGGGAGCGGCGCGAGAGGTTGGTGAACATCGCGTTGACGTTGCCCCGCAGCAGGGCCTGCTCGGCGGCGAGGCGGACCGCCTCGCGGTGCACGTCGTCGAAGGCCGCGGCCACCTGGCCGATCTCGTCCCGGGAGTGCACACCGACGGACTCCACGGAGGTGTCGACGTCCTGCGGGTCCGCCTCCGAGAGCTGCTTGACCAGCTCGGGCAGGCGGTCCTGGGCGACCTTGGTCGCGGTCTCCTGGAGCCGGCGCAGCGAGCGGATCATGGACCGGGCGACGACGAACGCGCCGACCAGCGAGACACCGAGCACGAGCAGGATCAGCGCACCGGAGATGATGGCGTCCCGCTGGGTGGCGCTCTTCAGCTCGCGGGCCTTCTGCTCCATCTCCTCGAGCAGCGTGTGCTCGATCTTCTTCATCTGCTCGATCTTGGTCGAGCTGTCGTCCACCCAGTCCTTGTAGGACCGCGCCGGGAGCTGCTGGAGGCCGTCCGGGGACTCGAAGGACCGCTTGGCGTAGGTGTCCGCGGACTCGATCGTCGGGTTGCCCTCGTCGATCGGCTTGAGGAGTTCCTCGGCGTTCTGGTCCGCGTAGATCTTGCGGAAGATCGCCAGCTCGGAGTTCTCGCTCTCGTACGCCGACTGGCCGTAGAGGCGGTCGTTCTCGGCGAGGTCGCCCTTCTTGTCGGTGGTCGCGGGCAGCGCGGCCGCGATCATGGCGCGCTGCACGGACGCGTACTCCTTGGCGGTGGAGAAGGCCGCCAGGGCGCGCGTGCGCGAGATCATCTCCGGGTTGCTGGACGCCTCGGCCATGTCCTGGGAGAGGCCGATCAGCTGGGTGATGAGCCGGTGGTAGGACTCGACCGTCTGGGAGGCGTTGTCCTTCGCCCCGTAGGCCTTCTGCCGGATCCTGGCCAGGTCGTCGAGCTGGTTGGCGAGGCCGACGAGGGCGTCGCGCACGCCCTGGAGGTTGCCGTCCTTGCTGGCCGCGTCGATCTGCTCGGAGGCGTCGAGGAACTGGTCGCGGGCCCGGTCGCTCTTCTGCTGGTAGGCCTTGATCTGGTAGTCGTTCGCCTTCAGCCCGCCGTGCGCGAGGGGCCCGGCCGACTGGTCGCGCTCGTCCTGGAGGGCCATGGCCAGCTCGGTGGCCTGCTTGGTCATCTCCGTCAGCAGCTTCATGTTGTCGAGCTGCTGGATGTCGTCCATGTTCTGGTTGATGCGCAGCGCGCCCAGCGTGGTCGCCGCGACCACGGGCAGCGCGAGCAGCGACACCAGACGGGTGGAGATGCGCCAGTTGCGCAGGTGCAGCCGCGTGCCGGCGTCGCCCGGTCCCTGGGCGGACTTCGCCGACGGCTTGGGGGTGCCCGAGGGCGCCGCCGCGGCGGCGGAGGGGGCCGGGGCGCCGGGACGCCCGCCGCGCTCACCGCCGTCCCCGGCCGGCGCCGGACCCGGGGTCTGGGCGTGCTGGGGCGAGGAGCTGACGGCCATCGGGCCAGTCCCGCCGTGCGGCTCCGGCTCCGCCGAAGCGCTGCCATCCCTCTTGAAACGTCCCTGCACTAGCGTCGCAACCTCTGGACCAGGCGTCCCTCCGCGTGAGCGGTGGGGACACGGTGTCGGCGTTTGGAGAGCGCCCTGAATACGCCCCCCGGTGGTCTTGAGTGACCGGCGCTGGTTCCCCCTGTCTCGCCGCCGCCCGGCGCTGTGTGCGCCCCCTGCGCGCCGGCTCGATCCTGCGGCGGTTCCGTGGAATTCCAGCACAGTGCAGGATCTCCAACAAGGGCAGTGAGCCGAGCTGTGACTTACGTGACGGGGTGTGAGTGGCGGATTACCGCTGGTGGTAGTCGATTCGGGCGATACCGGGCGTATCTCTGCACGTCGTCGCCCGGCACCAGGTGTCCCAGTCGCCATGATCAGGAGCGGAATGGTGGCTTCAGGGGGTCAATGTCCGTTTCACCGCGGCGTGTTGTCGGCCGGAATTGACCGCTTTGCCCGCGACGTCGTGAGCAAACTCACACGCTTCTCCTGGGCAGTTGGCGGCTTCGTCGGGGAATCGGATGTTTAGCCTGACGCTTTACAGCAGGGACAGCTCTGTCCACCCACCCGACCAGAGGCCACAGGACGACAACGGTGAAGACGACGATGATGTTCCGCAAGATAGCCAACCCGCGACGCACGACCCTGGCGCACCTCGACGACGCCGGCGAGCTGCACACGCCCGAGCTGCCGGAGCACGCCGTCGACCTCCCCGCCCAGACCGCCAACCCCCGGCGCACCATCCTGATGGACGTCCCGGCCGGCGCGGGTGCCGCGATCGCCGAGTGACCGACGTGACGCACCGGGCGCGGCCGCGGGGATCGGACGGATCCCCGCGGCCGCGCCCTCGTCTTCTCCGCGGGACCGGTGCCGCCCGGCGCGCTCCGGGCGCCCCGGCGGCGCTGCCCGACCCGTGTCGGTGACCCGCCCTTGACCTGCGGCGACGCCCCCGCGAGCGCATGAGTTCACCGGCCTCCGATAACCTGGGGCGTCAGTACGCCGGTTCTCAGTGAGGGGCGCGAGCATCCCGTGCGCATCGCCAGGTTCTCCATCGACGGGAACGTAGCCTTCGGCGCGGTCGAGGGCGACGAGCAGGACGAACTCGTCCTCGACATCATCAAGGGCATCCCGTTCGCGGACTTCGAGCTGTCCGGGACCAAGGTGCCGCTGGGCAAGGTCAGGCTGCTCCCGCCGGTGCTGCCCAACAAGATCGTGGCGTTCGGCCGCAACTACGCCGACCACGCGCGCGAGCTGGGCCACGAGGTGCCCGAGGCGCCCTTCGCCTTCTTCAAGCCGTCCACCTCCGTGATCGGCCCCGGCGACGCCATCCAGTACCCCTCCTTCACCGAGGAACTGCACCACGAGGCCGAGCTGGCCGTCGTCATCGGCCGCATGTGCCGCGAGGTCCCGCGCGACCGCGTCAAGGACGTGATCTTCGGCTACACCTGCGCCGTCGACGTCACCGCCCGCGACGTGCAGCGGCGCGAGAAGCAGTGGGCGCGGGCCAAGGGCTTCGACACGTCCTGCCCGCTCGGCCCCTGGGTGGAGACGGACCTGGACCTGGCCCGGGCGAACGACCTGACCGTCCAGCTCACGGTCAACGGCGAACAGCGCCAGCTCGGCCGCACGAGCGAGATGATCCACCCGATCGAGGACCTGATCGTCAACATCTCCGAGGCCATGACGCTGCTGCCCGGCGACGTCGTCCTCACCGGCACCCCCGCGGGGGTCGGCCCCCTGCACGTCGGCGACGAGGTCGCCGTCACCATCGAAGGCATCGGCACTCTCACCAACAAGGTTGTCAAGCGTGGCTAGCGCACCCGGCTCCCCCGTACGCGTCCGTTTCTGCCCCTCGCCCACCGGTAACCCCCACGTGGGCCTGGTCCGCACCGCCCTGTTCAACTGGGCGTTCGCCCGGCACCACCAGGGCACCCTGGTCTTCCGCATCGAGGACACCGACGCGGCCCGCGACTCGGAGGAGTCGTACGACCAGCTCCTCGACGCGATGCGCTGGCTCGGCTTCGACTGGGACGAGGGCCCCGAGGTCGGCGGCCCGCACGCGCCGTACCGCCAGTCGCAGCGCATGGACATCTACGCGGACGTGGCCCGCAAGCTGCTGGACGGCGGGTACGCCTACCACTGCTACTGCTCCCAGGAGGAGCTGGACACCCGCCGCGAGGCCGCCCGCGCCGCCGGCAGGCCCTCCGGCTACGACGGCCACTGCCGCGACCTGACCGCCGGGCAGGTCGAGGAGTACCGGGCCCAGGGCCGCGCCCCGATCGTCCGCTTCCGCATGCCGGACGAGACGATCACCTTCACCGACCTGGTCCGCGGTGAGCTGACCTTCACGCCGGAGAACGTGCCGGACTACGGCATCGTCCGCGCGAACGGCGCCCCGCTGTACACGCTGGTCAACCCGGTCGACGACGCACTGATGGAGATCACCCACGTCCTGCGCGGCGAGGACCTGCTCTCCTCCACCCCGCGCCAGGTCGCCCTGTACAAGGCGCTGACGGAGCTGGGCATCGCCAAGCAGACCCCGGCCTTCGGCCACCTGCCGTACGTCATGGGCGAGGGCAACAAGAAGCTCTCCAAGCGCGACCCGCAGTCCTCCCTCAACCTCTACCGCGAGCGGGGCTTCCTGCCCGAGGGACTGCTCAACTACCTGTCCCTGCTGGGCTGGTCGCTCTCCGCGGACCAGGACATCTTCACGATCGACGAGATGGTCGCGGCCTTCGACATCGCCGACGTGAACCCCAACCCGGCGCGCTTCGACCTGAAGAAGTGCGAGGCGATCAACGCCGACCACATCCGCCTGCTGGACGTGAAGGAGTTCGCCGAGCGCTGCCGCCCGTGGCTCCAGGCGCCGTTCGCCCCCTGGGCGCCGGAGGACTTCGACGCGGCGAAGTGGGACGCGATCGCCCCGCACGCCCAGACCCGTCTGAAGGTCCTCTCCGAGATCACCGACAACGTCGACTTCCTGTTCCTCGCCGAGCCGGTCTTCGACGAGGCCTCCTGGGCCAAGGCGATGAAGGAGGGCTCCGACGCGTTGCTGCGCACGGCCCGGGAGAAGCTGGAGGCGGCCGACTGGACCTCGGCCGAGTCCCTGAAGGACGCCGTCCTGGCCGCCGGCGAGGCGCACGGCCTCAAGCTCGGCAAGGCCCAGGCCCCGGTCCGCGTCGCCGTCACCGGACGCACGGTCGGCCTGCCCCTCTTCGAGTCCCTGGAGGTCCTGGGCAAGGAGCGGACCCTGGCCCGGATCGACGCGGCGCTGGCCCGGCTGAGCGCCTGACCGGCCCGGACACGAGGGGCGGCACCCGCGGGACCCGGGCGCCGCCCCTCACGCGTGTCCGGTCACCGCGCGTCGGCCTCGTCGATCAGATAGGCGCTCTCGTCGAAGATCTCCAGCACGACGACGACCATGATCGCGCCCGCCACCATGTACTCCAGCACCACGCCGGGGGCGACGTAGGCCTTGCGCAGGTTCTCGTCCGGTCCGAGCTGGGCGGTCGCGTTCTTCCGGAACGGGTCGCGAGCCAGTATCCGCACGGCCCGGTCGAGCTGGGCACGGCGCTCGGCCGGCAGGGCTTCGTAGGTCGCGCGGGCCTCGACGGTGAACTGGACGCGGTACTCGTTCATGGCCTTCAGTGTGCCAGCCGTCCGGCGGTACCGTCGGGGCCATGACGATCAGAGCCGTGGTCTGGGACGTCGACGACACCCTCTTCGACTACACGACCGCCGACCGGGAGGGCATGCGCGCCCACCTCGCGGCGGAGGCACTCCTCGACGCGTACGACGGCGTGGAGGAGGCACTGCTGCGCTGGCGGGAGATCACCGACGCGCAGTGGGCCCGGTTCGCGGCCGGCGAGGTGGACTTCGTCACCCAGCGCCGCGACCGCGTCCGGATCTTCGCGGGCCGGGAGCTGTCCGACGCCGAGGCCGACGCGTGGTTCGACCGCTACCTGGTCCACTACGAGGCCGCCTGGAGCCTCTTCCCGGACGTCCTGCCCGTCCTGGAGGCCCTCGCCGCCAGCCACCGGCACGCGGTGCTGTCCAACTCCAGCATCCGCGTGCAGGAGCGCAAGCTGCGCACCCTCGGCCTGCTCGACCGCTTCGAGGCGGTCCTGTGCGCCGCCGAGCTGGGCGTCTCCAAGCCGGCGGCGGGCGCGTTCCTGGCGGTCTGCGACGCGCTGGGGCTGCCCCCGCACGAGGTGGCGTACGTCGGGGACCACCCCGAGATCGACGGGCGGGGCGCCGCCGAGGCCGGGCTGCTGTCGGTCTGGATCGACCGCGGCACGGCCCGGGTCCGGGCGGTGGAAGGGGCCGTGGAGACCGCCGCGGCGCACCGGATCTCCACCCTCGCCGAACTCCCGGCGCTCGTCCGCGCGGATACCCGTTTTGGAGCCCCGTCCACCTTCGGGTAATGTTCTTCCTGCGCCGAGGGGAGCGGGCCGAAAGGCCGGAACCCGGAGGAGCAGACTAGAACGAGAACCCCGCGAGGGCTTGAGTTCCAGTGGCCTATGGTGTAATTGGCAGCACGACTGATTCTGGTTCAGTTAGTCTTGGTTCGAGTCCAGGTAGGCCAGCTCGCAGAGCTTATCTGCAAAGCCCCCGTTGTGTAGCGGCCTAGCACGCCGCCCTCTCAAGGCGGTAGCGCCGGTTCGAATCCGGTCGGGGGTACTGATTCCGATCTTGTCGGGATCGCTAGGGCCCCCGTTGTGTAGCGGCCTAGCACGCCGCCCTCTCAAGGCGGTAGCGCCGGTTCGAATCCGGTCGGGGGTACTGACTGGTCTAAACCATCATTGGTCTATGGTGTAATTGGCAGCACGACTGATTCTGGTTCAGTTAGTCTTGGTTCGAGTCCAGGTAGACCAGCTCGGGCCTGCGGAAACGCAGTGTCCAGGCCCCCGTTGTGTAGCGGCCTAGCACGCCGCCCTCTCAAGGCGGTAGCGCCGGTTCGAATCCGGTCGGGGGTACATCGAGAAGGCCCTCCGCTTCGGCGGGGGGCCTTCGTCGTGCCCGGCGGCGCTCACTCGAAGCCGTACCGCCGCGCCGACTCCTCCTCCTGGGCCAGCCGGTGCAGCGCCTGGAGCAGCGGCTCGTTGAGGATCGCCCCCAGGACGGCGAACTCGATCCGCTCCGCCTCCGAGGCGTGCGCCTCCATGTTGTCCAGGTCCAGGGCGGCCGTCCGGTGCATCAACTCGGCGTACGGCGCGAGCTGTTCGGCCCCCCAGTCGTAGCCGAGCCGGCGGAACGCGGCCACCGCCACCACCAGCGAGCGGTACGCGGGGGAGAGGGACGTGAGCTGCCTGGCGTGCCCCCAGCCGAGCCGGTCCAGGAGCGCGGCGGCCTCCCGGTGCGCGGCCCGGACGTACACGTCGTCCTCGTCCGGCTCGGCTACCTGCGGCAGCGCCCACAGCGCCGCGCCCAGGCGGATCGAGCGCCCCAGGGATTCGTCGTCCACGTGCCCGAGCACCTCGCGCACCTTCGCCACCGGCAGCCGGCCCACCTGGATCATCGCCCGCACCAGCCGCAGCCGCCGCAGGTGCTCCTCGTCGTACTCCGCCGTCGTGGCGTTCACCTGGCGGCCCGGCGGCAGCAGCCCCTCGCGCAGGTAGTACTTGATCGTCGCGGTGGACACACCGCTGCGCTCGCTCAGTTCGGCCAGCCGCATCCCTTGCGCGCCTCCTCGGATAACGGCACTATCCAAGCAGAGGACGTTGGATAGCGCCGCTCACCGATGAGGGGGAACCCATGGTGTCCCGAACGACCGCCGACGCGCGGGGCGAGGTCGTCGTCCTGCTGATCGGCATGCGCGTCAACCGCTTCCGGGCGGTGCACCTGTGGCTGCCGGTCATGCTCGCGATGCTGCGCATGCTGCGGGAGCTGGAGAAGGACCCCGGACGCGGGCTGCGCGCCAAGGTGCTGCTGACGGCGTCGCCGCGCACCTACTACGTCGTCCAGTACTGGGAGTCCAAGGAGAAGCTCTACGCCTACGCGGCCGCCCCGGACGCCTTCCACCGCACGGCGTGGGCCGCGGTCAACCGCAAGGAGCGCGCCGGCAGGCTGCGCGGGCGGGTCGGGATCTGGCACGAGACGTACGTGGTGCCCGAGGGTTCCTACGAGGCGATCTACGCGGACATGCCGCCCTTCGGTCTCGCCGCCGCGCACGGCCAGGTGCCGCTGGAGCGCCGGGGCCGCTCCGCCGCGGAGCGCTTCGCGCACCGGACGGGCAGGGGCGGGACGGCCGACGGCCGCGCGGACGGGACCGCATGACGGCCGCGGGGCGGGTGGCGGCCGCGGTGCCGGGTGCCGCGCGGACCGCCGCTCGCGGATGCGGGGCGCGGGGCTCGACGCACGGCGGCGGCTCCGGCCGCGTCGACGACACCGCCTCCGTCCTGCGTCCTCGGCGAGAGGGGTGAGGCGGCCCCCGGCGCGGTGGCGCGGCGCCGAGGGCGCGGACGGGCCCGGACCGGTCCTGCCGGACCACGGTGCCGCGGCGTTGGGGCTGACCGTGTTCCGGCGGGACCGCCGTGGGCCTCAGCCCGAGCGGCGCAGGGCCTCCGAGAGACGGGCCGCCGCGTCGATGACCGCCTGGGCGTGCATGCGGCCGGGGTGACGGGTCAGGCGCTCGATCGGGCCCGAGACGGACACGGCGGCCACCACGCGGTTGGAGGGGCCGCGTACGGGCGCGGAGACGGACGCGACGCCCGGCTCGCGCTCGCCGATGGACTGGGCCCAGCCGCGCCGCCGCACCCCGGACAGGGCCGTCGCCGTGAAGCGGGCGCCCTGGAGACCGCGGTGCAGGCGCTCGGGCTCCTCCCAGGCGAGCAGGATCTGCGCCGAGGAGCCCGCCTTCATCGTCAGCGTGGAGCCGACCGGGACCGTGTCCCGCAGGCCGGACAGGCGTTCCGCCGCGGCCACGCAGATCCGCATGTCACCCTGGCGCCGGTAGAGCTGCGCGCTCTCGCCGGTGACGTCGCGGAGGTGGGTGAGCACGGGGCCCGCCGTCGCGAGCAGGCGGTCCTCGCCCGCCGCCGCCGCGAGCTCCGCGAGGCGCGGGCCGAGGATGAAACGGCCCTGCATGTCGCGTGCCACCATGCGGTGGTGTTCCAGGGCCACGGCCAGGCGGTGGGCCGTGGGTCGTGCCAGTCCGGTGGCGCCGACCAGACCCGCGAGGGTGGCCGGACCGGACTCCAGAGCGCTCAGGACGAGGGCCGCCTTGTCCAGAACGCCGACGCCGCTACTGTTGTCCATGCAACGATACTCACGTCTCACTCTGTGAAACGCAAGTTCAATTTTCCGTGGAACGCGCCACCCTGGAAGCACACAGCGGCCCGCGAACCAACGGGCCCGGCGGTGGACGCCCGGAATCACGACGTCAAGGGCCCTGAAAGGGAACGCCGCTTCCTCAAGATCTCTAGTTTGGCCGGTGGACGTTCGCCGGCCGGAGGGAAAGCGATGGGTAGGACACTCGCGGAGAAGGTCTGGGACGACCACGTCGTCCGGCGCGCCGAGGGCGAGCCCGACCTCCTCTACATCGATCTGCACCTGCTGCACGAGGTGACCAGCCCCCAGGCCTTCGACGGCCTGCGCCAGAACGGCCGCCGGGTCCGCCGCCTCGACCTCACCATCGCGACCGAGGACCACAACACCCCGACCCTCGACATCGACAAGCCCATCGCCGACCCGGTCTCCCGGGCCCAGCTGGAGACGCTGCGCAAGAACTGCGCCGAGTTCGGGGTGCGCCTGCACCCGCTGGGCGACGTCGAGCAGGGCGTCGTGCACGTCGTCGGCCCGCAGCTCGGTCTGACCCAGCCCGGCACCACCGTGGTCTGCGGCGACTCGCACACCTCCACGCACGGTGCCTTCGGCGCGCTGGCGTTCGGCATCGGCACCTCCCAGGTGGAGCACGTGCTGGCCACCCAGACGCTGCCGATGGCCCGCCCGAAGACCATGGCGATCACCGTCGACGGCGACCTGCCCGAGGGTGTCACCGCCAAGGACCTGATCCTGGCGATCATCGCCCGGATCGGTACGGGCGGCGGCCAGGGCTACGTCCTGGAGTACCGCGGCTCCGCCATCGAGAAGCTCTCGATGGAGGCCCGGATGACCATCTGCAACATGTCGATCGAGGCCGGCGCCCGCGCGGGCATGATCGCCCCGGACGAGACGACCTTCGCGTACCTCGAGGGCCGCCCGCACGCCCCGGAGGGCGCCGACTGGGACGCGGCCGTCGCGTACTGGAAGACCCTGCGGACCGACGACGACGCCGTCTTCGACGCCGAGGTCGTCATCGCCGCCGACGAGCTGTCGCCGTTCGTCACCTGGGGCACCAACCCCGGCCAGGGCGCACCGCTTTCGGCGTCCGTCCCCGACCCGGCTTCGTACGAAGACGCATCGGAGCGCCTGTCCGCCGAAAAGGCCCTGGAGTACATGGGGTTGGAGGCGGGCCAGCCGCTGCGCTCCATCGAGGTGGACACCGTCTTCGTAGGCTCCTGCACCAACGGCCGCATCGAGGACCTGCGCGCCGCCGCCGACCTCCTGCGGGACCGCAAAGTCGCCGACGGCGTACGGATGCTCGTCGTCCCCGGCTCCGCGCGGGTCGGCCTCCAGGCCGTCTCCGAGGGCCTGGACGTGGTCTTCAAGGAGGCCGGCGCCGAGTGGCGGCACGCGGGCTGCTCGATGTGCCTCGGCATGAACCCGGACCAGCTCGCCCCCGGTGAGCGCTCGGCCTCCACCTCCAACCGCAACTTCGAGGGCCGGCAGGGCAAGGGCGGACGTACCCATCTGGTGTCGCCGCAGGTCGCGGCCGCCACCGCCGTCCTGGGCCACCTGGCCTCCCCGGCCGACCTGACCGACGTCCCCGCCCCCGCTGGAGCCCGATAACCATGGAAGCCTTCACCACCCACACCGGCCGGGCCGTCCCGCTGCGCCGCAGCAACGTCGACACCGACCAGATCATCCCCGCGCACTGGCTCAAGAAGGTCACCCGCGACGGCTTCGAGGACGGGCTGTTCGAGGCCTGGCGCAAGGACCCCGAGTTCGTCCTCAACCGCCCCGAGCGGCAGGGCGCCTCGGTGCTGGTCGCCGGCCCCGACTTCGGCACCGGCTCCTCCCGCGAGCACGCCGTCTGGGCGCTGCAGAACTACGGCTTCAAGGCCGTGATCTCCGCGCGCTTCGCCGACATCTTCCGGGGCAACTCGCTGAAGAACGGCCTGCTCACCGTGGTCCTGGAGCAGAAGATCGTAGCCGCCCTGTGGGAGCTGACCGAGCAGGACCCGACGGCCGAGATCACCGTGGACCTCGAGGCGCGTGAGGTACGCGCCGCGGGCATCACCGCCCCCTTCGAGCTGGACGAGAACTCCCGCTGGCGGCTGCTGAACGGCCTGGACGACATCTCCATCACGCTCCGGAACGAGCCCGACATCGCCGCCTACGAGACGGAGCGGCCCGCCTACAAGCCGCGGACGCTCCAGCTCTGATCCGGCGCCGACCGGCCCCCCTCGCGGGTCGGGTTTCGGCCACCACCACCTCCCCCCTGTACCCCCGGTCACCACGATCGGGGGTACAGCCATGTCCGCACCCGGACGGACCTGCGGTTCCGTCTCGCGCGGGCCAACTGCGCATGTTACAAAGAGTGTTGGCCGGGTAGATGAGTGCCGTGTTCATGGTCTCCGCAAGTGCCTGGAGAGCCATTTGAGGCCGCAGTTGCCCCCTGCGCAGGCGACAACTCGCCCCAGATGGCACAATCTGTGCATGGGACACGACGGCCAACTCCAGCTCTATGCGGCGGTCGCGAACCAGCTCAAGGAAGCGCACGCAAGAGTGCGCGCACTGCAAGTCCCGGAGGGCGTACGGATGGCGCTGACCCGGAAGCTGTTGGTCATTACGGCCGCGGCCAAGCACGATCTCGCCGGTGCGGCAAAGCGGCTCGAGCGGTTCGGTGCGGACCTCGACGAGGGTCGGATCCCCGACGAGGACCGCTGAACAGCACGGAGCCGCCGAGTCCGTTGCGGCACAAGGGTGATAAGCCCGTTTCGTGTTTGATTTGCGGTATATATCTGCCTAACGTGCGAAAAAGCTTGAACACTTTCGTTCTGGCGATGTCTCCGAAGGGGAAGACGTGAACAAGGCGCAGCTCGTAGAAGCGATTGCCGACAAGTTGGGAGGCCGCCAGCAGGCCGCCGACGCCGTCGATCATGTCCTGGACGCCATCGTCCGCGCGGTCGTCGCGGGCGAGCGGGTCTCGGTCACCGGCTTCGGCTCCTTCGAGAAGGTGGACCGCCCCGCCCGGTACGCCCGCAATCCTCAGACGGGCGAGCGGGTTCGGGTCAAGAAGACGTCCGTGCCGCGCTTCCGCGCCGGTCAGGGCTTCAAGGACCTCGTGAGCGGCTCGAAGAAGCTCCCGCGCGGTGGCGAGGTCTCGGTCAAGAAGGCCCCGAAGGGCAGCCTGTCCGGCCCGCCGCCCACCATCGCCAAGGCCGCCGGCAAGAAGGCCGCCGCCAAGAAGACGGCCGGTGCCGCGAAGAAGGCCACGGCGGCGAAGAAGGCCCCCGCCGCGGCGAAGAAGACCACGGCCGCCGCCGCGAAGAAGACCACGGCGAAGAAGGCCCCCGCGAAGAAGACCACGGCGGCGGCCACCGCCAAGACCGCCGCGTCGAAGACCGCCGCGAAGAAGAGCACGACCGCCGCGAAGAAGGCCCCGGCGAAGAAGGTCACCGCGAAGAAGGCCCCGGCCAAGAAGTCGACGGCCCGCAAGACCACGGCGAAGAAGACCACCGCCCGCAAGGCGACGTCGTAGGGCGGCGTCGCAAGGCCGCCACAGCACTCACGCGCCGGGCCGGACTCCCTCGGGGAGCCCGGCCCGCGGCGTGTGCGGGGACGGTTACAGGGTCTGGAGGGTGACCAGGGTGATCCGCAGGTCGCTGCCGGACCCCTCGGTCTCGATCCGCACGCGCTGACCGGGCCGGAGCAGCAGCAGGCCGCCGGCGTCGAACGCCGGGGCGCCGAACGGGACCGGGGTGCCGTCGTCGAGAAGTACCCGGCCGCTGCGGGTCTCCGGGTCGTAGGTGTATGCGGTGGCCTGCATGGCGGCCAGCCTAATCCGCCGGGGCGCGGAGCGCTTCCCCGGCCCGTTCAGCAGCCCGGGATCAGCAGCCCCGCCGCGGCCGCCTTCGTGCGGGGGCCCACGCCCAGCGCCAGCGCCGCCCGCAGGTCCGCGCCGGTGTCCACGTCCTGCCGTACCGATTCGACCCCGGGGAGCAGGAGTTCCACCGCCCCCGACGCGCGGTGCCGCATACGGGAGCCGAAGCCGAACGCGGGCCGCAATTCCTGTTCACCGGCCGCCGCCAGCAAAGTCGTGCCGGGTCCGGCCGCGTCCGCGAGAAAGGCCCGCGGGAATTCCGCGGCGGCGGTCAGCACCCGCAGGAGTTCCGTCTCGCGCAGCGCCGGCAGGTCGGCGTTCAGGGCCGCGACCGGGGCGCGGGGGCGGATCTCCCGTGCGACGGCCGCGCCGTGCGCCAGGGCCGCGTTCAGGCCGGCGCGGGGGGAGTCGGGAACGATCCGCGCGCCCAGCGCCGCCAGCTCCCGCGCGGCCCGCCCGTCGTCCGTGACGACCGCCACATCCGCCACTGCCGCGCAGGCCAGCGCCGCACCCACGGTGTCCTGCGCGAACGCCAGCGCCAGCCCGGGGCGCACCTCGTCGCCGGCCGTGCCCGCGAGCCTGCTCTTGGCCCGCGCGAGGGGCTTCAGGGGGATGACCAAGGTCCACTGCACCGGCGTACCGTCCCTCTCTCGTCCCGTTCATTGTCACCCGGGCCGTCCGCCGGCCCGGGCGGCGGGAGGCGCGCGCGGCCCCGCACAAGGGTGGGGGCGGCTGACGGGCGGGCGTACGGTGTTCTCGACAGACCGGCGGCCCGGGGCCAGACTTGTGCGGCCCCCGCCGGGGTGGCAGTCCTAGAGGAAGGTGTCCTTGTGCCCCGCCGCAGAATCGGCTTCTGGTACCGCTTCGCCGCGGTGATCTGCAAACCGCCGCTGGCGGTTCTGATCAAGCGGGACTGGCGTGGAATGGAGCACATTCCGGCCGAGGGCGGATTCATCACCGTGGTGAACCACAATTCACACGTGGACCCCTTCGCATACGCGCATTATCAGTACAACACCGGACGGGTCCCGCGATTCCTGGCGAAGAGCGGGCTTTTCAAGAAGGGTCTGGTCGGCGCCGCCATGCGCGGTACCGGGCAGATCCCCGTCTACCGGGAGTCCACGGACGCGCTCAGCGCCTTCCGGGCCGCGATCGACGCCGTGGAGCGCGGCGAGTGCGTCGCCTTCTACCCCGAGGGCACCCTCACCCGCGACCCGGACGGCTGGCCGATGACCGGCAAGACCGGCGCCGCGCGGGTCGCCCTCGAGACCAAGTGCCCGGTGGTCCCGGTCGCCCAGTGGGGCGCCAACGAACTGCTGCCGCCGTACGCCAAGAAGCCGAACCTCTTCCCGCGCAAGACGCACCACGTGCTCGCGGGCGCCCCCGTGGACCTCTCCCGCTTCCACGACCGGGAGATGACACCGGAGGTGCTCAAGGAGGCCACCGAGGTCATCATGGCCGCCATCACCCGCCTGCTGGAGGAGATCCGCGGCGAGAAGGCGCCCGAGGCCCCGTACGACCCGCGCCGTGAGCGGATCGAGCAGCGCCGCCGCACCCAGGCGCAGGCGCAGGCCCGGGCACAGGTGCAGACGCAGGGCAAGCAAGCGGAAGGGCAGAGCAAGTGAGCAAGCCTGTGCGGGCGGCCGTCATGGGCACCGGTTCGTGGGGCACCGCCTTCGGGATGGTCCTCGCCGACGCCGGCTGCGACGTGACCCTGTGGGCCCGCAGGCCGGAGCTGGCCGAGGCGGTCAACTCCACCCGGACCAACCCCGACTACCTGCCCGGCGTAGAACTGCCCGGGAACCTGCGGGCCACCGCCGACGCGGCCGGGGCGCTGCGCGACGCGGACTTCACCGTGCTCGCGGTCCCCTCCCAGACCCTGCGCGCCAACCTCGCCGAGTGGACCCCCCTGCTCGCACCGGACACCGTCCTCGTCTCCCTGATGAAGGGCGTCGAACTCGGCTCCACCATGCGGATGAGCGAGGTCATCGAGGACGTCGCCAAGGTCGGCGCCGACCGGGTCGCGGTCGTCACCGGCCCCAACCTGGCCCGCGAGATCGCCGCCCGCATGCCCGCCCTCGCCGTCGTGGCCTGCACCGACGAGCGGGTCGCCCAGCGGCTCCAGGCCGCCTGCCACACCCCGTACTTCCGGCCGTACACCAACACGGACGTGGTCGGCTGCGAACTCGCCGGCGCGGTCAAGAACGTCATCGGGCTCGCGGTCGGCATCGCCGACGGCATGGGGCTCGGCGACAACGCCAAGGGCTCGCTCATCACGCGCGGACTCGCCGAGACCACCCGGCTCGGCCTCGCGATGGGCGCCGACCCGCTGACCTTCTCCGGACTCGCGGGCCTCGGCGACCTGGTGGCCACCTGCTCCTCGCCGCTGTCCCGCAACCACACCTTCGGCACCAACCTCGGCAAGGGCATGACCCTGGAGGAGACCATCGCGGTCACCCGGCAGACCGCCGAGGGCGTCAAGTCCTGCGAGTCCGTGCTGGATCTGGCGCGCCGGCACGACGTCGACATGCCCATCACCGAGACGGTCGTCGGCATCGTGCACGAGGGCAAGTCGCCGGTCGCCGCGCTCAAGGAGCTGATGGCGCGCAGCGCCAAGCCCGAACGGCGCTGAGAGCGGCCCGCACGACCCCTCCCCGGGCCGCCCGCACGACGCTGTGCGACCGTCCGCGCGACGCTGAGCGACGGCCCGGGAGCGCCCGCTGACTTGGGCGCCGCCGCCAGGTACTCTCAACGCGATATGAGCACCGAGAACCTCCCCCAGAGCCCTGAGCAGCCATTCCGCAAGCCGCGTGTGGCCGTCGTGTTCGGCGGGCGCAGCTCCGAACACGGGATCTCCGTGGTCACCGCCGGCGCCGTCCTGAAGGCCATCGACCGGACGCGCTACGACGTCCTGCCGATCGGCATCACCGCGGACGGTCGCTGGGCGCTGACGGCCGACGAGCCGGAGCGGATGGCCATCAGCGACCGGCGCACCCCCCGCGTGGAGGAGCTGGCCGAGTCGGGCGAGGGCGGCGTGGTGCTCCCCGTCGACCCGGCGAACCGCGAGGTCGTCTACAGCGAGCCGGGCTCGGTGCCCAAGGCGCTCGGCGAGGTCGACGTGGTCTTCCCGGTGCTGCACGGCCCCTACGGCGAGGACGGCACCCTCCAGGGCCTGCTGGAGCTGTCCGGGGTGCCGTACGTGGGCTCGGGCGTGCTCGCCTCGGCCGTCGGCCAGGACAAGGAGTACATGAAGCGGGTGTTCACCTCCTTCGGGCTCAAGGTCGGCCCGTACGTGGTGATCCGCCCCCGCGAGTGGGCGCGGGACGAGTCCGCCGCCCGCAAGCGGATCGTCGACTTCGCGGGCGAGCACGGCTGGCCGCTGTTCGTGAAGCCCGCGCGCGCGGGCTCGTCGATCGGCATCACCAAGGTCGACGACCTCGCCGGGCTGGACGAGGCGATCGCCGAGGCGCAGCGGCACGACCCCAAGATCCTCGTCGAGGCGGCGCTGCGGGGCCGCGAGATCGAGTGCGGCGTCCTGGAGTTCGAGGACGGGCCGCGCGCCTCCGTCCCGGCCGAGATCCCGCCGCCGGACGCGCACGCGTACTACGACTTCGACGCCAAGTACATCGACTCCACGCCCGGTGTCGTCCCGGCCCCGCTCACCGAGGAGGAGACCGCCGAGGTGCGCCGGCTCGCGGTCGAGGCGTTCGACGCGGCCTCCTGCGAGGGGCTGGTCCGCGCGGACTTCTTCCTCACCGAGGACGGCGAGTTCGTGATCAACGAGATCAACACCATGCCCGGCTTCACGCCCATCTCGATGTACCCGAAGATGTGGGAGGCCAGCGGGATCGACTACCCCGAGCTGGTCGACCGCCTGGTGCAGGCGGCGCTGCGCCGTTCCACCGGCCTGCGCTGACCCACCGGACCCGCGCCGAACCGGCGGCGGCTCAGTACCGCATGGCTCAGTACCGCATGGAGGCGACCCCGAGGGGGATCGTCTTCTTCACCGCCGCCGCCAGATCCATCATCACCTGGGCGCCGTCGTCCGGCCCGGACAGCCTCTTCGGCAGCGTCACCTGCACGTAAGCGGAGCGACCGGACGTGGTGAACCGCCACGTCCCGTCGTCCTCCTTCTCCATCAGCCAGTCGACGCCGTCGACCCCGCCGCCGATCGCGTTCGGGTCGTCGCCCTTCGCCACGGCGGGATCGACCATCTTCGGCGGCCGGACGATGCCGCAGCGCAGTATGATCTCCGGGCTTCCCCAGCCCGCCGTGTAGGCGGACCGGGGCTCGGGGTCCCGGCGGTTCAGTCCGTCCACCGTGTGCGGCAACGCCTCGTCCAGGGCCCGGCAGAGCGGGGCGGTCTTCGCGTCGGGGGTGGGAACGGCCACGGTGTGGCCGTCGTCCGCCGCGGAGCAGCCCGCGAGCCCGAGGAGCAGGGCCGGCGCGAGCAGGCCGAGAGGCCGGTGACGGAAGAAGTTCACCGGCCCAGCGTAGACGGGGGCTACAGATGCACGACCGGGCAGGTCAGCGTGCGCGTGATGCCGTCCACCTGCTGGACCCTGGCGACCACCATGCGGCCGAGTTCGTCGACCGTCTCCGCCTGGGCGCGCACGATGACGTCGTACGGACCGGTCACGTCCTCGGCCTGGATCACTCCAGGGATCTTGCTGATCGTCTCGGCGACGGTCGACGCCTTGCCGACCTCTGTCTGGATCAGGATGTACGCCTGTACCACGGAACCTCCAGAGCGGCCACGAGGATCATGTGGGGGAAAGGAACGCCACGGTATCGCGTTGCCGCTCCCCGCGGGGAGACCCGAGGGGACCGGGCGTGCGCGCCAGGGTGCAGGGACGGCGGACGTTGACGGCCGTCACGGCCGCGGGGGCGGTCGTGACGACCGGGACGACGGACATCTCGACGGTATCGGGGACACTGATGACGCGCGACTGGGCACGGCACGGGAGAGAAGGGGAGCAAGGGACATGAAGGGCACTGTTGGTGAGCTCGGGGAGTTCGGGCTCATCAGGGAGCTCACCTCCCGTCTCACCACCACCCCGGCGGTCCGGATCGGCCCCGGCGACGACGCCGCGGTGGTCGCCGCACCCGACCGCCGGGTGGTGGCGAGCACCGACATCCTGCTGGAGGGCCGGCACTTCCGCCGCGACTGGTCCACCGCCTACGACGTCGGCCGCAAGGCCGCCGCGCAGAACCTCGCGGACATCGCGGCGATGGGCGCCGTGCCGACCGCGCTGCTGCTCGGCCTGGTCGTCCCGGCCGAACTGCCGGTCACCTGGCCCACCGAGATGATGGACGGCCTGCGCGACGAGTGCCAGGTCGCGGGCGCCGCCGTGGTCGGCGGGGACGTCGTGCGCGGCGACACGATCATGGTGTCGATCACCGCGCTCGGCGACCTGCGCAACCAGGAACCCGTCACGCGCGCGGGCGCCCAGCCCGGCGACCTCGTGGCCGTCACCGGCTGGCTGGGCTGGTCCGCGGCCGGGTACGCGGTGCTCTCCCGCGGCTTCCGCTCGCCCCGCGCCTTCGTGGAGGCCCACCGGCGACCCGAGCCGCCGTACCACGCGGGCCCGGCCGCCGCCGCGCTCGGCGCCACCGCGATGTGCGACGTCAGCGACGGCCTGATCGCCGACCTCGGGCACATCGCCGAGGCCAGCAAGGTGCGCATCGACATCCGCTCCGGCGCGATCGACATCCCGACGCAGATGAACGACATCGGGCAGGCCGTCGGCGTGGACCCGCTGCAATGGGTGCTGTCCGGGGGAGAGGACCACGCGATCGTGGCCACCTTCCCGCCGGACGCCAAGCTCCCGGCCCGCTGGAAGGTCATCGGCGAGGTCCTGCACCCGTCCGCGCTGCCCCAGGTCACCGTCGACGGGGCGCCCTGGACCAGCAAGGGCGGCTGGGACCACTTCGGGGACATCGAGTCGTGAGCGCGTCCACGGTGCCGCCCCGCGTGCTGACGGTGGCCGGCTCGGACTCCGGCGGCGGCGCGGGGATCCAGGCCGACCTGAAGACGATGCTCGCCCTCGGCGTGCACGGCATGAGCGTGCTCACCGCGGTGACCGCGCAGAACTCGCTGGGCGTCCAGGGCGCCTGGGAACTGCCCGTGGAAGCGGTCCGGGCCCAGTACCGCAGCGTGGTCGACGACATCGGCGTGCAGGCCGTGAAGACCGGCATGCTGTCCTCCGCCGAACTGGTCCGGGAGGTCGCCCGGTTGATCGCCGGGACGGACGCCCCGGCCGTGGTGGACCCGGTGGGCGTCTCCAAGCACGGCGACCCGCTGCTGGCCGCCTCCGCGCTGGACTCCGTACGGACCGAGCTGCTCCCGGCGGCCACCGTCGCCACCCCGAACCTCGACGAGGTGGCCCAACTCACCGGCGTGCGGGTCGAGTCCGAGGCCGATCTGCGGCGGGCCGCCGACGCCGTGCTGGCGTACGGCCCGCGCTGGGTGCTGATCAAGGGCGGCCACCTGTCCGGGGAGGCCGTGGACCTGCTCACCGACGGCTCCGAGGAGCACCTGCTGCGGGCCCCCCGCCACGACAACCGGCACACCCACGGCACCGGCTGCACCCTCGCCTCCGCGATCGCCTGCGGCCTGGCGAAGGGGTGGTCCGTGCCGGAGGCGGTCACCGCGGCCAAGCAGTACGTCACCGGGGCGATCGCCGCCGGGTTCGCGCTGGGCGGCGGCATCGGCCCCGTCGATCACGGCTGGGCGCTCAGGCGGGATACTCCCTGAGCTCGATCGCGGTCGCCGGCCGGGTCGAGCAGCAGCAGCGTGAGCAGGGCCCGGGGCCGGGGGCCGCCGGGGTCGGGGAGGACGCCGTCGTCGCCGTGGACCCCACCCGGGCCCAGGATGCCGAAGCGCGTTCCCGTGGATCCAGGCGGCTCGTCACGGTCTCGGGCACGGCAAAGAGCCGGCCCACCGTGAGGTGGACCGGCTCAGTGCTAGCGAACCAGGCAGGGCCGCGCGCGGATGGGGTTCCCCCGCTCGAGCCAGCCCGAGAATGGGGGAGTACCGTCAGCGCGAGACCTTGCCGGCCTTGATGCACGAGGTGCAAGCGTTCACGCGCTTCGGCGTCCCGCCGACCACGGTACGCACACGCTGGATGTTCGGGTTCCAGCGGCGGGGCGTACGGCGGTGCGAGTGCGAGATGTTGTTGCCGAAGCCCGGCCCCTTGCCGCAGACGTCGCAGTTGGCAGCCACGGGTCACTCCAAAGACTTCAGATGCACTTACGGATAATCCCGGCATGCCGGGATCGAGATCCTAAAAACTGAGATCTTGAGTGGCGGTGCCAGGGGAACGGCCCGATCGGATCGGGCAACCGGAGCAGCATACAACGCCTGCTTCGGTGCAACGAAACTACCATGGCCGCCGCGTCCCCCGTCCCCGGCCCTCCACCGGAGGGCACCGGTCCGGGGTCTACGCTGCGTCCCACGTCCAGCCAGCTCAGGGAGGCGCAGGTGGCGCAGGTGCCGCAGACATTCTTCGATGCTCTCGCGGTGCGCACCTGGTGCGGTCTGGCGCTCCGGGCACTGGGCGGGGCCCGTGAGGAGATCGACGCGATCAACGTCTACCCGGTGGCGGACGGCGACACCGGGACCAACCTGTACCTGACCCTGGAGTCGGCGGCGACGGCCGTGGAGGCGGTGTTCGCGGGGTACGAGACCGGCCGCGCGGAGCCGTCCCTGGCGGACGCGGTGCGGGCCATGGCCCACGGGGCGCTCATCGGGGCCCGGGGCAACTCCGGGACGATCCTGGCCCAGCTGCTGCGCGGGATGGCGCAGGTGCTCGCGGAGGCGGGGGACGCCGCCCGCGTCGACGGCCCCGGACTGGGCCGGGCGCTGCGCCGGGCCGCCGACTCCGCCCGGCAGGCCGTCGCCCGCCCCGTCGAGGGCACCGTGCTCACGGTCGCCTCGGCCGCCGCCGACGCCGCCGAGGGGTCCGGGGGCGACTGCGGGACGGTCGCGCGGGCCGCCTACGAGGGCGCCCTGACGGCCCTGGCCGCGACGCCGGGCCAGCTGGCCGTGCTGGAGCGGGCCGGCGTGGTCGACGCGGGCGGACGGGGCCTGGTGGCGGTGCTGGGAGCGCTGGTGGAGGCGTTCACGGGGGAGGCGCTCCGGCAGGCCCCGCCGTGGGAGGGCGTGCCGCGCGAGGCCTCCCGGGGCGCGGGGGCCGTCGAAGCGTGCGCCGAGGCCGAGCCGGAGCCGGGGGAGCCGCCCGCGGGCGGCGCGCCCGGCGCCGGGCCGTGCGGGACCGGGTCCGGGGCCGAGGCGGCCGTGACCGGCGGCCCCGCGTTCGAGGTGATCTACCTGCTGGAGGCCGACGACGCGGCCGTCACCCGGCTGCGCGCGCGGCTCGACGCCCTCGGGGACTCCCTGGTGGTGGTCGGCGGCGACGGCCTGTGGAACGTCCACGTGCACGTCGACGACGCCGGCGCCGCCGTGGAGGCCGGGGTGGAGGCCGGGCGGCCGTACCGGATCCGGATCACGCACTTCGGGCTCGGCGACGCGCACACCGGCCGCGGGCGCCCGCCGCGCGAGCGCGCCCAGCGGGCGGTCGTGGCCGTCGTACCGGGCGAGGGACTGGCCGGGCTGTACGCCGAGGCCGGCGCGACCACCGTCCTGGCCCGGCCCGGGGAGCCGCCGGCCAGCGGGGAACTGGTGCAGGCGGTACGGCGGGCCCACGCGCGCGAGGTCGTCCTGCTGCCCAACGACGCCGAGCTGCGCCACACGGCCGCCGCGGCGGCCGAGCAGGCCCGCACCGAGGGCATCCGGGTGGCCCTGATCCCCACCCGCTCGGCGGTCCAGGGCATGGCCGCGCTCGCCGTGCACGAGCCGGGGCGCCGGTTCGACGAGGACGTCGTCCAGATGACCTCGGCGGCGGGCGCCACCCGCTACGCCGAGGTCGTGGTGGCCGAGCACCGGTCCTGGACGACGGCCGGCATCTGCCAGGCCGGGGACGTGCTCGGCCTGATCGACGGTGACGTGGCGGTGATCGGCGCGGACGTCACCACCACCGCGGGCACCCTCCTGGACCGCATGCTCCAGGCCGGCGGCGAACTGGTCACGCTCGTCGTCGGCGACGAGGCGCCCGAGAGCGTCGCCGCGCACCTGGAGGCCCGCGTCCGGGAGTCCTACCTGGCCGTGGACACGGTGGTGTACCACGGCGGCCGGCAGGGGGCGCTGCTCCTCGTCGGCGTGGAGTGACCGGCGGGCGGCGCTCGGTGACCGGAGACCGGCGACCGGGGCGGCACGACGGGGTCCGGGTGCCGGGCCTGAGGTGACCGGCCCGAGTGGCAGCTCCGGGTGACGGCTCCGGGCGACGAGCCCGGGTGGCGGACCCGGTGCCGCGGCCGACGCGCCCCGGCCGCGGCACCGGGTCCGACGGCCGTACCGGGTCCGGTGGGCCTACCGGGTCCGACGGGCGTGCCGGGCCCGATCGCCGCACCCGGTCCGTCCGCCTGGCCTCAGCCCGCCCGTCGGCAGACTTGCGGGATTCGGGCCGCCCGGCCGCAGACCTGCCGGACCCAGGCCGCCCGGCCCGAGCCCGCCTTGCCTCAGACCTCCGCGCTTCAGACCTCCGCGCCTCAGACCTCCGGGCCGGACCGCGCGGTGTCCGTCTCCAGCGTCCCCCCGGAACCGCAGGCCTCCCGCGCCGCCTCCAGCAGCAGGCCCGCCTCCGCCCGGCGCGCGCGGACGGTCCCGCCGTCCCCGTCCCCGTCCCCGTCTCCGTCATCGCCGAGACCGCCGTCGCCGGTGTCCGCGTCCGCGTCCGCGTACGCGGCGAGCACGGCACGCGCGTGTGCCGCCGCCCGTGCCGGACGGCCCAGGTCCGCCTCCAGCCGGCCCGCGGCCAGTTCCGCGCCGGTACGGTCGTGCAGCCCGGCCGCGCCGAGCGCGCCGAACACCGCCACGGCCCGGCCGGTCTGCTCCAGCGCCTCCGCGAACACGGCCCGGACCACCGCGTCCTCGGCCTCCCCGGCAACCGAACGGGCCAGCAGCTCGGCGAACTGGCGGTGCGTCGCGCCCAGCTCGGCGGCCGGCTCATCCCGGTCCGCCGGGTCCGCCGCCGACAGCGCCGTCTCGCACTCGCGGACCGCGGCCGCCATCAGCTCGCGCGCGTCCGCCGCCCCGGAGTCCCGGTCCAGCGCCAGCCAGGCGCGGGCGCGCAGCGAGCGGACCAGGAACCGCGTGTCGCCGAGCGCGCGCCACAGCTCCCCCGCGCGCGCGTAGGCCCGCTCCGCCTCCTCCGCCAGACCGGCGTGGCCCAGCGACTCGGCGGCGAGGTGGGCGAGCGTGGCGTGGTCCCGCTGCTCGGGCCAGTGCCGGGCCAGCTCGGCGGCCAGGAGCCACTGTTCGGCGGCGGCCCGGTGCTCGCCCAGCTCGCCCAGGCAGTCCCCGAGCCACCAGTGGGCCTGGACGACCACGCCGTCGCCGTGTGCGTCGGTGCTCAGGTCGGCCAGCGCGGACTCCAGCACCTCGGCGGCCTCCGCGTACCGGCCCTGGCGCAGCAGGAACCCGCCGAGCTGCTGCCGCGCCCAGCCGCCCAGGGTGGCGCCCTCACCGGCCTCGTCGGCCCAGTGCGCGGCCTCCAGCGCGTGCCCGGCCGCCTCACCGGCCGCGTCCCGGGCGCCGAGCACCTCGGCGAGCTGGAGGTGGAGCTGGGCCCGGCCGACCGGCTCCACGTACGGCCCGCCGTGCTCCAGGGCCGCCCGCAGCGCCCGTTCGGCCCCGGCCAGGTCGCCGGCCTGGTGGGCCAGCGCGGCGACCTGCACCTCGTACTCCACGGCGAACCAGGGCAGTCCGGCGGCCACGTACTCGGCGGCGGCCCGCCGGAACAGCCCCGCCGCCCGGTCCGCGTCCCCGGCCATCCCGGCCAGTTCGGCGAGCATCGCCCGCGCCTCGGCGGCCCGCGCGGCCGGCCGCACGTCGTCCCCGCCGTGCCCCTCGACGAGCGCGAGCACCTCCCGCGCGGCCGTCCCGGCGTCCGCGGCGGCCCGGCGGACGCCGTCGTCCGGACCGTTGCGGCCGGCGGCCTCGTGGACCCGGCGCATCAGGATCCGGGCCCGGCTCATCACCACGGACGCGGTCTGGCGCACCCCGGTGCCCTCGTCGGCGTACAGCGCGAGCACCTCGTCGTACAGGCCCGTGACCGTGGCCAGGGCCGGGGCCACCTCACCGGCCAGCGCCCGGACGTACGCCCCCCGCGCGCGGGCCGCCAGCGCCTCGCCCGGATCGCCCGCCGCCGCGTACAGCTCCGCCGCCCGCTCGAACAGGGGCAGCCCCTCGGGGCCGCGGGCCATCGCCTCGTGGTCCGCCAGTTCCGCCCGGTCCCGCGGTGCCAGTCCGGTGCCGTCCGGGGCGGCCCGCGCGACCGCCGCCCACGCCTCCAGGGCATGCGGCCGCAGGGTGTCCGACAGCCGCCGCGCCTCGGCGACCAGCTCCGCCGGCGACGGTCCGGCGGCCACCCCCGGCCCCTGCGCGGCGGGGCCCTCCGCGACCGGCGGGGGCACGGGGGCCGCCGGGACCGCCGTGGACCGGGCGGCCCGCACGCCCAGCGGCAGCCGCTCCACCAGCGGGCGCTGGGCCATCCGCGCGCGGACCCGGTCGCCGACCGACGAGGTGCCGTTGCGGCGGTCGAACCGCGCGGCGAGTTCCGTCGCCTCCACGCGCGCGTGCGCGGCCAGTTCCCGGGCGGTCCAGGTCCGCCCTGCGGGCCCCGGCACCCGCCGCCCACCGTGGCCCAGCCCGGTCAGCCGGTCCGCCAGCAGCGCCACCACGGCCAGGAAGTCGAGCCGGCTGCGCGGCTGCCCGGTGTCCGTGAAGTAGGCGGGCCGCTCCGCCAGCAGTTCGAGCCCGCGCGCCTCGTTGCCGGTCAGCGCGCAGAACTCCACGTGGTCGGCGTACGCGCCCCGCATGCTCTCCATGGGCCGCACCAGCCGGAAGCCGCGCAGGTGGTGCGCCCGGGCCTCGTCCACGCGGCCGAGGCGCAGCAGCGGGGCCAGCGAGGAGGCCAGCACGGTGTGCGGCTCGTGCGCGCAGGCGAACTCGCCCTCCAGCACCGGCCGCCACAGCTCCAGGGCCCGCGCGTCCCGCCCGCACCGGACCTGCCAGGCGCCCTGCCCGCGCAGCTCGCAGGCGTGGCAGTCGGCCATCGCGTCGCGGTCGGCGGCCAGCCACGCGGCGTACGCGCGCTCCGCGCGCGCGAGGTCCCCGACGTGCGCGGCCACCTGGAACTCGGCAGCGCGCACGGCCCGTTCGGAGTGCCCGGCGAGCCGGTAGCGGTGCGCCATCTCGCCGAGCCACCGCTCGATCGAGTCGAGCGGCACGTGCGGCTGGTCCAGCATGCCCGCCGACACCCACTTGAAGGTCCAGTGCAGCGAGTGCGCCTCGTACTCGTCGAAGTCCTCCGGCCGTTCGTCCCACATCCGCAGCAGCCGCGCGAACGGGACGAACATCCGGTCCTTCTCGGAGCTGTAGTTGTAGACCTTCAGCTGGTGCCCGAGCGCCTCGATGACCGCGAGCGGCACGTCCAGCCGCTCCGCCTCGGCGAGCAGCCGCTCCGCGCGCGCGTTGCGGGCCGGTCCCTCCGGCCGCTCGGCGTTCTCCGCCAGCGCCCGGCGCAGCCCGTCGAAGTCCGTGATCTCACTCACTGTCCGTCCCCTCCCCGTGGGTCGCCCAGGAGAGCAGCCCGATGAACGCCCGGTTCAGCAGCGCCGAGTCCGCCGGCCGCAGCGGGCGCCGCGCCATCAGCAGCGCCTGCCCGTACAGCGCCTCGGTCGCGGTGCCGATCAGCTCCGGATCGTCCAGCGCGCCGATGCGCCGGACGAGCGGGTTGAGGTGGTTGAGCACCAGACGCGCGCGCGGGGCGCCGCCGCGCAGCGAGCCCAGGATGCCCGCCCACAGGTCGTCGGCCCGCTCCTCGGCGTCCGCACGGGCCCGCTCGTGCCGGGCGGCCCGGTCGTCCAGGTGCAGCGCGGGCACGGACAGCGGGTGGAACGCCCGCAGCGCGACGTCGCAGCCCAGCGGGCCCAGCCGGTCCCGGGCGGCGGCCAGGAACCCGGACAGCGCCAGCTCCGCACCCGGATCGACCGGGTCCAGGTGCGCGGTCACGGTGTCCGCGTCCAGCTCGGCGACCACCGTCCCGGGCCGTACCCGCGGCAGCGCCTCGACCAGCTCGGTGTCGTACGTGTAGCCGCCGTTGACCACGCCGACGCCCTGCGCGGCGGCGATCGGCGCGACCTGCCGGTACTCCTCGACCGTCCGCGTGAAGTGCACCACCGGGTGCCGCCGGGCGAACTCCGCCAGGGAGATCCGCCCGTCGGTCGTCTCGAACGGCAGCCACGGCAGCATCGTCCGCAGCATCTCCGGGTCGTGCCGGGCGAGGGACTTCACGCCCAGGTGGTGCACGGCGAGGAAGTCCGCCAGCCGCTCGGGGTCGCCCGCCGCGAGCCCGGTGAGCCAGGCCCGGATCCGTTCGCCCAGCGCGTCCCGCACGGCGGCCAGGGTCTCGTCCTCGTAGAGCGCCTCGCGGGAGGCGGTCGGCCGCAGGCTGTCGGTGTCCAGCACGCAGCGCACGAAGAACGCCCAGTCCGGCAGCAACTGCTCGGCCCGCTCGGTGAGCAGCATTCCCCTCAGGTACACCCGGTGGGCCGCCCGCCGGGCCGGGCCGGCCGCCGCGGGCAGCACGTAGGCCACCCCGCGCACCCCGGCCAGCGGCACGTCCAGGTCGATCGAGTCCAGCGGGTCGAACCCGAACACCTCCCGGCAGTGCCGGGCGAGCGCCGCCCGCCGGGCGGCCGGACCGGGGTACGCGCGGTCCCACGGCGCGGGCGGCCCGGCGACCGGTTCGCCGTCGACCCGGACGTCGTACGGCAGCAGGGCGCCGAACTCCCGGGCCAGGGCACGGACCCGCCCGGGCGCGAGCCACTCGGCCGCCCCGGCCCGCGGCGTCAGGTACACGGTGGTGCCCGGTTCGGGCCGCTCCGCCGCGGGCAGCGTCCGCACGGTGTACGAACCGTCGTCCCGGGCCGTCCACTCCACCGGCGGGGCCCCCGGCACGGCGGCGCTGCGGCTGACGACCCTGATCCGCTCGGCGACCACGAAGCAGGCGAGCAGCCCGATGCCGAACCGGCCGAGGAACTCCGACCGGACCTCCGCGAGGCCCTCCGCCCGCTTGGAGCTGCGGCCGATGGTCGCCAGCAGGCTGTGCACGTCGGGCTCGGTGAGCCCGACACCGGTGTCCTCCACGCGCAGCCCGCCGTCCGCCGCGTACAGCCGCACCCGCGCCGGGGCGCCGGGGTCGGCGGCCCGCCGGGCGGTGACGGCGTCCACGGCGTTCTGCAGCAGCTCGCGCAGGTAGACCTTCGGGCTGGAGTAGAGGTGATGGGAGAGGAGGTCCACCAGACCGCGCAGGTCGACCTGGAACGTGTGAGGCGTACGGGGCGACGGCGATGCCTGGGACGGCTGTGAGGTCTGGGAGTCCATCGTCACTGCGCCGGCGGGGGAGCGCGTGCGGCGCGGGGTCGGGCGGTCCCGGCCAGGCGGTGACCGCGAAGGATGGCCAAAGCGCCATCCTAGGGCCGGATCAGCGCGGCTGACCAGGAGTTTCACCGATGTTCACCGCGTTCCGGGGGGAACCGGCGAGGCGCGGCTGCGGCATTGTCGGTGCCGTGGTGTGCAATGGATCCCGTGCCCGCACTGCAAGAACCGCTCAAGAAGGTGCTCGGCCCCGCCACCGCGAAGGTGATGGCCGAGCACCTCGGCCTGCACACCGTCGGCGACCTCCTGCACCACTACCCGCGCAGGTACGAGGAGCGCGGCCAGCTCACCCACCTCGCCGACCTCCCCATGGACGAGCACGTCACGGTGGTCGCCCAGGTCGCCGACGCCCGCCTGCACACCTTCGCCTCGGCCAAGGCCCCCCGCGGCAAGGGCCAGCGGCTGGAGGTCACCATCACCGACGGCAGCGGCCGGCTCCAGCTCGTCTTCTTCGGCCACGGCGTCCACAAACCGCACAAGGAGCTGCTGCCCGGCACCCGCGCGATGTTCGCCGGGAAGGTCTCGGTCTTCAACCGCCGCCTCCAGCTCGCCCACCCCGCCTACGAGTTGCTCCACGGCGACGGCGACGAGGCCGTGGAGACCTGGGCCGGGTCCCTGATCCCCATCTACCCGGCCACCGCCAAACTGGAGTCCTGGAAGATCGGCAAGGCGGTCCAGACGGTCCTGCCCAGCGCCCAGGAGGCCCTCGACCCGCTCCCCGGCTCCCTGCGCGCCGGCCGCGGCCTGGTCCCGCTGCCCGAGGCCCTGCTGAAGATCCACCGGCCGCACACCAAGGCCGACATCGCCGACGCCCGCGACCGCCTGAAGTGGGACGAGGCCTTCGTCCTCCAGGTCGCGCTGGCCCGCCGCCGGCACGCCGACACCCAGCTCGCGGCCGTCCCGCGGCGGCCGAAGCCCGACGGCATCCTCACGGACTTCGACGGCCGGCTGCCGTTCGCCCTCACCGAGGGCCAGCGGAAGGTCTCCCGGGAGATCTTCGACGACCTGGCGGCCGAGCACCCCATGCACCGGCTCCTCCAGGGCGAGGTGGGCTCGGGCAAGACCCTGGTCGCCCTGCGCGCCATGCTCGCCGTCGTCGACGCGGGCGGCCAGGCGGCCATGCTCGCGCCCACCGAGGTCCTCGCCCAGCAGCACCACCGCTCGGTCACCGAGATGATGGGCGACCTGGCCGCGGCGGGCATGCTGGGCGGCGCCGAACACGGCACCAAGGTGGTGCTGCTCACCGGCTCGATGGGCATGGCGGCCCGCCGCCAGGCCCTGCTCGACCTGGCCACCGGCGAAGCCGGCATCGTCATCGGCACCCACGCCCTGATCGAGGACAAGGTCAGGTTCCACGACCTCGGCCTGGTCGTGGTGGACGAACAGCACCGCTTCGGGGTGGAACAGCGCGACGCGCTGCGCGGCAAGGGCAAGCAGCCCCCGCACCTCCTCGTCATGACCGCCACCCCCATCCCGCGCACGGTCGCCATGACGGTCTTCGGCGACCTGGAGACCTCGGTCCTGGACCAGCTCCCGGCCGGCCGCTCCCCGATCGCCAGCCACGTCGTCCCCGCCGCGGACAAGCCCCACTTCCTCTCCCGCGCCTGGGAACGGGTGCGCGAGGAGGTGACCGCGGGCCACCAGGCGTACGTGGTCTGCCCGCGCATCGGCGACGAGGACGACGACCCGAAGAAGGCGGCGGCCAGGAAGAAGTCCCCCGAGGACGAGGCCGAGAAGCGGCCCCCGCTCGCGGTGCTCGACGTGGCCGGCCAACTGGCCGCGGGCCCGCTGCGGGGACTGCGGGTGGAGGTCCTGCACGGCCGCATGCACCCCGACGACAAGGACGCCGTGATGCGCCGGTTCGCGGCCGGCGAGGCGGACGTCCTGGTCGCCACCACCGTCATCGAGGTCGGCGTCAACGTCCCCAACGCCACGGCCATGGTCATCATGGACGCCGACCGCTTCGGCGTCTCCCAGCTCCACCAGCTCCGCGGCCGGGTCGGCCGGGGCTCCGCCCCCGGCCTGTGCCTGCTGGTGAGCGAGATGCCCGAGGCGAGCGCGGCACGCCAGCGCCTGAACGCGGTCGCCGCCACCCTCGACGGCTTCGAGCTCTCCCGGATCGACCTCGAACAGCGCCGCGAGGGAGACGTCCTCGGCCAGGCCCAGTCCGGCGCCCGCTCCAGCCTCCGGGTCCTCGCCGTCATCGAGGACGAGGAGGTCATCGCGGAGGCCCGGCAGGAGGCGGCCGCGGTGGTCGCGGCGGACCCGGAACTGACCGGCCTGCCGGCCCTGCGCACGGCCCTGGACGCCCTCCTGGACGAGGAGCGGGAGCAGTACCTGGAGAAAGGCTGACAAGGGGGGACGCGGGACGCGCGCGCCGGGGCCCGCCGGGTGCGTCCGCCGCCGCACCCGGCGCGACCCGTCACACTGGAAGCCGTAGCCGCTCACGACCAAGGACCCAAGATGACCCGCGTGATCGCCGGCGCAGCCGGCGGACGTCGCCTCGCCGTCCCCCCGGGCACCGGCACCCGACCGACCTCCGACCGCGCCCGGGAGGGTCTCTTCTCCACGTGGCAGTCCCTGCTCGGCGGACCCCTCGACGGCGAGCGGGTCCTCGACCTCTACGCGGGCTCCGGCGCCGTGGGCCTCGAAGCCCTCTCCCGGGGCGCCGGCCACGCCCTGCTGGTCGAGGCGGACGCCCGGGCGGCCCGCACGGTGCGGGAGAACGTGCGCGGCCTCGGCCTCCCCGGCGCCGAGGTGAGGGCGGGCAAAGCGGAACAAGTCATTCGCACCGCACCCCCCGAGACCCCGTACGACCTGGTCTTCCTCGACCCGCCGTACGCCGTCACCGACGACGATCTTCGGGAGATCCTGCTCACACTCCGCTCGGAACGCTGGCTCACCGATGAAGCCCTCGTCACCGTGGAGCGCAGCACCAGAGGCGGCGTGTTCGACTGGCCGGACGGCTTCGAGGCGATCAGGTCCCGTCGCTACGGCGAGGGAACGTTTTGGTACGGTCGCGCCGCCTCTACGTGCGAAGACGCACGATGACCGGACCGGAGAGCGAGGGATCACGAGTGCGCCGCGCCGTCTGCCCCGGGTCGTTCGACCCGATCACCAACGGACACCTCGACATCATCGCCCGGGCCTCCCGGCTCTACGACGAGGTCTACGTCGCGGTGATGATCAACAAGTCCAAGAAGGGCCTGTTCGAGATCGACGAGCGGATCGAGCTGATCCGCGACGTCACCTCGGAGTACACCAACGTCCGCGTGGAGGCCTTCCACGGCCTCCTCGTCGACTTCTGCAAGCAGCGCGACATCCCCGCCATCGTCAAGGGCCTGCGCGCCGTCAGCGACTTCGACTACGAGCTCCAGATGGCCCAGATGAACAACGGCCTCACCGGCGTCGAAACGCTCTTCGTGCCCACCAACCCCACGTACAGCTTCCTCTCCTCCTCCCTCGTCAAGGAGGTCGCCGCCTGGGGCGGCGACATCTCCCACCTGGTGCCCGCCCAGGTCCTCCAGGCCCTGAACGCGCGCCTCGACAGGGGCTGATGGGGCTACAGTCGTCCCGTCCGTCTCCAACCCGGCTGTAGAGAGTGGCGAGCACAGGTGGACGTGCAGAAGAAGCTCGACGAGATCGTCTCCACGGTCTCCGGGGCCCGGTCCATGCCCATGTCGGCGTCGTGCGTGGTCAACCGCGCCGAGCTGCTCGCGATGCTCGAAGAGGTGCGCCAGGCGCTGCCCGGCTCCCTCGCCCAGGCGCAGGAGCTGATCGGCGACCGCGAGCAGATGGTCGAGCAGGCCCGGCGGGAGGCCGAGCGGATCATCGAGAGCGCCCGCGCCGAGCGCGGCTCGCTGATCTCCGGCACCGAGATCGCCCGCCAGTCGCAGGACGAGGCCGACCGGATCGTCACCGAGGCCCGCCAGGAGGCCGAGGAGATCCGCGCCGAGGCCGACGACTACGTCGACTCCAAGCTCGCCAACTTCGAGGTCGTCCTCACCAAGACCCTCGGCTCGGTCGGCCGCGGCCGGGAGAAGCTCCTCGGCACCGGCCCCGGGGTCGACGAGAACGGCTACGAGGACGAGGACGCCCCCGAGCGCAGCCACGACCCGGAGACCCTGCGCCACAACGCCGACCAGTACGTCGACGTCAAGCTGGGCGCCTTCGAGGCGGTCCTCGCCAAGACCCTTGAAGCCGTCGGCCGCGGCCGGCAGAAGCTGCACGGCCGGATCGCCACCGACGACCTCGGTGCCCTCGCCGACGACACCACGACCTTCCAGCACTCCAGCGACGCCGACTACCTCGCCGACCTCGCGGCGCTCGCGGACGTCGAGCGCACGCCCCGGCGGCAGCCGGAACTGGCACGGCCCGCGCAGCCGCAGCCCGCGCAGCCCTCGTTCGAGCCGCAGCCGGCCTACGGCTACGAACAGCAGCCGGAGCCGTACGCGGACTTCCCGCGGCAGCCGCAGTACGCCCCCCAGCAGGACCCGTACGGCTACCAGCAGGCCGAGCCCTACGCCTACCAGGGCTACGAGGCACCGCAGGGCGGCTACGACCCCCAGCAGCCCCACGCGCAGCAGCCCCAGCGGCAGCCGGAGCAGCAGGCCCAGCAGGGCTACGCGCTCGACGAGACCAGCCTCTTCGACACGAGCATGATCAGCGCGGATCAGCTGAGGGCGTACGAGCAGGGCCGGGGCCTGTAGCCGGGGACCGGATTGGGCGCTGAGCGAAAGGTCCAGTATCCTGGCTCTTCGGTCGCGCGTATGCCCGCGATCAACGCTGCCCGGAACACCGACGGGCGGCGTCCCTCCCAGCTCGTAGATCGAAAGCAGGAATGGCCTCCAACGCCCGCCTCGACCACCGCAACCCCCTCGTGTTCGATACGCACGAGCTGGGTCGGCGTCCTGGCGCGCTCCAGCGCCTGACCCGCACGATCGACGCCCCCGCCGACCTCGGCATCCAGGGGGTCATCGGAGTGCCGACAGGCGCCCCGGTGGAGCTCGAACTCCGGCTCGAGTCGGTCATGGAAGGGGTGCTCGTCACAGGCACCGCCCGTGCACAGGCCGAGGGGGAGTGCGTAAGGTGTCTGGAGCCGGTCGGGCTGGAGCTCGAAGCGGACTTCCAGGAACTGTTCTCGTACCCTGACGCCGACGACCGGGGCCGCGTGATCGCGGAACCGGGCGACGACGCCGAGGACGACGAGGACAGGTTCTACCTCGAGGACGGACTGTTCGACCTCGAACCTCTGCTGCGCGATGCGGTGGTGCTCGCACTGCCGATGCAGCCGGTGTGCCAGGAAGGCTGTCCGGGCCTGTGCTCCGAGTGCGGAGCGCGGCTCGCGGACGACCCGGACCACCACCACGACGCCGTCGACATCCGTTGGGCGGCTTTGCAGGGACTCGCCGGTTCACTCGAAGACGGCGAGAAGGACGAGATGAGCGGCGGCGCGCCTCAGTCAGCACGCGCCGACGAGAAGCAGGAGAAGTAGCCGTGGCTGTTCCGAAGCGGAAGATGTCGCGCAGCAACACGCGCCACCGCCGGTCGCAGTGGAAGGCTGCGGTCCCCACCCTGGTTGCGTGCGAGCGCTGCCACGAGCCCAAGCTGCAGCACATCGCGTGCCCGTCTTGCGGCACCTACAACAAGCGCCAGGTCCTCGAAGTCTGAGCGGGCTGGTGAGAGGCACTGTGTCCACGGCGAAGAAGCACGGCCAGGCGGACAACCAGGCCTCGTCCCACACGCTTCTGGAAGGGCGGCTCGGCTACCAGCTCGAGTCCGCCCTTCTGGTGCGTGCGCTGACCCACCGCTCCTACGCGTACGAGAACGGCGGTCTGCCGACGAACGAGCGTCTGGAGTTCCTCGGGGACTCCGTACTCGGCCTCGTCGTCACCGACACGCTGTACCGCACCCACCCCGACCTGCCCGAGGGCCAGCTGGCCAAGCTGCGGGCCGCGGTGGTCAACTCGCGTGCGCTGGCGGAGGTCGGCCGCGGCCTCGACCTGGGCGCCTTCATCCGGCTCGGCCGTGGTGAAGAGGGCACGGGCGGCCGGGACAAGGCGTCCATCCTCGCCGACACCCTGGAAGCGGTGATCGGCGCGGTCTATCTCGACCAGGGCCTCGACGCGGCCTCCGAACTGGTGCACCGCCTGTTCGACCCGCTGATCGAGAAGTCCTCCAACCTGGGCGCGGGCCTGGACTGGAAGACGTCCCTGCAGGAGCTGACCGCGATCGAGGGACTCGGCGTACCCGAGTACCTGGTCACGGAGACCGGCCCCGACCACGAGAAGACCTTCACTGCTGCCGCCCGCGTCGGAGGCGTCTCGTACGGCACCGGCACCGGCCGCAGCAAGAAGGAGGCGGAGCAGCAGGCCGCCGAGTCCGCCTGGCGGGCCATCCGGGCCGCGGCGGACGAGCGGGCCAAGGCGGCCGAGGAGGCCACCGAGGCCGCGCGGGCCGCCGAAGCCGCGGCCAAGGACGGCGACGCGTCGTCCGCCACCGCCTGATCAGCAGCACCCGAGCGCCCGCCCCGGCCGTCCACGCCGGCGCGGGCGCTCGGCTCATCCACCGGTCCGTACGGTTCTGACGGGGGTCCCGATGCCCGAGTTGCCCGAGGTCGAGGTCGTCCGGCGCGGCCTGGAGCGCTGGGTCGCCCACCGGACCGTCGCCGAGACGGAGGTGCTGCACCCGCGTGCCGTGCGCCGCCACCTCGCCGGGCCCGACGACTTCGCGCACCGGCTCAAGGGCCACCACATCGGCGCGCCCTGCCGGCGCGGCAAGTACCTGTGGCTGCCGCTGGAGGAGACGAACCAGTCCGTCCTCGCCCACCTCGGCATGAGCGGCCAGCTCCTGGTCCAGCCGCACGACGCCCCGGACGAGAAGCACCTGCGCATCCGCGTCCGGTTCGCCGACTCGCTCGGCACGCAGCTCCGCTTCGTCGACCAGCGCACCTTCGGCGGGCTGTCGTTGCACGACAACACCCCCGACGGACTGCCCGACGTCATCGCGCACATCGCCCGGGACCCGCTCGACCCGCTCTTCGACGACGACGCCTTCCACCAGGCGCTGCGCCGCAAGCGGACCACCATCAAGCGGGCCCTGCTGGACCAGTCCCTGATCAGCGGGGTCGGCAACATCTACGCGGACGAGGCCCTGTGGCGCGCCCGCATCCACTACGAGCGCCCGACGGCCCACCTCACCCGCCCGGTCACGGCGGAACTCCTCGGCCACGTCCGGGACGTGATGAACGCGGCCCTCGCCGTCGGCGGCACCAGCTTCGACAGCCTGTACGTCAACGTCAACGGCGAGTCCGGCTACTTCGACCGGTCCCTGGACGCGTACGGCCGTGAGGGCCTGCCGTGCGGGCGCTGCGGCACCCCCATGCGCCGCCGGCCGTGGATGAACCGGTCCAGCTACTTCTGCCCGAAGTGTCAGCGGGCGCCGCGCGCCTCGTCGTAACGCGTGCGGGCGGCGAGGACGTCGTCCATCGAGCCCTCCACGCAGTGGATGAGCGCCAGCAGCCGCTCGGTCACCCGGCGGCCCAGCGGGGTCAGCTCGTAGTCCACGCGGGGCGGGTTCGTCGGCTGCGCCTCGCGGTGCACCAGCCCGTCCCGCTCCAGCGCGTGCAGCGTCTGGGACAGCATCTTCTCGCTCACCCCGTCGACGCGCCGGCGCAGCTCGTTGAAGCGCAGCGAGCCCTCGTGCAGCGCGCCGAGCGTCAGCCCGCCCCAGCGGCCCGTGACGTGCTCCAGCGTGCCGCGTGACGGGCATGCCCTGGCGAAGACGTTGTACGCGAGGTCGTCGTGGTCCCGAGTGGGGTCCTGGAGGGGCGCGCTCATGTACGCAAGGGTACGCCCGCACAGCGCTTACCGCCAGATTGCACTAACGGATGGTTAGTGCACTCCCCTCGCCGTTGCTCCGGTACTTCCAGAGGCTCGCCGGCGCGCCGGGGTGGCGGCGCCCCCGTACCACCGGCCGCCCGGCCCCCTCCCGTCGGCCGTCGGACGGAAACGGCTACCCCGTCCGAGGGGATCGTCCGTTCGAGCCGTCACCGCAGGTGCCGGCGCGGGCAGCATCAACCCCGCTCCCCCCGAGACGCGACACCACGACTCCGACCCGGGAGCACCCCGCGGATCCGCGAGCCCGAAGGAGCCCCGTTGATGTTCACCCGCAAGCCATCGGCACTCATCGCCCACGCCCTGTGTGCCGGAGCCCTCGCGTCGGTCGTGGCCACCGCCACGCCCGCGGCGGCCCAGACCGATGTCCCCTGCAGCGCGGCCGCCCTGTCCGCCGCCATCACCGCGGCCAACGCCTCCGGGGGCGGAAACCTGGTGCTGTCACCGGGCTGCGGCTACGTGCTGACCTCCCCGCTGCCGGACATCACCAGCACGATCTTCATCAACGCCCGGAACAGCACCCTCACCCGCGGCTCCGCGGCCCCCTTCGGCATCCTGTCCGTCGCCCCCAACGGCAACCTCTCACTCACGGACGCCACCCTCACCAACGGCGACGCGCCCGACTTCGGCGGCGGCATCGCCAACCGCGGCAGGCTGAGCGTGACCCGCAGCGCCATCGTCGCCAACCACGCCAACTTCTCCGGCGGGATCGGCGGCGGCTCCGGCTCCGTCACCCGGATCGAGGACACCCGCATCATGGGCAACACCGCCAACGTGAACGGCGGCGGCGTCGCCAACGACGGGTTCATGACCATCATCGGCAGCCGCATCATCGGCAACCGGGCCATCGGCGGGTCCGGCGGCGGTGCGGCCAACGACGGCACCCTCCAGATCACGAAGACCAACGTGAACGAGAACATCGCCCACCGCGCCGGCGGCGTCGCCAACTTCGGGGGCGGCTCGATCACCCTCACGTCCAGCAACGTCAACAGCAACGTGGCCGACGTCGCCCCTGGCGGCGCCCTGAACGCCGGCGGCACCATCACCCTGATCTCCAGCAGGGTGAACGGCAACGTGCCCACCAACTGCGCCGGCAGCGACATCCCCGTCCCGAACTGCAACGGCTGACCCCGGACCGGCCCCGTCCGGCGCGACGCCGGTTCCCGTCACGGTCCCGGTCGCCCGGCCGGGACCGTGACGGGTCGGCACCCCGAAAAAGCCGGAGACCCCGCGCCCGGTCCTGTGGAGACTGGGCGCATGACCCAACTGAGCGAACCACCGCGTCTGGTCTGGCCGACGGCGACGGTACGGGAGTCGTACCTGGCCGGTGAACGAGCCGACTGCCTGGCGGCCGGACGGTCCACCGACTGGATCGGCCCGGCGGCCGACGACTTCGACGCCTACGTCGCGCAGCGCCGGGGCGTGCGGACCCGCTGGGAGGTGCCCAGCACCATGTTCTGGTACGTCTCCGGTGAGCACTACCTCGGCACGCTCGTCCTCCGGCACCGTCTGACGCCGGAACTGGCCGAGGCGGGCGGCCACATCGGCTACCACGTGGTCACGCCGTGGCGCCGGCAGGGCCACGCGACGAACATGCTCGCGGCCGGGCTGGCGGAGTGCCGGTCGCTCGGCCTCGATCGCGTGCTGCTGACCTGTGCGTCCGACAACGAGGCGTCCCGCCGCGTCATCCAGGCCAACGGCGGCAGTCATGACGGCCGGGCACGAGGTGAGGACCGGTTCTGGATCACCGTCCCACGCCCGTGACCACGCGGCGCGCCCCGTCGCCTCAGTAGCCGAACTCCTGCGTCCACCAAGGCCCGCCCGGGCCGAAGTGGACGCCGACGCCGAGGGTCTCGAAGCCGCAGTTCAGGATGTTGGCGCGGTGCCCGGCGCTGTTCATCCAGGCCGTCACCACGGCGGTCGCGTCAACCTGGCCCCTGGCCAGGTTCTCGCCGCCGAGACCCGTGATCCCGGCCTTCGCGGCCCGGCTCCAGGGCGTTCCGCCGCCGGGGTCCGTGTCGCCGAAGAAGCCGCGCGCGGCCATGTCGTCGCTGTACGCCTCGGCCAGCCCGGTCAGCGCGGAGTTCGCCGCGAGCGGGCGGCACCCGGCCTTCGCCCGCTCGTCGTTGACCAGGCTCAGCACCTCGGCCCCGGCGGTCGCCTCCAGCGGCACCGTCACCGGCGCGGAGGTCGGCGACGGCTTCCCGGTGGCCGTACGGGACGGGGTGGGGCTGGGCTTCGGCCGGACCGACGTGGCGGAGGCGGACGGCCTGGGCCCGGCCGGCGTCGAAGGGGCGGCCGGCGTCGACGGCTCGGGCTTGGTGGGGGCCGAAGGGCTGGCCGGTGCCGACGACTCGGGTGCGGCCGGTACCGAGGGCCGGGCGGACGCGGACGGCCCGGGCCTGGCCGGCGCCGAGGGCGCGGCCGTCTTCGACGCCTTGCGCTCGGCCGGCGCCGACGGCTCGGGCGGCTTGACGGGCGCGGACGGGCGGGCGGACGTGGACGGCTTGGCGGGCCCGGCCGCCGGCGCCTGCTTCTCCGGGGTCCTCCTCGGCGGGGCGATCTCGCGGGGCGCCTGCTTCGAAGGGGAGGAAGGGGAAGCAGGGGAGGACGACGGGCTCGTCGCGCCGGACGGCTCCGTGCCACCGGTGGCCGGGCCGCTCGTACGGCCGCCCGTGCGGGCTCCGTCGCCGGTGTGGGCGCTGCCCGAGGTGCCGCCCTGCGGGCTCTCCGTGTTGCGCGGCGCCGCCGCGGTCCGCACCCGGTCCCCGCCGGCGGGATGCGCACCGCCGCCGAGCCGGTCAAGGCCGGGCAGCACGCCGGTCGCCACCGCGACCGCGCCCAGGGCGACGGCGACGGCGATGCCGAGCAGACCCGCGCGCACCGGCCGCCCGGCCCTGGTGCGCCGCCGGTGGCCGGGGGAGGGACCGTCCTCCGGGGCGGAGCCACCGCCGGAACCGTCGGAGCCGGGGTCCGGGACCGGGCCGGGCGCGGCCTGCGGACCGTCCCCGTCCGCCGAGAACAGGTAGGCCCGCGCCTTGGCGGTGGCCTCGGCGTACGCCTCGGGGTTCAGGTAGGGCGCGGTGCCCATGGGCATCGGACGCGGCCCGGCGGAGGGGGCGGACGCGGGCGGGCCGTCGTCGCTCCCCGTACCGGAAGTCTGCGGATGCGTGACGCCCGTGACGTGGCCCCCGGCGGCGCGGCCGGCGGCGGAGCGTCGGTGGCGTCCCATGTCCCTGTCCTCTTCCTCCGCCGAGCGAGTTCCTCCGCCGAGCGAGTTCACAACTGCGATGTACCGCGTCCGGACGGTACCCCATGGCGCCCGGGGACGATGTGTCCCGAGTGGCACCGGCCGGTTAGGTTGCAGCCATGAGTGAGGACGTTCGACTGATCGCCTGGGTGCGTGGACACGTGCAGGGTGTGGGTTTCCGCTGGTTCACGCGCGCCAAGGCGCTGGAGATCGGCGGGCTGAGTGGCTTTGCTCTCAATCTGGCCGACGGGCGGGTGCAAGTGGTCGCCGAGGGGCCGCGGGAGTACTGCGAGGGGCTGCTCGACTGGCTCCAGGGCAGCGACACGCCCGGGCGCGTCGACGGTGTCACCGAGATCTGGGACACACCGCGCGGCGGCTACGACGGCTTCGCCATCCGCTGATCCGGTTCCGCCGGGTCCGCGGGCCGAACCGCCGGTGGCGCATGCGGAAAGCGGAAACGCCCTGGTGGTTGCCAAGACGGGCGCGGCATGGCAGGCTCCGCAGGTACTGCTGGTCGCCACGCCCCGAGGGCCCGGAGGAATCGCAGCGCCGCCGCTTTCCCGGCCGCTCGCCCCGGTGAGCCCACCAATACGGGGCGTGATCGTGTTGACCGTCAAACTTTTTGGTGAGACGCTGAAAGCCCCGCGCACCTTAGCTGTTTGGCATGGAGCAACAGCAGAGCAACACCCGGATGTGCCAAGCACCGCGGGTGCGAATCCCTCACGACCCACACCGCATCGGTCGGTCACTCATTGTGGAGGACCATCCATCATGGCAAAGGCGCTTCTCGGTTACGTCGGCGGCTCCGACCCTCGACTCCTCGCCGAGATGCGACGGTTGCAGCAGCGTGTCCAGGACCTGGAGTCCGAGCTCGGACGCATCCAGGCGGAGAACGAAGCGCTGACGGCCGCCGCCTCTCAGGACAGGATCATGGAGAGCATCGACGCACACCAGGCGGAGCCTGCGCTGACCTGATCACTGTGCCGCTCCCCGGCAGTGTCAGAGATCGGGCTGCCCCCATCAACCGCTCAGTTGATCCATCCGGCTGCGAACCGGCCGGCAGATTTGCAAGGGACGCTTCGGCGTCCCTTCGTTTTTTCCCCCCACATCCTTTCACTTTCTTCAACATCTGGTGTGCCCTGCCTGTCCAGTGGCGAAACCGAGGGGTTGCGAGTGTCCGTGGAGTGAGATAGCGGCGCCGGGTAGAGTCCGGCGGCGTGCACCTCAAGGCCCTGACCCTCCGCGGCTTCAAGTCGTTCGCCTCCGCGACCACGCTCCGGTTCGAACCAGGGATCACGTGTGTCGTCGGCCCGAACGGCTCGGGCAAGTCCAACGTCGTGGACGCGCTCAGCTGGGTCATGGGCGAACAGGGCGCCAAGTCCCTGCGCGGCGGCAAGATGGAGGACGTCATCTTCGCCGGGACCACCGGCCGCCCCCCGCTGGGCCGCGCCGAGGTGTCCCTGACCATCGACAACTCCGACGGGGCCCTGCCCATCGAGTACGCCGAGGTCACCCTCACGCGGATCATGTTCCGCAACGGCGGCAGCGAGTACCAGATCAACGGCGACACCTGCCGGCTGCTGGACATCCAGGAACTCCTCTCCGACTCCGGCATCGGCCGCGAGATGCACGTCATCGTCGGCCAGGGCCGGCTCGACTCCGTCCTGCACGCCGACCCCATGGGCCGCCGCGCCTTCATCGAGGAGGCCGCGGGCGTCCTCAAGCACCGCAAACGCAAGGAGAAGGCGCTCCGCAAGCTGGACGCGATGCGCGCCAACCTCGCCCGCGTGCAGGACCTCACCGACGAACTGCGCCGCCAGCTCAAGCCGCTGGGCCGCCAGGCCGCGGTGGCGCGCAGGGCGGCCGTCATCCAGGCCGACCTGCGCGACGCCCGGCTGCGGCTCCTCGCCGACGACCTGGTGCGCCTGCGCGACGCCCTGCGGACCGAGATCGCCGACGAGGCGGCCCTGAAGGAACGCCGGGAGACCGCCGAGCAGGAGCTGAGGAAGGCCCTCCAGCGCGAGGCCCTGCTGGAGGACGAGGTCCGCCGGCTCGCTCCGCGCCTCCAGCGCGCCCAGCAGACCTGGTACGAACTGTCCCAGCTCGCCGAACGCGTGCGCGGCACCGTCTCGCTGGCCGACGCCCGGGTCACGAGCGCCACCGCCGCGCCCCCCGAGGAGCGGCGCGGCCGGGACCCCGAGGACCTGGAACGCGAGGCCGCCCGCGTCCGCGAGCAGGAGGCCGAGCTGGAGGCCGCCCTGGACGCGGCCCGGCACGCCCTCGACGACACCGTCGCCCACCGCGCCGAACTGGAGCGCGAGCTGGCCGCGGAGGAACGCGCGCTGAAGGACGCCGCCCGTGCCATCGCCGACCGCCGCGAGGGCCTCGCCCGGCTGACCGGCCAGGTCGGCGCGGCCCGCTCCCGCGCCGCCGCCGCGCAGGCCGAGATCGACCGGCTGGCCGTGGCCCGCGACGAGGCGGGCGACCGCGCGGTGCGCGCCCAGGAGGAGTACGAGGCGCTCCGGGCGGAGGTCGACGGCCTCGACGCGGGCGACGCCGACCTGTCCGGCCGGCACGAGGCCGCCAGGCGCGAGCTGGCGCAGGCGGAGGCGGAGCTGAGCGCGGCCCGCGAGGCCCTCACCGCTGCCGAGCGCGAACGGGCGGCCACCCAGGCCCGCCACGACGCGCTGGCGCTCGGCCTGCGCCGCAAGGACGGCACGGGAATACTGCTGGGCGCCCGGGACCGGCTCACCGGGATCCTCGGTCCGGCCGCGGAACTGCTGACGATCGAACCGGGTCACGAGGTCCCGCTCGCCGCCGCCCTCGGCGCGTCGGCGGACGCGATCGCCGTCACCACCCCGGCGGCGGCCGCCGAGGCGCTCACCCTGCTGCGCAAGCAGGACGGCGGCCGCGCGGCCCTCATCCTGGCGGGCGCCCCGGAGCACGAGGACGGTGGCCCGGCGCCGGGCGCGCGGGCGGGGACCGCCGCGACGGACCACGGCGCGCCCGCGGACGGCCACCCGTCCGGCACCCCACTCACACGCCCCCACACCTTCGCCGCGGACCTGGTCCGCGGCCCCGCCGACCTCATGCCGGCCGTGCGCAGGCTGCTGTCCGGCACCGTCGTCGTCGACACCCTGGAGGACGCCCGGGACCTGGTCCGCGCCCGCCCGGAGCTGACCGCCGTCACCGCCGACGGAGACCTCCTCGGCGCCCACTTCGCGCACGGCGGTTCGGCGGGCGCGCCCAGCCTGCTGGAGGTGCGGGCGTCCGTCGACGAGGCCGCCGCCGAGCTGGCCGCCCTGGCCGTCCGCTGCGAGGAACTGGCCGGCGCCCAGCGCGCGGCGGCCGGGCGCCGCGCGCAGGCAGCGGTCCTGGTCGAGGAACTGGGGGAGCGCCGGCGGACCGCCGACCGGGAGAAGTCGGCCGTCGCCCAGCAGCTCGGACGGCTGGCCGGACAGGCACGCGGGGCCGCCGGGGAGGCCGAGCGGTCGGCAGCGGCCGCGGCGCGCGCGCAGGACGCGCTGGAGAAGGCCGTGCTGGAGGCCGAGGAACTGGCCGAGCGGCTGGCCGTGGCCGAGGAGCTGCCGGTGGACGAGGAGCCGGACACCTCGGTGCGGGACCGGCTCGCCGCCGACGGGGCCAACGCCCGGCAGACCGAGATGGAGGCCCGTCTCCAGGTCCGTACGCACGAGGAGCGGGTCAAGGGGCTCGCCGGCCGCGCCGACGCCCTGGACCGGGCGGCCCGTGCGGAACGCGAGGCACGGGCGCGTGCCGAGCGGCGCCGGGCCCGGTCGCGGCACGAGGCGGCCGTCGCCGGGGCCGTCGCCGCCGGCGCCCGGCAGCTCCTCGCGCACGTCGAGGTGTCCCTGGTCCGGGCCGAGCGGGAGCGCTCCGCCGCCGAGACGGCCAAGGACCGGGGCGAGCGGGAGCTGGCCGCCGCCCGCACGGCCGGCCGTGAACTGAAGTCGGAACTCGACAAGTTGACGGATTCAGTTCACCGAGGCGAGGTACTAGGTGCTGAGAAGAGGTTGCGCATAGAGCAGCTGGAGACCAAGGCGCTGGAGGAGCTGGGTGTCGAACCGGAGGGGCTGGTGGCGGAGTACGGTCCGGACCGGCTCGTGCCGCCCTCGCCCCCCGCCGACGGCGAGCGGCTGCCGGAGGACCCGGAGCACCCGCGGAACCGGCCCCGCCCCTTCGTGCGCGCCGAGCAGGAGAAGCGGCTCAAGGCGGCCGAGCGGGCGTACCAGCAGCTGGGCAAGGTCAATCCGCTGGCGCTGGAGGAGTTCGCCGCGCTGGAGGAGCGCCACAAGTTCCTCGGTGAGCAGCTCGAGGACCTGAAGAAGACCCGGGCCGACCTGCTTCGGGTGGTGAAGGAGGTCGACGAGCGCGTCGAGCAGGTGTTCACCGAGGCGTACCGGGACACCGCCCGCGAGTTCGAGGGCGTCTTCGGCCGGCTGTTCCCCGGTGGCGAGGGCCGCCTGGTGCTGACCGACCCCGACGACATGCTCGCCACGGGCGTGGACGTCGAGGCGCGTCCGCCGGGCAAGAAGGTCAAGCGGCTCTCCCTGCTCTCGGGCGGCGAGCGCTCCCTGACGGCCGTCGCGCTGCTGGTGGCGATCTTCAAGGCCCGGCCGAGTCCGTTCTACGTCATGGACGAGGTCGAGGCCGCGCTGGACGACACCAACCTCCAGCGGCTGATCCGCATCATGCAGGAGCTCCAGGAGGTGTCCCAGCTGATCGTGATCACACACCAGAAGCGCACGATGGAGGTGGCCGACGCGCTCTACGGCGTCTCCATGCAGGGCGACGGGGTCTCGAAGGTCATCTCCCAGCGGCTGCGCTGACCCGCCTCCGGCATCCGACGGCGAATCGCCCCGCCCTGTGTTCAGCTCTTGAACACGGGCAGGATGGTCGTATCTTGAATTTCACATCAGTCCAGTTATTGATTTCGAAACTTGAAGGCATAGTCTCTGCAGCGTTGTCTATACCTTCAGGTGTAAGTGGTGCGAACGTATGCGCCACTGGAAGCCAGAAGGGCTCGCCCCCACCCCGGCAGCGTTGCCGTGGCCCGAGGAGTTACACGTGACCAGCACAGCGCAGGCACCTCAGCCAGGAGCCAGAACGGCTCACCCCGAACATCTCGGGCACGTCATCTTCATCGCGGCGGCGGCCGCCATGGGCGGCTTCCTCTTCGGTTACGACAGCTCCGTCATCAACGGCGCCGTCGAGGCCATCCGCAGCCGCTACGACATCGGCTCCGCGGCCCTCGCACAGGTCATCGCGATCGCCCTGATCGGCTGTGCCATCGGTGCCGCCACGGCCGGCCGCATAGCCGACCGGATCGGCCGCATCCGCTGCATGCAGATCGCCGCCGTCCTCTTCACCATCAGCGCCATCGGCTCCGCCCTGCCGTTCGCCCTGTGGGACCTCGCCTTCTGGCGCATCATCGGCGGCTTCGCCATCGGCATGGCCTCGGTCATCGGCCCCGCCTACATCGCCGAGGTCGCCCCGCCGGCCTACCGCGGCCGCCTCGGTTCCTTCCAGCAGGCCGCGATCGTGGTCGGCATCGCCGTCTCCCAGCTCGTCAACTGGGCCATCCTGAACGCGGCGGGCGGTGACCAGCGCGGCAAGCTGATGGGCCTGGAGGCCTGGCAGGTCATGCTCGGCGTCATGGTGATCCCGGCGGCCCTCTACGGCCTGCTCTCCTTCGCGATCCCCGAGTCGCCCCGCTTCCTCATCGAGGTCGGCCGCAAGCAGCGCGCCCGCGAGGTGCTCAAGGAGGTCGAGGGCGACAAGATCGACCTGGACGCCCGGATCGCCGAGATCGAGCGCGCCATGAAGCGCGAGCACAAGTCCAGCTTCAAGGACCTGCTCGGCGGCTCCTTCCTCTTCCGGCCGATCGTCTGGATCGGCATCGGCCTGTCGGTCTTCCAGCAGTTCGTCGGCATCAACGTCGCGTTCTACTACTCCTCGACGCTGTGGCAGTCGGTCGGCGTCGACCCGACGGAATCGTTCTTCTACTCCTTCACGACGTCGATCATCAACATCATCGGCACCGTGATCGCGATGATCTTCGTGGACCGCATCGGCCGCAAGCCGCTCGCCCTGATCGGCTCGACCGGCATGGTCGTGGGCCTCGCGCTGGAGGCGTGGGCGTTCAGCCACCCCCTGGTCGACGGCAAGCTCCCGAGCACCCAGGGCTGGGTCGCCCTGGTCGCCGCCCACCTGTTCGTCCTCTTCTTCGCCCTCTCCTGGGGCGTGGTGGTCTGGGTCTTCCTCGGCGAGATGTTCCCGAACAGGATCCGCGCCGCCGCCCTCGGTGTCGCCGCCTCCGCGCAGTGGATCGCCAACTGGGCCATCACCGCGAGCTTCCCGTCGCTGGCCGACTGGAACCTCTCCGGCACCTACGTGATCTACACCGTCTTCGCCGCGCTCTCCATCCCGTTCGTCCTGAAGTTCGTCAAGGAGACGAAGGGCAAGTCCCTGGAGGAGATGGGCTGACCCGCCCGGCGAAGCCCCCCGAACCGGGGAGAGGGGCCAAGTCCCCGCTGCCCCTCTCCCCGCACCGTCCGCCGCCCCCGGCCCGGCACACCGCCCGGACCGGGGGCGGCGGCCGTCCCGTCCCCGTCCCGCCCGCCGGGCGACGTAGGCGCGGGCCTCCGTCCGGGAAGCGCCCGCCGTACCCGGCCCACACCCGGTCCGGGTCCTCGGCGGGGTACGGCAGCGGGGTCCGCGCGGGAGGCGCATCGGGCGCGGGGCCCCGTCGGGACGTACGGCCGTGACGGGCATGGAAAGTCCCCCTCCGGTGCGGTGGAGGGGGACGGTGGCCGGCGCGGCGCCAGGCGGTCGTGGCCGAGCGGGCCGGTGTTCAGGCGCCCGCGGGCGCCGGCACCTCTGCGGTCTCGCCGGCGGCCGGGGCCGCGGTGGCCACCGCCGGCTTCGGCAGCACCAGGTACAGCACGCCGGAGATCACGATGGTGGCGACCCAGCCGAGGCCGTACTCGCCGATGACGTTGTTGCCGGCGAGCGGGCCGGTGAACCAGTCCGAGGTGGTGAACATCAGGCCCGCCACCAGGCCGACCGCCCAGGCGGCCACGGCCGCGGGGGAGAAGCCGCCCTTGTACCAGTAGGCGCTGGCTCGGGTGGTGTCCGCCATGGCCTCGCCGTCGTAGTCGGGGCGGCGCAGCATGTCCGCGCCGAACACGCCGACCCACGCCGAGAAGGCGACCGCCAGCAGGGACAGGAAGGCGATGAACGAGCCCATGAAGCTCGTCGCCACCAGCATCAGCACCCCGCCGAAGACCAGCGAGATCACGGCGTTCACCGAGACCGCCCAGTGCCGCGGCACCTTGAAGCCCAGCGTCTGCGCGGTGAAGCCCGCCGAGTACATCGACATCGAGTTGATCAGCAGCATGCCGATGAGCGCGATGCACAGGTACGGCACGGCGATCCAGGTCGGCAGGATCTCGCCGAGGAAGGAGACCGGGTCGGACGCCGAGGCCAGGTCGGGGGTGGAGACCGCCATGACCGCGCCCATCAGGACCATCGGCAGCACGACGACACCGGCGCCGCCCACCGCCGTCCCCACGATGGCCTTCGAGGACGCCGTGCGCGGCAGGTAGCGGGTGAAGTCCGGCGCGGTCGGGATCCAGCTGACACCGCCGGCCGCGATCATGCCGACGCCGGTGATCACCGCGGCCGTGGAGCCGGCGCCCTGGTGCAGCACCTCCGACCAGTCGGTGTTCGCCACCAGGTAGCCCAGGACCAGCACCGAGAAGACGGCGAAGAGGTAGGTCGCGTACTTGTTGCACTTCTGCACGGCGTTGATGCCGAGCCCGGAGATCGCGAACGTCGAGACGACGAACGCCAGCAGCGTCACCATGTCGAGCACGCCGTTGGCCTTGATGCCGAACAGGATGTCCAGGATGGTGAGCAGCGCGTACGCGCCGGTCACCGCGTTGATCGTCTCCCAGCCCCAGCGCGCGACCCAGATCAGCGAACCGGGCAGGAGGTTGCCGCGCTGCCCGAAGACCGCCCGCGACAGCGCCATGCCGGGCGCGCCGCCCCGCTTGCCCGCGATGCCGATCAGACCGACCAGGCCGTACGACACGGCCGGCGCGGCCACGGCGACGATCAGCGCCTGCCAGAAGTTCAGGTGGTACGCCACGACCAGGCTCGCGCCCATGGTCAGCAGCAGCACGCTGATGTTCGCACCGACCCAGGTGGGGAACAGCGCGCGGGTCTTCGCGGTGCGCTCGTGATCGGGGACCTGCTCGATACCACGGGTTTCGAGAGCGCCCTCGGTCTCGACGGATGTGCTCATGGAAGTGGTGCCAGACGGTGGGGGGACGGGGTGACGTGGGGACTCTACGCGCGTGGATAGAGGGTCCACCATCGTACTTTGCTCCGAGTCCTCATGCTAAGCGGTGTTTGTCTCTCGGAGGAACTCACAAACGGGCCCCCGGCGCACCCCATGGCCGATACTGGTCGGGTTATGGAAATCGTCATCCTTGCTGTAGTCATCGCCGTGGTCGTGCTCGGCGCGCTCGGCGGGCTGATCGTGGGCAGCCGGCGCCGGAAGCCGCTGCCCCCGCCGCCCCCCGCAGCGCCCGACATCACCGCGCCCCCGGCCGAGCCGCACGTCGGCGACGAGGCCGAGACGCCGCGCGACGAACCGCGCCGGACGATCGAGGAGGTGGATCTCCCGGGCGGGCCCGCACCGGTCGTCGTCGAGGAGCCCCCCGTTGTCGAGGCTCCCGGGATCGAGATCCCGGAGCCCACCGCAGGCCGCCTGGTCCGCCTGCGCACCCGCCTGTCCCGCTCGCAGAACGCCCTCGGCAAGGGCCTGCTCACGCTGCTCTCGCGCGAGCACCTGGACGAGGACACCTGGGAGGAGATCGAGGACACGCTGCTCACCGCCGACGTCGGTGTGCTGCCCACCCAGGAACTCGTCGAGCGCCTGCGCGAACGCGTCAGGGTGCTCGGCACCCGCACCCCCGAGGAACTGCGCGCCCTGCTCCGGGAGGAACTCCTGAAGCTGGTCGGCACCGAGGTCGACCGCACGGTCAGGACCGAGCCCGAGGACCGCAAGCCCGGCATCGTGATGGTCGTCGGCGTCAACGGCACCGGCAAGACCACCACCACCGGCAAGCTGGCCCGCGTCCTCGTGGCCGACGGCCGCAGCGTGGTGCTCGGCGCGGCCGACACCTTCCGCGCCGCCGCCGCCGACCAGCTCCAGACCTGGGGCGAGCGCGTCGGCGCCTACACCGTGCGCGGGCCGGAGGCGGGCGACCCCGCGTCCGTCGCCTTCGACGCGGTCAAGGAAGGCAAGGAGATGGGGGTCGACGTCGTCCTCATCGACACCGCCGGACGGCTGCACACCAAGACCGGTCTCATGGACGAGCTGGGCAAGGTGAAGCGGGTCGTGGAGAAGCACGCGCCGCTCGACGAGGTGCTGCTCGTCCTGGACGCCACCACCGGCCAGAACGGTCTGGTGCAGGCCCGCGTGTTCGCCGAGGTCGTGGACATCACCGGCATCGTGCTGACCAAGCTGGACGGCACGGCGAAGGGCGGCATCGTGGTCGCGGTCCAGCGCGAGCTGGGCGTGCCGGTCAAGCTGATCGGGCTCGGCGAGGGCGCGGACGATCTCGCGCCGTTCGAGCCGGAGGCGTTCGTGGACGCGCTGATCGGGGACTGACCCCCTCCGGAGCGTCGGAGGCCTCCACGACCATGGGACCGTTCTCGCGTCCGAGCAAGCGCCCGCCCCCGCAGTGCAGCCGGGGACGGGCGCTCCGTCTTGCGGCGGCGGCTCAGCCCCGCGACCGATGGGCGACGTACGCCAGCGTGCCGAGCAGCAGCCGCGCCGCCGGGGGCCGGGTCGCCGAGTCCAGCGCGGGCGGGCGCAGCCAGCGCACCGGGCCCAGGCCGCCCCGGTCGGAGGGCGGCGCGGTGATGTGCGTGCCGGGGCCGAGGCCGCGCAGGTCCAGGGCGGCCGGGTCGTCCCAGCCCGTGCGGTAGAGCAGGCGGGGCAGGTCGGCGGCGGCGCCGGGCGCGACGAGGAAGTGGGCGCGGCCGTCCGGGGTGGCCGTGACCGGGCCGAGGGGGAGGCCCATCCGCTCCAGGCGGACCAGGGCGCGCAGCCCGGCCGCCTCCGAGACCTCGATGACGTCGAACGCCTGGCCCACCGGCAGCATCACCGAGGCGCCCGGGAACGCGGACCAGGCCCGGCTCACCTCGCCCAGCGTGGCACCCGCGGGCACCGGGGACGCGAAGGCCAGCGGGTGCGCGCCCGGCGCCGGGCAGCCGGACCGGCCGCAGGAGCAGGCGCCCCCGGCGGCCCGGGCCCCCGGCACCACGTCCCAGCCCCACAGCCCGGTGAACTCGGCGACGGCGGTGCACTCCGCGGACCGGCCGCGCCGGCGCGTGCCGGAGCGGAGCTCGCGGATGCCGGCGATCGTGAAGCCCATGCCCCCTCCAACGGGTCCGGCGCGCCGGTGGTAACGACACGGAACGAGACGGAAGCGGAACGTAACGCTACGGCTCCGCCTTCCCGAGCGGTCAGCTCCTCAAGGCGGCGCCTTGGGGCGCATCGGGTGGCACGCCAGGAGGCATGCGCCCCCCTCGTGCGTCAGTCCGCCGGCTTCCGTCAGTCCCGCGTCAAGTGAATCGCGCCGCGGTGGGAGAGGGTTCATTCGAAGGGGTGGCGAATGGTGGCGTTTCAGGGAACCACGTGGCTGGATGGGTGATCGCGGGATTACTCTGAGTGTGCGAGTCCTGGGGGCACATGCACTCATGGGTATGCCGGAGGCAAGCCGTCAACTCGTTCGAACGGTGAGAACCGGCGGACGGGGGCCCTCTTCACCGGCATCCTGGCAGGGCTCGGCGTACCGACGGCGACAGGCGGTCGGCGACCAGTGGTCTCAGGAAGGGGGGCGTTCCCTTGGGCGGCAACGGCGGTGGCCGGACGAACGCCGAGAAGTGCCCCAACGGGCTGCTCGGCTCGTGGTTCGTGCGCAGCGGCTGGTCCAAGGGCGAGCTGGCCCGCCAGGTGAACCGCCGGGCCCGTCAGCTGGGTGCCAACCACATCTCCACCGACACCTCGCGGGTCCGCCGCTGGCTCGACGGGGAGAACCCGCGCGAACCCATCCCGCGCATCCTCTCCGAGCTGTTCTCGGAGCGCTTCGGCTGCGTGGTCTCCGTCGAGGACCTCGGCCTGCGCGTCGCCCGGCCGTCGCCGGCCGACTCCGGGGTCGACCTGCCCTGGACTGGCCCGCAGACGGTGGCGCTGCTCGGCGAATTCTCCCGCAGCGACCTGATGCTGGCCCGGCGCGGCTTCCTCGGCAACTCGCTCGCCCTGGCCGCCGGACCGTCACTGATCGAGCCCATGCAGCGCTGGCTCGTGCCCGCCCCGGGCCCCGCGGTCCCGCCCGGGCCGGGGTCAGGGCCCGACGCCCGCGGGCCGGGCCGGCTGTCCCGGCCCGAGCTCGACCTGCTGGAGTGCACCACGCGCATGTTCCGCCAGTGGGACGCCCAGTGCGGCGGCGGACTGCGCCGCAAGGCGGTCGTCGGCCAGCTCCACGAGGTCACCGACCTGCTCCAGGAGCCCCAGCCCGAGGCCACCACCCGCAAGCTGTTCAAGGTCGCCGCCGAACTGGCCGAACTGGCCGGCTGGATGTCGTACGACGTCGGGCTCCAGCCCACCGCGCAGAAGTACTTCGTGCTCGCCCTGCACGCGGCCAAGGAGGCCGGCGACAAGCCCCTCGGCTCGTACATCCTCTCCAGCATGGGCCGGCAGATGATCCACCTGGGCCGGCCCGAGGACGCCCTGGAGCTGATCCACCTCGCGCAGTACGGCAGCCGCGACTGCGCGAGCCCGCGCACCCAGTCCATGCTGTACGCGATGGAGGCCCGGGCCTACGCCAACATGGGCCAGCCCGGCAGGACCAAGCGCGCCGTCCGCATGGCCGAGGACACCTTCGCCGAGGTCGGCGAGTGGGACGAGCCGGACCCCGACTGGATCCGCTTCTTCTCCGAGGCCGAGCTGTACGGCGAGAACTCCCACTCCTTCCGCGACCTCGCCTACGTCGCCGGGCGCAGCCCCACTTACGCCTCCCTCGCCGAGCCGCTCATGCGGCGGGCCGTCGAGCTGTTCGCCGAGGACCACGAGCACCAGCGGTCGTACGCGCTCAACCTCATCGGCATGGCCACCGTGCACCTCCTGCAGCGCGAGCCCGAGCCCACCGTCGAGTACACGGCACAGGCCATGGAGGTCGCCAAGAAGGTCCGCTCCGAGCGGGTGAACACCCGGATCCGCAAGACGGTCGACGCGGCCGTGCGCGACCACGGCGACCTCGCCGTGGTCGGCGCGCTCTCCGAGAAGCTGGCCGTCGAGCTGCCGGAGAGCGCCTGAGCCTTCCCGCCCTCCCCGGGCCCCACCGATTCCGGCCGCGGCCGGTCCTCCCGAACTGCCCGACTCGGCTCCCCCATGCCAGGTCGTCGAGAGGCCCGCCGCGGCCGGTCCTGTCCCCCCGGTACCTCCCGGCGGAACGCCCGCACGTCATGGGCGCGTAACACGCAGGCCACCTTCGTCACCCCGGCGAAACAGCGCGGGGCTCCCGCCGAAACCGCGCCGCGTCAGGCTCGAGCCGTACGACCGGCCCGCTCCCACCGGCCGGACCGCTCAGGCACCGCCCGCACGGGGCCGCACGATCCACGAGGAGACGCCGATGGCACCAGCCGTCCTGCTGGCGGCGGACGCACCCAGGCTGTCGTCCGCCAACACGGGCTTCATGCTCGTCTGCTCCGCCCTGGTGATGCTCATGACCCCGGGCCTGGCCTTCTTCTACGGGGGTATGGTCCGCGTCAAGAGCACCCTGAACATGCTGATGATGAGCTTCGTCAGCCTCGGGATCGTCACCCTCCTCTGGGTGCTCTACGGCTTCTCCCTCGCCTTCGGCACGGGCAGCGCCCTCCTCGGCTGGAACCCCGACTGGCTCGGCCTCGGCCACATCGGGCTGACGCAGCTCTGGGACGGCTCCACCATCCCGGTCTTCGTCTTCATGGTCTTCCAGCTGATGTTCGCGGTCATCACCCCCGCCCTGATCAGCGGCGCCCTCGCGGACCGCGTGAAGTTCTCGGCCTGGGCGCTCTTCATCACGCTCTGGGTCACGATCGTCTACCTCCCGGTCGCCCACTGGGTCTGGGGCGCCGACGGCTGGGCCTACCGGCTCGGCGTGATCGACTTCGCGGGCGGTACGGCGGTCCACATCAACGCCGGTGCGGCGGCGCTCGGCGTCATCCTCGTCATCGGCAGGCGCGTCGGCTTCCGCCGGGACCCGATGCGCCCGCACAGCCTGCCGCTGGTCATGCTCGGCGCCGGCCTGCTCTGGTTCGGCTGGTTCGGGTTCAACGCCGGCTCCTGGCTCGGCAACGACGACGGCGTCGGGGCGCTGATGTTCGTCAACACGCAGATCGCCACCGCGGCCGCGATGCTGGCCTGGCTCGCCTGGGAGAGGATCCGGCACGGCGCGTGCACCACCCTCGGCGCCGCCTCCGGCGCGGTCGCCGGCCTGGTCGCCATCACCCCCGCCGGCGGCGCGGTCTCCCCGCTCGGCGCGATCGCCGTCGGCGCCGTCGCCGGGGTCGCCTGCGCCGCGGCCGTGGGCCTGAAGTTCAGGTTCGGCTTCGACGACTCCCTCGACGTCGTCGGCGTCCACATGGTCGGCGGCATCACCGGCTCCCTGCTGATCGGCTTCCTCGCCACCGGCGAGGGCCAGTCCACCGCCACCGGCGTCCTCTACGGCGACCACTCCTTCGACCAGCTCTGGAAGCAGTGCGCCGGCGTCTTCGCGGTCCTCGCCTACTCCCTGGCCGCCTCGGCCGTCCTCGCCCTCCTGCTCGACCGGACCCTCGGCATGCGGGTCACCCGGGACGAGGAGGTCTCCGGCATCGACCGGGCGCAGCACGCCGAGACCGCGTACGACTTCAGCGGCGCCGGCGGCGGGGTCGCCGGCAGCCCCGCCGCGCTCTCCCCGGCCGCCGCGCAGTCCAGGAAGGTGGACGCATGAAGCTCATCACCGCCGTCGTCAAGCCGTACCGGCTCGACGAGATCAAGGAGGCCCTCCAGGCCTTCGGCGTCCACGGACTGACGGTCACCGAGGCCAGCGGCTACGGCCGGCAGCGGGGCCACACCGAGGTCTACCGCGGCGCCGAGTACACCGTCGACCTCCTCCCCAAGATCCGTATCGAGGTGCTGGCCGAGGACGACGACGCCGAGCAGGTCATCGAGGCCGTCGTGAAAGCGGCCCGCACCGGCAAGATCGGAGACGGCAAGGTGTGGTCCGTACCGGTCGAGACGGTCGTACGGGTCCGCACGGGCGAGCGCGGGCCGGACGCGCTCTGACACGCCGGAAACCGGATCAGGGGACACAGGACGGGAGCCACCGGGTGGCGGGCACGGAAGCACACACGGCGGCGCAGCCGCGCCCCGGCGGCTACGCGGCGGCCCGGCTGCGCCTCCTCACCGAGGGGACGCGGTCCGGGCCGGCGCGCCGCACCGCCCTGGCCGCGCTGACCGACGACTGGCTCGCCGGGCTGTTCACCGCGGCGGCCGGGGAGCACGAGGGGACGGGACCCGGCCGGCGGACGGGCGGACCGGGCGGGGTCTCGCTCGTCGCCGTCGGCGGCTACGGCCGCGGGGAACTCTCCCCGCGCAGCGACCTCGACCTCGTCCTGCTCCACGACGGCTCCGACCCCGGCGCGGTCGCCGCCCTCGCCGACCGCCTCTGGTACCCCGTCTGGGACCTCGGGATCTCTCTCGACCACTCCGTGCGCACCCCCGCCGAGGCCCGCCGGACGGCCGGCGAGGACCTCAAGGCCCACCTCGGCCTGCTGGACGCCCGCCACCTCGCCGGCGACGCGGACCTCACCGCCGGCCTGCGCACCGCCGCCCTCGCCGACTGGCGCGCCCGGGCCCCCCGGCGGCTGCCCGAACTCCGGGACCTGTGCGCCGACCGGGCCGCCCGGCACGGCGAACTGCCGTACCTGCTGGAACCCGACCTCAAGGAGGCCCGGGGCGGTCTGCGCGACGCCACCGCCCTGCGCGCCGTGGCCGCCTCCTGGCTCGCCGACGCCCCGCGCGAGGGCCTCGCCGACGCCCGGCGCCGCCTCCTCGACGTGCGGGACGCCCTCCACCTGGCCACCGGCCGCGCCACCGACCGGCTCGCCCACCAGGACCAGGACCAGGTGGCCGCCGGGCTCGGACTGCTCGACGCCGACACCCTGCTCCGGCAGGTCTACGAGGCGGCGCGCGTCATCGCCTACGCGTCCGACGTCACCTGGCGCGACGTCGGACGCGTCCTGCGCTCCCGCGCCGGACGGCCCCGCCTGCGCGCCGTCCTGGGCGGCGGCGCCCCGGCCGCCGCCCGGTCGCCGCTGGCCGAGGGCGTCGTCGAACAGGACGGCGAGGTGGTGCTCGCCCGCACCGCGCGCCCCGAACGCGACCCCGTGCTCCCCCTGCGCGCCGCGGCCGCCGCCGCACAGGCCGGCCTCCCGCTCTCCCCGCACGCCGTACGGCGCCTGGCCGCCGCCCGCCCCCTGCCCGTGCCCTGGCCCGCCGAGGCCCGCGAAGAGCTGGTCACCCTGCTCGGCGCCGGCCGCCCCCTGGTCGACGTCTGGGAGGCACTGGAGGCCGAGGAGCTGATCACCCGCCTGCTCCCCGACTGGGAGCGCGTCCGCTGCCGCCCCCAGCGCAACGCCGTCCACCGCTGGACGGTCGACCGGCACCTGATCGAGACCGCCGTCCGCGCCTCCGCCCTCACCCGCCGCGTCGGCCGCCCCGACCTGCTCCTCGTCGCCGCGCTGCTGCACGACCTCGGCAAGGGCTGGCCCGGCGACCACTCCGTGGCCGGCGCGACCATCGCCGGGGACGTCGCCGCGCGGATCGGCCTCGGCCCCGCCGACACGGCCGTCCTGTCGGCCCTCGTCCGCCACCACCTGCTGCTGGTCGAGACGGCCACCCGCCGCGACCTGGACGACCCCGCCACCGTCCGCTCGGTCGCCGGGGCGGTCGGCACCCCGGGCACCCTGGAGCTGCTGCACGCCCTCACCGAGGCGGACGCCCTCGCCACCGGACCGGCGGCCTGGTCCTCCTGGCGCGCCTCCCTCGTCGCCGACCTCGTACGGCGCGTCCGCGCCGTGCTCACCGGGGACGCCCCCGACGAGCCCGGGCCCGCCGCGCCCACCGCCGAGCAGGAGCGCCTCGCCGTCGAGGCGGCTCGTACCGGCGGCCCGGTCCTCGCCCTGCGCGCCCGCGGCGAACCGGTGCCGGACGGGGAGCGGCCCGGCGAGCCGGAACCGCTGGGCGTGGAACTCCGCATCGCCGTCCCCGGCCGGCCGGGCGTGCTGCCCGCGGTCGCCGGGGTCCTCGCGGTGCACCGGCTCACCGTCCGCACGGCCGAGCTGCGCACCCTGCGCCCGCCGGGCGCCGCGGACGGCGACGGCACGGTGCTCCTGCTCGACTGGCGCGTCGCCGCCCAGTACGGCGCACCGCCCCCGGCGGCCCGGCTGCGCGCCGACCTCGCCCGCGCCCTGGACGGCTCCCTGGACATCGCCGGCCGCCTCGCCGAGCGGGACGCGGCCCGCCCCCGGCGGCGCGGCCGGACCGCCCCGCCGCCCCGGGTGACGGTGGCCCCGGCGGCCTCCCGGCACGCCACGGTGATCGAGGTCCGCGCCCAGGACGCGCCGGGCCTGCTGCACCGCATCGGGACCGCCCTGGAGCGGGCGGGCGTGCGGGTGCGGAGCATGCACGTCTCCACCCTGGGCGCCGACGCCGTGGACGCGTTCTACGTCACGACGGCGGCGGGCGCGCCCCTGCCCGCCGCCGTCGCCGCGGCGACGGCCCGGGCCCTGGAGGAGGCCCTGCGCGGGTGACCCTGCCCCGGTGCCTGCGGCGCCGGGATACTCTGGAGGGCGATTCCCACAGACCGTCACCGACCCCGAGGACCGCGAGCGCCGTGTTCGACACTCTCTCCGATCGCCTGTCAGCGACTTTCAAGAACCTGCGCGGCAAGGGACGGCTCTCCGAGGCGGACATCGACGCCACGGCCCGCGAGATCCGCATCGCGCTCCTCGAGGCGGACGTGGCCCTGCCGGTCGTCCGCGCGTTCATCAAGAACCTCAAGGAGCGCTCGCTCGGCGCCGAGGTCTCCCGGGCGCTGAACCCGGCCCAGCAGGTCCTCAAGATCGTCAACGAGGAACTGGTCACCATCCTCGGCGGCGAGACCCGGCGCCTGCGCTTCGCCAAGCAGCCGCCGACCGTGATCATGCTGGCCGGCCTCCAGGGCGCCGGCAAGACCACCCTCGCGGGCAAGCTCGGCAGGTGGCTGCGCGAGCAGGGGCACTCTCCGCTGCTGGTCGCCTGCGACCTCCAGCGCCCGAACGCCGTCAACCAGCTCAGCGTCGTCGCCGAGCGCGCGGGCGTCGCCGTCTACGCCCCGGAGCCGGGCAACGGTGTCGGCGACCCGGTGAAGGTCGCCAAGGACTCCATCGACTTCGCGCGGTCCAAGGTCCACGACATCGTGATCGTGGACACCGCCGGCCGCCTCGGCATCGACGCCGAGATGATGCAGCAGGCCGCGGACATCCGGGACGCCGTGTCCCCGGACGAGATCCTGTTCGTGGTCGACGCCATGATCGGCCAGGACGCCGTCAACACCGCCGAGGCGTTCCGCGACGGCGTCGGCTTCGACGGCGTGGTCCTCTCCAAGCTCGACGGTGACGCCCGCGGTGGCGCGGCCCTGTCCATCCGGCAGATCACCGGCAAGCCGATCATGTTCGCGTCGAACGGCGAGAAGCTCGACGACTTCGACGCGTTCCACCCGGACCGGATGGCCTCCCGCATCCTCGACATGGGCGACCTGCTCACCCTGATCGAGCAGGCGGAGAAGACGTTCAGCCAGGAAGAGGCCGCCAAGATGGCCTCCAAGCTGGCGTCCAAGAAGGGCCAGGACTTCACCCTGGACGACTTCCTGTCCCAGATGGAGCAGGTCAGGAAGATGGGCAGCATCAGCAAGCTGCTCGGCATGCTCCCCGGCATGGGCCAGATCAAGGACCAGATCGCCAACCTGGACGAGCGCGACGTCGACCGCACCGCCGCGATCATCAAGTCGATGACCCCGGCCGAGCGCCAGGAACCGACGATCATCAACGGCTCCCGCCGCGCCCGTATCGCCAAGGGCTCCGGTGTCGAGGTCAGCGCCGTCAAGAACCTGGTCGAGCGGTTCTTCGAGGCCCGCAAGATGATGTCCCGCATGGCCCAGGGCGGTGGCATGCCCGGCATGCCGGGGATCCCGGGCATGGGCGGCGGCCCCGGCCGGCAGAAGAAGCAGCCGAAGAAGGCCAAGGGCAAGCAGCGCTCCGGCAACCCGATGAAGCGCAGGCAGCAGGAGCTGGAGGAGGCCCAGCGCCGCGAGGCCGCCGCGCAGAACGGCGGCGCCTTCGGACTGCCGCAGCAGGGCGCCCAGGACTTCGAGCTGCCCGACGAGTTCAAGAAGTTCATGGGCTGACCGGCCCGTATGCCGCGGGGGCGCCCTCTCCGCCGACGGGAAGGGCACCTCTGCGCGTGCCGGTGCGGTCCCGGTGCCGTACCGTCCCGGTATGAGCAACCCCGCTCCGCCGCGCAGGTCTCCCGACCAGCCCTGGCGTACCGAGGGCGCCCCGCAGGAGCCGCAGCGGCGGCCGCCCGGCGGCCGCCGGATGCGGGGCGGCTGGTGGCGGCTGATCCTCACCGCGCTGATCGTGTACCTGATAGCGAACCTGGTGCTGTCCTACTTCGACCAGGCGAACGAGCCGACGATCGCCTACACCGAGTTCAGCAGGCAGGTGAACGACGGCAACGTCGCCAAGATCTACGCCAAGGGCGACTCGATCCAGGGCCAGCTCAAGAAGGAGCGGGGCAGACCCGGGGGCGGCGGGGAGTACACCAAGTTCAACACCGAGCGGCCGTCCTTCGCCCACGACGACCTGTGGGCGAACCTGACCAGGCACCAGGTCACCGTGACGGCCGAGCCGGTCGTCCAGCACCGCGGCTTCCTGTCCAACCTGCTGCTCTCGTTCGCCCCGATGCTGCTGCTGATCGCCGTGTGGCTGTTCGTCGCGCGCCGGATGAGCGCGGGACTCGGCGGCGCGGGCGGCATGCTCGGCCGGAAGGCGCCCCCGAAGCCGGTGGAGCTGGTGCCGGGGGAGAAGCGCACCACGTTCGCCGACGTGGCGGGCATCGACGAGGTCGCGGGCGAGCTGAACGACGTCGTCGACTTCCTGAAGAACCCCGACGCCTACCGCCGGATGGGCGCCAAGATGCCGCGCGGTGTGCTGCTCGCCGGCCCGCCCGGCACCGGTAAGACCCTGCTCGCGCGGGCGGTGGCCGGCGAGGCGGGCGTGCCGTTCTTCTCCGCCTCGGCCTCCGAGTTCATCGAGATGATCGTCGGCGTGGGCGCCTCCCGGGTGCGGGAGCTGTTCGCCGAGGCCCGCAAGGTCGCGCCGTCGATCATCTTCATCGACGAGATCGACACCATCGGGCGGGCGCGCGGCGGCGGCGCGTCGGTGGGCGGGCACGACGAGCGCGAGCAGACCCTGAACCAGATCCTCACCGAGATGGACGGCTTCTCCGGCTCGGAGGGCGTCATCGTGATCGCGGCCACCAACCGCGCCGACATCCTCGACCCGGCCCTGACCCGCCCCGGCCGCTTCGACCGGGTGGTCCAGGTCTCGCCGCCGGACCGCGGCGGACGCGAGGCCATCCTGGAGATCCACACCCGTGACATCCCGCTCGCCGACGACGTCGACCTCGCAAAGGTGGCCCGGACGACCCCGGGCATGACGGGCGCGGAGCTGGCGAACCTCGCCAACGAGGCAGCGCTGCTCGCCGTGAAGCGGGGGCAGCGGCGGGTGACACCGGCCGACCTCTCCGACGCCCTGGAGAAGATCCAGCTCGGCGCGGAGCGGGCGCTGGTGATGCCCCAGGAGGAACGCCGGCGCACCGCGTACCACGAGAGCGGACACGCCCTGCTGGGCATGCTCCAGCCGGGCGCCGACCCGGTCCGCAAGATCACGATCGTGCCGCGCGGCCGGGCGCTCGGGGTCACCCTGTCGACCCCGGACGCCGACAGGTACGCGTACACCGAGGAGTACCTGCGCGGGCGGATCATCGGCGCGCTCGGCGGCATGGCGGCCGAGCACGTGGTCTACGACGTGATCACCACCGGCTCCGAGAGCGACCTGGAGCAGGTGACCGGCATCGCGCGCGGCATGGTGTCGCGCTGGGGCATGAGCGAGCGGGTCGGGCGGCTCTCCGCGCTCCCGAACGACGCCCAGCAGGCGTACGGCCTGGCCGCCGCCCCGCAGACCCTCGACGTGATCGACGCCGAGATGCGCCGGATCGTGGACGAGTGCTACGAGGAGGCGTGCCGCAAACTCCGCGACCACCGCGGACAGCTCGACGCCCTGGCCGGCGCCCTGCTGGAGAGCGAGACCCTGGAGGAGGCGGACGCCTACCGGATCGCCGGGATCACCCGCCTCACGAAGAACGGCGACGCCTGAACCCGGGCATGCCTCAGGGCACCCGGGCGATCAGGTAGCGGAAGACGTTCGGCATCCACACGGTGCCGTCCGGGCGCCGGTAGGGGTGCAGCGCCTCCGTCAGCTCCTTGCCGACCTGCCGGGCGTCGTCGGCCGCCGCCGTCGCCGCGTCGAACAGGCCGGTCGACAGCAGCCCGCGTACGGCACTGCCGAGCCCGGCGTACCCGAACGGGCAGGCGACCCGGCCCGAGCCGTCCGGCTTCAGCCCGGCCCGTCCGGCGGCCTCCTCCAGCTCGTCCCGCCGGACCGTCCGCCGGTCCCGTCCGCCGCGCGGCGCGCGGTCCGGCCCGGTGACCGCCCGCACCACCGCCGAGGTGGCGCAGCGCTCCGGCGGACCCCAGCCGGCGAGCACCACGGCCGCCCCGCGGGCGGCCAGCGGGAGCGCGCGGGCGAGCAGGCCGCCGAGCCCCTCGGCGTCCCCCGGGACACCGCCGACCGGCTCGAAGAGGGTCACCAGGGTGTACGGAGCCGTCGCGCCGGCCGGGTCCGCGGGCAGCCCGTCGAGGAGCGCCGCGGCCGCACGCGCGCGCGTGCCGCGCCGCGCGCCCGCGGCCCCGCCGCGCGGGACGTCCGGCATCAGGCGCTCGCGGGCGAGGGCGAGCCGCTCGGGGGAGGCCGAGTCGGCGCCGGTGACCGCGGCGCCCCGGGCCGCCGCCATCAGCAGGGCGAGCCCTGAACCGCAGCGCAGGCCCAGCAGCCGGGTGCCGGGGCCCACTTCGAGCCGTTCGTAGACGGTTTCGTAGAGCGGTACCAGCATCCGCTCCTGGATCTCGGACCAGTCACGCGCGCGTGCGCACCGGTCCACGCGGGCTGTGGTCTCCGCGGAGGACACGTGCTGCCGCACGAGTGCAGGTGTCATGGATGCGCCCCAATCCGCCGACGATTCGCCGCTGTGCCCGGTCGTGTGGCCCCCGTGCCGTGCGCCTCGCACATCCCACGTATGCCACCTAACTCCCGGCTCGCGGTGCCGTCCAGGGGCGAGGCGCCCGGTTCGTGCTCCGGGTGCGGGTGTGGCGAGATTTCACGTCCCGGCAACCGGGATGCCCGTACGGTGTCCGTTCCCGGGAACGGGCCGGTCGCGGGGGCCGCGGCGGGGCGCGGTAACGTCGCGGCGACCGGCGACGCAGACCGCAGTGGGGGCGGTGCGCCGGACGCGGCCGAAAACCCCTCTTGCGCGGCGGACCGCCGGTGCCGCCCCGGCACGCACACACGGGGCGTGGCGCCACCTACGCACCGGCTTGGTACGAGCTGTGACGCTTCTCCGCAGTTCAGCGCACCCGCCCTCGTCAGGACGCATCAGTGGCAACTGACGGGTACGTGCAAATTATTTGGGATGCCCCGGAATAGGAACACAGCGGTACCCCCGCTCGTTGTCATTACGTGAGCACGACACAGACACCACCTGTTCTCGCCGCAGAGCTGGCGCAGGCGTGGGCCGATATTCAGCGGAACCACCCCGAGCTGCCTGACCTTGCCGCGCCAGAGTCCCTGATCGGAGAGTCCTCGTCCGCGTGCGGCCACGAGCTCTCCTTCGAACGACTGCTCCACGAGGCCGTCCACGGCATCGCCGCCGCGCGCGGCGTCCGTGACACCTCCCGGGCCGGTCGCTACCACAACCGCCGCTTCCTGGCGATCGCCGAGGAACTGGGCCTGGACCACCCCGAGGAGCCGCACCCCAGCAGCGGTTTCTCGCTGGTCACCCTCAACGCCGAGGCGAAGCGGCGCTACCGGCCGACCATCGAGCGGCTGCAGCGCGCCCTGAAGGCCCACCTGGCGGCCACCTCGGCCGACACCGCGCGCACCTTCCGCGGCCCGGCCGCCCGGCACGGTTCCTCCGGCGGCGGCGTGCGGGTCAAGGCGGTGTGCGACTGCGGTCGCAACGTCCGGGTGGTCCCGTCGGTGCTGGCGCAGGCCCCGATCGTCTGCGGGGGCTGCGGCAAGCCGTTCCGGATCCCGGAGGTCGCGGGGGTCGCGTAGGCGCGCACCGCGGGGACACCGGCATCTCGTGGATACCGGGTCGCGGGCCGGCGGCCCCACGACGCCGGACAGCGCACCCGACGTGACCTCACCTCCGGCGCCGGGTGCCCCCTCGGCCTGCCCGCGCGCAGCTCACGTCCCCGGGGCCGAGAGCGACCTGCGGGGTATGGCACAATGTCTAGCTGTACTCGACAGTCGCACAGGACCCCTCTCTCCTCCGGCTGACGCGTCCATCGGGCACTCGGGTACCGCAACCCCACGCGGCAACTCGCCGTGCCCAACCACGTCAAAACCAGGAGAACCCACTCCCGTGGCAGTCAAGATCAAGCTGAAGCGTCTGGGCAAGATCCGTTCGCCTCACTACCGCATCGTCGTCGCCGACTCCCGTACCCGCCGTGACGGCCGGGCCATCGAGGAGATCGGCAAGTACCACCCGACCTACAACCCGTCGGTCATCGAGGTGGACGCCGACCGCGTGGCGTACTGGCTGGGTGTCGGCGCGCAGCCGACCGAGCCCGTTCTCGCCATCCTGAAGAAGACCGGCGACTGGCAGAAGTTCAAGGGCGAGCCCGCCCCGGCGCCGCTGCTCGTCGCCGCGCCGAAGGCCGCGCGTCCGTCGTTCGAGGCCCTCGGCGGTGACGACGAGGGCAAGGGTGAGGCGATCACCCAGAAGAAGAAGGCTGAGAAGAAGGACGAGGCCGCGGCTGAGTCCGAGTCGACCGAGGCCTGAGCAGCATGCTCGAAGAGGCGCTTGAGCACCTCGTGAAGGGCATCGTCGACAACCCTGACGATGTGCAGGTGGCCTCGCGCAACCTGCGCCGCGGGCGCGTGCTGGAGGTCCGGGTCCACCCCGACGACCTCGGCAAGGTGATCGGCCGCAACGGCCGCACCGCGCGCGCCCTGCGCACCGTCGTGGGCGCCATCGGCGGCCGCGGTGTCCGCGTCGACCTCGTCGACGTGGACCACGTCCGCTGACGCTTCATCGCAACCGGCTCGGGCCGGGGAGGGCCACTGGCCGTCCCCGGCCCGAGTCGTATGAGCAGGCCGCGCACGCCGTACGAGCAGGATGCGCGCGCAGCAGATGACAGGAGAATTGGACACGTGCAGCTGGTAGTCGCACGGATCGGCCGCGCCCACGGCATCAAGGGCGAGGTCACCGTCGAGGTACGTACCGACGAGCCCGAACTGCGGCTCGCCCCGGGCGCCGTCCTGGCCACCGACCCCGCAGCCACCGGACCGCTCACGATCGCCGCCGGCCGCGTCCACAGCGGACGGCTGCTGCTGCGCTTCGAGGGCGTCGCCGACCGCAGCGCCGCCGAGGCGCTGCGCAACACCCTGCTGATCGCCGAGGTGGACCCCGGGGAATCGCCCGAGGACGAGGACGAGTACTACGACCACCAGCTGATCGACCTCGACGTGGTCACCGAGGACGGCACGGAGGTCGGCCGGATCACCGAGATCTCGCACCTGCCCTCCCAGGACCTGTTCATCGTGGAGCGCCCGGACGGCGGCGAGGTGCTGATCCCCTTCGTGGAGGAGATCGTCACCGCGATCGACCTGGAGGAGCAGAAGGCGGTCATCGCACCCCCGCCGGGCCTGATCGACGACCGCGCGGAGATCGCCTCCCCGCGGGAGGCCGAGGGCTCCGCGGCTCCCGGGGAAGAGTCCTGATGCGCCTCGACGTCATCACGATCTTCCCCGAGTACCTCGATCCGCTGAACGTCTCCCTCGTCGGCAAGGCACGCGCGCGTGGGCAGCTCGACGTCCGCGTGCACGACCTGCGCGCGTGGACGTACGACCGCCACAACACGGTGGACGACACCCCGTACGGCGGCGGCCCCGGCATGGTCATGAAGACCGGCCCCTGGGGCGAGGCCCTGGACACGGTCCTCGCCGACGGCTACGAGACCGGCGCCCGGGGCCCCGCGCTGATCGTCCCCACTCCCAGCGGCCGGCCCTTCACCCAGGAACTCGCCGTGGAACTGTCCGCGTGCCCCTGGCTCATCTTCACGCCGGCCCGCTACGAGGGCATCGACCGCCGCGTCATGGACGAGTACGCCACCCGCATGCCCGTGCACGAGGTCTCCATCGGCGACTACGTGCTCGCCGGCGGCGAGGCGGCCGTCCTGGTCATCACCGAGGCCGTCGCCCGGCTGCTGCCCGGCGTCCTCGGCAACGCCGAGTCCCACCGCGACGACTCCTTCGCCCCCGGCGCCATGGCCGGCCTCCTCGAAGGCCCCGTCTACACCAAGCCGCCCGCCTGGCGCGGCCGGGACATCCCCGACGTGCTGCTCAGCGGCCACCACGGGAAGATCGCCCGCTGGCGCCGCGACGAGGCCCTGCGGCGCACCACCGCCAACCGGCCCGACCTGATCGAGCGCTGCGCCCCCCGCGCGTTCGACAAGAAGGACCGCGAGATGCTCTCCATCCTGGGCTGGGAACCGGACCCGCAGGGGGAGCGGTGGGGCCGATTTTGGCGGCGGGCCGAGGGCGTGGAAGAATAGACCGCTGTTGTGCGTCCGTCCGGCGTGCGCCCCTGCCACAGGGGGAGACGACGCCCGTCCCGACCCCGCACGGCAGCCTCCTGTACACCTAGCTCCCGTTGATGACCTGTGGCATCAGCGAAGAAAGCAGACGAAATGTCTCACCTGCTCGACTCCGTCGACGCCTCGTCGCTGCGCAGCGACGTCCCGGCCTTCCGTCCGGGTGACACCGTCAACGTCCACGTCCGCGTCATCGAGGGCAACCGCTCCCGTGTGCAGCAGTTCAAGGGCGTTGTGATCCGCCGCCAGGGCGCCGGTGTCCGCGAGACCTTCACGGTCCGCAAGGTCTCGTTCTCCGTCGGCGTGGAGCGCACCTTCCCGGTGCACACCCCGATCGTCGAGAAGATCGAGCTGGTCACCCGTGGTGACGTGCGCCGCGCCAAGCTGTACTACCTCCGTGAGCTGCGCGGCAAGGCCGCGAAGATCAAGGAGAAGCGCGAGCGCTGAGCGCTCTGAAGGAGTTCATGGCGGGTCGGGATACCATCTCGCCCCGATGAACACCGAAGCACAGCCGACGGAACGCGACCGCTCCTCCCACACCGGAACCCCGGGTGCGGAGGGCCGGTCGCGTTTCGCGTTGGCGGCGCGCGTCGCCGCATGGGTCCCGGGCGGCCGGATCACCCTCTCGGTCCTCGTCGGTCTGGCGTTCCTGCTGCTCCTCAACACCTTCGTGGCGCAGCCGTTCGAGATCCCGAGCGGCTCCATGGAGCAGGGGCTGCGGATCGGCGACCGGGTCCTCGTGAACAAGGCGGCCTACCGTTTCGGCGCCCAGCCGCGCCGCGGTGACGTGATTGTCTTCGACGGCACCGGGTATTTCGGGAACGCCGACTACATCAAGCGGGTGGTCGGTGTGGGGCGGGACCATGTGGTCTGCTGCGACAGGGAGCGGAGGATCGAGGTGAACGGCCGGCCGGTCGACGAGACGGCGTTCCTCCATCCCGGGGACAGGCCCTCCAGCGTTCCCTTCGACATCGTCGTGCCCCCGGGCCGCCTCTTCGTCCTCGGCGACCACCGCAGCGACTCCAGCGACTCCCGCGACCACCTCGGCTCGCCGGGCGGCGGCATGATCCCCGTGGGCGACGTCATCGGCCGCGCCGACTGGATCGTGTGGCCGTACCGCCACTGGACCAGGCTGACCCGGCCGGCCGCCTACGCGCACGTGCCCGCCGCTCCCGCGGAGGACGGCCATGGGTAACCGCGGCAGGCCGCGCGGGACGCCCGGCGGCCCGGCCGGCGACCCGCCGCCCGCCGGGGCGCGGCGCACCTCCGCCCCGGGCGGCGGCCGCACGCGCGCGGAGCGCCGCAGACTGCAGCGCAAGGTCAAGCGCAAGCGCAGGCGCTCGGCCGTCAGGGAGATCCCCCTCCTGGTGGGTGTCGCCGTCCTCATCGCGCTCGTGCTGAAGACGTTCCTCGTCCAGGCGTTCGTGATCCCGTCCGGGTCCATGGAGCAGACGATCCGGATCGGCGACCGGGTCCTGGTCGACAAGCTCACCCCCTGGTTCGGCGCCGAGCCCCGGCGCGGGGACGTCGTCGTCTTCCACGACCCGGGCGGCTGGCTCCAGGGCGAGCAGACCGCCGCGCAGGAGCCCCCCGTCGTCGTCAAGCAGCTCAAGGAGGGGCTCGCCTTCATCGGCCTGCTGCCGTCCGACAACGAGAAGGACCTGATCAAGCGGGTCATCGGGGTCGGCGGCGACCGCGTCAAGTGCTGTGACGCGCAGGGCCGCGTCACCGTCAACGGCGTACCGCTCACCGAGGGCGACTACCTCTACCCGGGGAACCCGCCCTCCTCCACCCCCTTCGACATCACCGTGCCCGAGGGCCGGCTGTGGGTGATGGGCGACCACCGGGAGAACTCGGCGGACTCCCGCGCCCACCAGGACACCCCCTTCGGCGGCACGGTCTCCGAGCAGTCGGTGGTCGGACGGGCCATGGTGATCGGCTGGCCCCTCGGCCACTGGACGCGCCTGGCGGAACCTAAAACCTTCGCAAGCGTCACCGACTCGGCCTCGCGGACGACCGCTGCTCCCCGCTGGTCGCATAGGGTTGAATCCGAGAATCCGAACGGAATGGCACAGCTCCCGACCCCTGCGGAACTCCCGCTCGTTATGGGAGTGGTGGGCCTGCGCCGTACGTGGGGCAGGCGGCGGCACAGAGTGAGGAGTTGGCGTGGGGGATGTGGCGGTAGGCGCACGGTCGGGACACGACGGCGAGGAGCACCGCGGGCGCCCCGTGGAGCCGCCCGCTCCCACCCAGGACGGCGCCATGACCTCCGGGAATGACGCGGCCGCGGGCGACGACGGCACGCCGCAGGACCCGCAGGGACCTCCCGGCGCGGCCGCGGACGACGGGTCGCCCGGGCCGAAGAAACCGCGCTCCTTCTGGAAGGAGCTGCCGATCCTGATCGGCATCGCGCTGGTCCTGGCGCTGCTGATCAAGACCTTCCTGGTGCAGGCGTTCTCGATCCCGTCCGACTCGATGCAGAACACCCTCCAGGAGGGTGACCGCGTCCTGGTCGACAAGCTCACCCCCTGGTTCGGGTCCGAGCCCGAGCGCGGTGAGGTCGTCGTCTTCCACGACCCGGCCGACTGGCTCGCGGGCGAGCCGACGCCGAACCCCAACCCGGTGCAGAAGGTCCTGAGCTGGATCGGCCTGATGCCGTCGGCGGAGGAGAAGGACCTGATCAAGCGGGTGGTCGGGGTCGGCGGCGACACCGTCGAGTGCAAGGGCAGCGGACCGCTGCGGGTCAACGGCAAGACGCTGAACGAGCCGTACGTCTACCCGGGGAACACGCCGTGCAGCGTGGACGACCAGGGCGGCCAGTTCAAGGTGAAGGTCCCCGAGGGCTACATCTGGGTGATGGGCGACCACCGCCAGAACTCCCGCGACTCCCGCTACAACCAGTCCGACAAGAACCACGGCATGGTCCCCGTCGACGAGGTCGTCGGCCGGGCGATCGTCAAGGCGTGGCCGATCAACCGCTGGGGCACCCTGCCGGTCCCGGACACCTTCGACCAGCCCGGTCTGGGGCAGCAGTCCTCCGCGGCCGCGTCCCTGACGGTGGCCCCGCAGAGCGTGGCCGTCGTCGCGGTGATGCCGTTCGCGCTCTGGCGGCGCAGGCGCGAGGACGCGCTCCGGACCGGACCGGAGAGCGGGACGCCGGCCGGACGGCCGTGACCCACGGCCTGGCCGCCGCCGGGCCCACCCGCCCCGCCGGGCCCGGGCCGCTCGGACCGGCCCGGGGCGAGCGCTCGCAGCCGGTTGACCGCGGACGGCGGGAGGGGCTGCCCCCGCTCGTGACCGGCGGGTAGGGTGCGGGTCCATGGGTGGCGAGAGCATGACGCGTACGGTCCCGCAGGGCGGCGGCACGGGCACCGCGCAGGCCGGCGGCCGGCTCGGGCAGCGGCTGTCCAACATCGCCGTGGCGCTGGGCCTGCTGCTCTTCCTGGGCGGATTCGCGTGGGGAGCACTGGTCTACCGCCCGTACACCGTGCCCACCAGCTCCATGACCCCCACGATCGACGCCGGCGACCGGGTGCTCGCCCAGCGCGTCGACGGCGGCGAGGTGCGCCGCGGTGACGTGGTCGTCTTCGAGGACAGGTCCTGGGTCGACAACGCCAAGGTGGTCAAGCGCGTGGTCGCCGTGGGCGGCGACACCGTCTCCTGCTGCACGCAGGGCAAGCTGACCGTCAACGGCAAGCAGATCGACGAGTCGTACCTGCCCGAGGGCAGCCTCGCCGAGATCCAGGGCTTCGGCACGGTCACGGTCCCTGCGGGCCGGCTGTTCCTGCTCGGCGACGAACGGCAGGGCTCCCTGGACTCCACCGCCCACCTCACGGACGCGGCGAAGGGCACCGTCTCCCGAAGCGCCGTCTCCGCGCGCGTGGAGGCCGTGGTCTGGCCCTGGCAGGGCGGGCTCAAGCGTCCCGCCGGCTTCGAACCGCTCGGCGCGCTCTCCCCGCCGGGCCCGCTGCGCACGATCGAGCTGCTGATCGTGGCCGGCGCGGTCCTGGTCCTCGGCGGCGGCGCCTACGGCCCGGTCGCGGGGCTGCTGAGCCGCTCCCGCACCCGCACCGCCCGGGTGGAGGCGGCACGTGTCCGCTGAGTCCGTCCGCCCGGCCGACGAGGCGCACGAGGGCGGGGGCGGCCCGCGCAGGGTGGCCCGGGTGGTCCTCCTCGACCCCGAGGACCGGATCCTGCTCCTGCACGGCCACGAGCCGGACGACCCGGCCGACGCCTGGTGGTTCACGCCCGGCGGGGGCCTGGAGGGCGCGGAGACCCACGAGGAGGCCGCACGGCGGGAACTCGTGGAGGAGACCGGCATCACCGACGTCGAGCTGGGACCCGTCCTGTGGCGGCGGCGCTGCTCGTTCCCGTTCGCCGGCCGCCGCTGGGACCAGGAGGAGTGGTACTACCTCGCCCGCACGCACCAGACGGTCACCGGGGCGACGGCGCTGACGGAACTGGAGCGGCGCAGCGTCCGCGGAGCGCGCTGGTGGACGTGTCGGGAACTGGCCCGGACGCATGAGACGGTGTACCCGACCAGGCTCGCCGAGCTGCTGCGCAAGCTGCTCGTCGAGGGGCCCCCGGACAGGCCGGTGACCCTGGAGACGGAAATCGTCTGAGGGTTCCGGGGTCTGGCGCACAATGGGGGGACCGCACGGCTGAAGGGGAACATGCCATGAGCGCCGAGGACCTCGAGAAGTACGAGACCGAGATGGAGCTGAAGCTCTACCGGGAGTACCGAGATGTCGTCGGTCTGTTCAAATACGTGATCGAGACCGAGCGGCGGTTCTACCTCACCAACGACTACGAGATGCAGGTGCACTCGGTGCAGGGCGAGGTGTTCTTCGAGGTGACGATGGCCGATGCCTGGGTCTGGGACATGTACCGGCCGGCCCGCTTCGTGAAGCAGGTACGCGTCCTGACTTTCAAGGACGTGAACATCGAAGAGCTGAACAAGAGCGACCTGGAGCTGCCGGGCGGCTGATGACCTGCGGTTGCGCGCGTTCTCACCCCTCCGGGTGACGGCTTTTTCCACAGCGGCCGGGTGGTCCACCAAGATCGACACCCTCGGCCGGAACGCGTGACGGTTGGCGCCGGAGGTGGTGCCGACATGAACGCACGGGAAGCGATCGGCAAGTACGGGGAGGACCTCGCCGCACGGTGGCTCGCCGAGGCCGGGATGACGATCCTGGAGCGCAACTGGCGCAGCGGGCGGTCCGGCGAGATCGACATCGTGGCGCGGGACGGGGACGCGGTCGTCGTCTGCGAGGTGAAGACGCGCCGGGGCGGCGCCTGGGAGCACCCGATGGCCGCGGTGACCCCCGGGAAGGCGGCCCGGCTCCGCGCCCTGGCCGCGCACTGGATCCAGGCCCACGGCGGGGCCCCGCCGGGCGGCGTCCGCATCGATCTGGTCGGCGTCGTCCTGCCCCGCCGGGGCGCCCCCACCGTCGAGCACGCGCGGGGGGTGGCCTGAATGGGGTTCGCCCGCACGTGCTCCGTGGCCCTCGTCGGCGTCGAGGGCGTCGTCGTCGAGGTCCAGGCCGACCTGGAACCCGGCGTCGCGGCCTTCACCCTGGTCGGCCTCCCGGACAAGAGCCTGACGGAGAGCCGGGACCGGGTCCGGGCGGCGGTGGTCAACTCGGGCGGAGAGTGGCCGCAGAAGAAGCTCACCGTCGGCCTCAGCCCCGCGTCGGTCCCCAAGGCCGGCTCGGGCTTCGACCTGGCCGTCGCCTGCGCGGTGCTCGGCGCCGCCGAACGGATCGATCCCCGGGTCCTCGCCGACATCGTCATGATCGGAGAGCTGGGCCTGGACGGCCGGGTGCGACCGGTCCGGGGCATCCTGCCGGCCGTCCTCGCGGCGGCCGACGCCGGCTACGAGCAGGTGGTCGTGCCGGAGTGCGCCGCGGCCGAGGCCGCGCTGGTCCCCGGCGTGTCCGTGCTCGGCGTGCGCAGTCTGCGGCAGCTCGTCGCCGTCCTGACCGAGGAGCCCGTCCCGGACGAGGCGCCCGACGAGCCGGGCCGGCCCGACCCGCTGCTGGCGGGGCTGCGGGTACCGGGGGCGGGCGCCGCCACCGGCATGCACACCACCGGGTCCGCGCAGTACGACCACGGCCACGACCTGGCGGACGTCGTGGGCCAGCTCTCCGCCCGGACCGCCGTGGAGGTGGCCGCCGCCGGCGGGCACCACCTGTTCCTGGAGGGCCCGCCCGGCGCGGGCAAGACGATGCTCGCCGAGCGGCTGCCCGCCGTCCTGCCCCGGCTCACCCGGGAGGAGTCGCTCGAGGTCACGGCGGTGCACTCGGTCGCCGGGCTGCTGCCCCCGGGCAAACCGCTCATCGACGCCGCCCCCTACTGCGCCCCGCACCACTCGGCCACGATGCAGTCACTCGTCGGCGGCGGCCCCGGCATCGCCCGCCCCGGCGCGGTCTCCCTGGCCCACCGCGGCGTGCTGTTCCTGGACGAGGCGCCCGAGTTCCGCAGCCAGACCCTGGACGCCCTGCGGCAGCCGCTGGAGTCCGGGCACGTGGTGATCGCGCGCAGCGCCGGCGTGGTCCGCTTCCCGGCCAGGTTCCTGCTGGTCCTCGCGGCCAACCCCTGCCCGTGCGGGCGCTTCTCGCTCCGTGACTCGCTGTGCGAGTGCCCGCCGTCGGTGATCCGCCGCTACCAGTCCCGGCTGTCCGGCCCCCTGCTGGACCGGGTGGACCTGCGCGTCGAGGTCGATCCGGTCACCCGGGCCCAGCTCACCGCGCCCGGCGCCCGCGGGGAGTCCACGGCGGCCGTGGCCGCCCGGGTGCGCCAGGCCCGGGAGCGGACGGCGGCCCGCCTGGCCGGCACCCCCTGGCGCGCCAACGGCGAGGTGCCCGGCCGCGAGCTGCGCAGCCGGTACCAGGCGGCCGCCGGGGCGATGGACGAGGCCGAACGCGGCCTGGAGCGGGGCCTGCTCACCGCCCGCGGCATCGACCGGGTGCTGCGCGTCGCCTGGACCGTCGCCGACCTCGCCGGACACGACCGCCCGGACGCGGGCGACGTGGCCCTCGCGCTGCACCTGCGCACCGGTGTCCCCCGGGGCGTGCCGATGGCCATCGGGGCGCCGGCGTGACCCGGGCCGGGGAGCCCGGTGACGACCTCCTCGGTCGCGTCCTGCTCGGGCGGGTGATCGAGCCGGGGGACGAGGCCGGCGGGCGGTGGGTGCGGGAGCACGGGGTGCGGGAGGTGGTGCGGCGGCTGCGCTGCGGCGGCCGGGCGCTGCCGGGCGTGAGCGGCACCCGGTGGGCGGGACTCGTCGCGCGGGCCGCGCGGGCCGAACCGGAGCGCGACCTCGCCGCGGCCCGGGACGCGGGGGCGCGGTTCGTGTGCCCGGGGGACGGCGAGTGGCCCCGCCAGCTCGACGACCTCGGGGACGCGCGGCCCCTCGGCCTGTGGGTGCGCGGCCGGCCGAACCTGCGCATGTGGGCGCTGCGCTCGGTGGCCGTCGTGGGCGCCCGCGCCTGCACCGCGTACGGCACCCACGCGGCGGCCACCCTCGCCTCCGGCCTCGCCGAGCGCGGCTGGGTCGTCGTGTCGGGCGGCGCCTACGGCATCGACGGCGCCGCCCACCGGGGCGCGCTCGCCGCCCGCGGCGCCACCGTCACCGTCCTGGCCTGCGGCGTCGACCAGCCCTACCCGCGCGGCCACGCGGCGCTGATCGCACGCATCGCGGAACAGGGGCTCGTGGTCGGCGAACTGCCGCCCGGCGATCACCCCACCCCCAGCCGGTTCATCCTGCGCAACCGGGTGATCGCCGCCCTGACCAGGGGGACCGTCGTCGTGGAAGCGGCCCGCCGCAGCGGCTCGCTGGCCACCGCGCGGGCCGCGCAGCGCCTGGGCCGGTTCACCATGGGCGTGCCCGGCCCGGTCACCAGCGCCCTCTCCGCCGGCGTCCACGAGCTGCTGCGCGAGGAGGCCGCCCTGGTCACCGAGGCCGGCGAGGTGATCGAACTGGTGGGTGACATGGGCGAGCTCGCGCCGGCCCGGCGGGGCCCGGTCCTCCCGCGCGATCTGCTGGCACCGGCCGCCCGCGCCGTGCTCGCGGCCCTGCCCGGGGACCGGGCCGCGCCCACCGGGGAGATCGCGCTCGGCGCGGGCACCACGCGGGACGAGGCGATCGCGAGGCTGTACGAACTCCGAGCACTTGGTTACGTCGAACGACACGGCGACGGCTGGAAGTTGACACGCCAGGCGCTGATCTCGGTCCGGAACGGCCGCCGCCCGTGCTGACCGACGGTGTTCGGCCGTCCGGGGGAACCCCGACGCCCTTGACGTTGCCCGGAGTTGGTGCCCCGGGGCAGTCACGCGCAGCGAGCCGCCGGGCACGCCCGCGCGCCCCGCACGAGCCCCTCGCGCAGGGGTGGCGCCCCGTTGTTCGCACACCGCGACTCCTCAGTCACGCTACGCTCACGACGGTGGCGGCGCAGACCGGACGAACCCGGCACCGGACCGACACCTCACCCAGTCAGCCCACTTCCCCGCACCAACCCCGCTTCCTCCCGCCGCGCGGCACTTCACGGCACTTCACGGCAGAACGGCACAAGGCGACGAATGCCCCAGCACACCTCCGGGTCCGACCGGGCGGCGCTCCCCCCAACCGCCCGCGACGGTGGCAGCGTGCGACCGCCCGCCCCCTCGACGCTCGAGGAGCTGTGGCGGTCGTACAAGGCGACGGGGGACGACCGGCTGCGGGAGCAGCTGATCCTGCACTACTCGCCCCTGGTCAAGTACGTGGCGGGCCGGGTCAGCGTCGGCCTGCCGCCCAACGTGGAACAGGCCGACTTCGTCTCCTCGGGGGTCTTCGGGCTGATCGACGCGATCGAGAAGTTCGACATCGACCGGGAGATCAAGTTCGAGACGTACGCGATCACCCGGATCCGCGGCGCGATGATCGACGAACTCCGGGCGCTGGACTGGATCCCCCGCTCGGTGCGGCAGAAGGCGCGGAACGTCGAACGCGCCTACGCCACCCTGGAGGCGCGGCTGCGGCGGACGCCGACGGAGGGCGAGGTCGCCGCCGAACTGGGCATGGAGGTCGAGGAACTGCACGCCGTGTTCAGTCAGTTGTCGCTGGCCAACGTCGTCGCCCTGGAGGAGCTGCTGCACGTCGGCGGCGAGGGCGGGGACCGGCTCAGCCTGATGGACACGCTGGAGGACACCGCCGCCGACAACCCGGTGGAGGTGGCCGAGGACCGGGAGCTGCGGCGGTTCCTCGCCCGGGCGATCAACACGCTGCCCGAACGCGAGAAGACCGTGGTCACCCTGTACTACTACGAGGGGCTCACACTCGCCGAGATCGGCAACGTGCTCGGCGTCACCGAGAGCCGGGTCAGCCAGATCCACACCAAATCGGTCCTCCAGCTACGGGCCAAGCTGGCGAGCTTCGGACGGTGACTCCTCCCTCACCGGACGACGGGTCCGTAAAGTGGTCGACGTGCCAAGGATTCGAGCGGCCTCCGTGGCCGAACACCGGTCGATGCAGCGAGCCGCCCTGCTGGACGCGGCTCGGTCCCTGCTCTCCGAGGGCGGGACCGAAGCGCTGACCTTCCCCGCGCTGGCCGAGCGGACGGGGCTGGCGCGCTCGTCCGTGTACGAGTACTTCCGGTCGCGGGCCGCCGTGGTCGAGGAACTGTGCGCGGTCGACTTCCCGGTGTGGGCGGCGGAGGTCGCGGGGGCGATGGAGCGCGCCGGCTCGGCCGAGGGCAAGGTCGAGGCGTACGTACGGCGGCAGCTCGCGCTGGTCGGGGACCGGCGGCACCGGGCCGTCGTGGCCATCTCCGCCAGCGAGCTGGACGCCGGGGCGCGGGAGAAGATCCGGGCGGCCCACGGGGGACTGGTCGCGATGATCGCCGAGGCGCTGGGCGAGATGGGCCACGAGCAGCCCCGGCTCGCGGCGATGCTGCTGCAAGGGGTGGTGGACGCGGCGGTCCGCAGGATCGAGCTGGGGGCGGCCGAGGACCCCGCGGTCATCACCGACGCCGCCGTGGCCATGGCCCTGCGGGGCGTCAAGGGCTGACGCCCGCCGGCACGCGCCGGACCGTCACCCGTACGGACGAGACGCTCACCAGCCGGTCCACGACGGCGCGGACGGCGGGTGCGGGGCCGGCCCCGCCGCCGCTCAGGGGTACACCGGCAGCAGGCGTGACGGGCCGCCGTCGAGCAGCCAGGGCGGCAGCAGGGACAGCGGGTCCAGGTACGTGCCGCCCCGCAGCAGGCCCCAGTGCACGCACGTCGCGGGGCCGCAGTGGGAGCCGCCCGGCTCCACCGTCCCCACCACCTCGCCCGCGCCCACCCGGTCCCCCTTCCCGACCGAGGGGCGCACCGGCTCGTACGTGGTGCGCAGATCCGTGCCCGCCAGCGCCACCGACACCACCCCGCGCCCGGCCACCCGCCCCGCGTACACCACCCGGCCGGCGGCCACCGCGCGCACCGGAGCACCGGCCGGGGCCCCCAGATCCACCCCGCGGTGCCCGGGGGCGTACACCGTCGCCGGCGGTTCCCAGCCCCGCAGGACCGGTGGGCGCAGGCCGACCGGCCAGGCGCGGCCGATCGCCGCGACCGGGGGCGCCGGAGCCGGGGGAGGGGCCGGGGAAGGGGTGTCCCCCCAGGCCGGAGGCGTGAGCGGAAGTGCCGACACGCCCAGCGGCAGGAGCGCCCACAGCACGGCGCGTCGCATCTCTCGTCGCATGGCGCAACCGTCCCGCATTCCCCTCGGCCCCGGTCCGGCCTGTGGACCACCCACCGGCTGTGGACAGCGCCGTCACCCGGTACCCCGTCGGTCCCGTACACTTCTTCTGGCGATCCGGGTCACCGGGTCGACTTCGCACGCCCCGGTACGGCAATCGGCAACGGTTCGTACCAAGCGCCCCTCGGTCCTTAGTGGCACGGCGCGTCGCGGGCGTCAGGCGCGACCGTCGTCCGGCGGACGCGGCACAACCGAGAACACCAAGGAGATGGCCATGGCCGTCGTCACGATGCGGGAGCTGCTGGAGAGCGGCGTCCACTTCGGTCACCAGACCCGTCGCTGGAACCCGAAGATGAAGCGCTTCATCTTCACCGAGCGCAACGGCATCTACATCATCGACCTGCTCCAGTCGCTGTCGTACATCGACCGCGCCTACGAGTTCGTCAAGGAGACCGTCGCCCACGGCGGCACGGTCATGTTCGTCGGTACGAAGAAGCAGGCGCAGGAGGCCATCGCCGAGCAGGCCACCCGCGTCGGCATGCCCTACGTCAACCAGCGGTGGCTGGGCGGCATGCTCACCAACTTCTCGACCGTCTACAAGCGTCTGCAGCGCCTCAAGGAGCTCGAGCAGATCGACTTCGAGGACGTCGCGGCCTCCGGTCTGACCAAGAAGGAGCTGCTGGTCCTCTCCCGCGAGAAGGCCAAGCTGGAGAAGACCCTCGGCGGTATCCGCGAGATGCAGAAGGTGCCCAGCGCCGTCTGGATCGTGGACACCAAGAAGGAGCACATCGCCGTTGGTGAGGCCCGGAAGCTGAACATCCCGGTCGTCGCGATCCTCGACACCAACTGCGACCCCGACGAGGTCGACTACAAGATCCCGGGCAACGACGACGCGATCCGCTCCGTCACCCTGCTCACCCGCGTGATCGCCGACGCCGTCGCCGAGGGCCTCATCTCCCGTTCCGGCGTCGCCACCGGTGACAAGGGCGAGAAGGCCGCGGGCGAGCCGCTCGCCGAGTGGGAGCGCAACCTGCTCGAGGGTGAGAAGAAGGACGAGGCTCCGGCCGCCGAGGCCGCCGCCGCTCCGGCCGAGGCTGCCGCTCCCGCCGAGGCTGACGCCGCTCCGGCCGAGGCCGAGGCTCCCGCCGAGGCCGCTGCCGCTCCGGCCGAGGGCGAGCAGGCCGCGGAGGGCGAGCAGGCCTGACGCCTGGTCCGTCAGCGTTCGACGGCGGGGGCGGTGCCGCATCCACAGCACCCCGGTGCGATGGAATCCGCCCCCGCTGTTCACCCGTAGGTCGGCACGTTGTCCGCGTTCCGCGCTCACATGTGGGGCGCACACCGTGCGGATCCAGAAGATCTCCCAGACTTCGAGAAAGACTCACAGACTCATGGCGAACTACACCGCCGCCGACGTCAAGAAGCTCCGTGAGCTCACCGGCGCCGGCATGATGGACTGCAAGAAGGCGCTGGACGAGGCCGAGGGCAACGTCGACAAGGCCGTCGAGGCGCTCCGCATCAAGGGCCAGAAGGGCGTCGCCAAGCGCGAGGGCCGCTCCGCCGAGAACGGCGCCGTGGTCTCCATCATCGCCGACGACAACTCCTCCGGCGTCATCGTCGAGCTGAAGTGCGAGACGGACTTCGTCGCCAAGGGCGAGAAGTTCCAGGCCGTGGCCCAGGCCATCGCCGAGCACGTCGCCAAGACGAACCCGGCCGACCTGGAGGCCCTGCTGGCCTCCGAGATCGAGGCCGGCAAGACCGTCCAGGCGTTCGTGGACGAGGCCAACGCCAACCTCGGCGAGAAGATCGTCCTGGACCGCTTCGCGCAGTTCTCCGACGGCTACGTCAGCGCCTACATGCACCGCACCATGCCCGACCTGCCCCCGCAGATCGGTGTCCTGGTCGAGCTGGACAAGCCGAACGCCGAGGTCGCCAAGGGCATCGCCCAGCACATCGCCGCCTTCGCGCCGAAGTACCTCTCCCAGGAGGACGTCCCGGCCGAGGTCGTCGAGTCCGAGCGCCGCATCGCCGAGGAGACCACCCGCGCCGAGGGCAAGCCCGAGGCCGCGATCGCCAAGATCGTCGAGGGTCGCGTCAACGGCTTCTTCAAGGACGCCACGCTGCTCGGCCAGCCGTACGCGCTGGACAACAAGAAGTCGGTCCAGAAGGTCCTGGACGAGGCCGGTGTCACCCTGAAGCGCTTCTCGCGCATCAAGGTCGGTATCTGAGTCCGGACCGCGATCGACGCGTGACCCCCGGGAAGATCCGCGAGGAGATCCCGGTAGGGTCGACCGCAGTCGCCCGCGCACACCGCCGCACCCCGGCGTGGAGCGGACGGCAGCAGATCTGACGAGGAGGCCATTGCCGCGCATGGGAGCGAAAAGCAACCCCATCGGCAATGGCCTTCTTCGTATGTGCAACACATGAAAGAGGCGGGATCCCCCATGACCACCAACGCCCAGACGAGCGACGACGGCAAAGTACGCGGCCGGTTTCTGCTGAAGCTGTCCGGAGAGGCCTTCTCCGGTGGCGGGGGCCTGGGCGTCGACCCGGACGTGGTGCACAAGATCGCCCGTGAGATCGCGGCCGTCGTGCGCGACGGAGCGCAGATCTCGGTCGTCATCGGCGGTGGCAACTTCTTCCGCGGCGCCGAGCTCCAGCAGCGCGGCATGGACCGCGCCCGTTCCGACTACATGGGCATGCTCGGCACCGTGATGAACTGCCTCGCCCTCCAGGACTTCCTGGAGAAGGAGGGCATCCAGTCCCGCGTGCAGACCGCCATCACCATGGGCCAGGTCGCCGAGCCCTACATCCCGCTGCGCGCCGTGCGGCACATGGAGAAGGGCCGCGTGGTCATCTTCGGCGCCGGCATGGGCATGCCCTACTTCTCCACCGACACCACCGCGGCCCAGCGCGCCCTGGAGATCGACGCCGAGGCGCTGCTCATGGGCAAGAACGGTGTGGACGGGGTCTACGACTCCGACCCCAAGACCAACCCCGACGCCGTCAAGTTCGACGCCCTCGGCTACGGCGAGGTCATCACCCGCGACCTCAAGGTCGCCGACGCCACCGCCATCACGCTGTGCCGTGACAACAAGCTCCCGATCCTCGTCTTCGAGCTCCTCACGGAGGGCAATATCGCCCGCGCGGTCAAGGGTGAGAAGATCGGCACGCTGGTGGGCGACCAGGGCACCCGGGACTGACCGGACGCCCCCGTCGCCGGGGGCACGCCACCTGTCCGGGGGACGGACAGGACGCGCCCCGGCCAGGGGATGGACAATGTCCTGCCGGTCGGGAACCGTGCAGGAAGAAGACGCGACGCAGCCGGCCGCCGCCCGCATGAGGAACCGCGGCCGGGCCTCACTCAAGACACGCAGGAGCAAGTGGTGATCGAAGAGACCCTCCTCGAGGCCGAGGAGAAGATGGAGAAGGCCGTCGTGGTCGCCAAGGAGGACTTCGCCGCGATCCGCACCGGCCGTGCGCACCCGGCGATGTTCAACAAGATCGTGGCCGACTACTACGGTGCCCTGACGCCGATCAACCAGCTGGCCTCGTTCTCCGTGCCGGAGCCGCGCATGGCGGTCGTGACCCCGTTCGACAAGAGCGCCCTGCGCAACATCGAGCAGGCGATCCGCGACTCCGACCTGGGCGTCAACCCCAGCAACGACGGCAACATCATCCGGGTGGTGTTCCCCGAGCTGACCGAGGAGCGCCGCCGCGAGTACATCAAGGTCGCCAAGGGCAAGGGCGAGGACGCCAAGGTGTCCATCCGCTCCGTGCGCCGCAAGGCCAAGGACGCCATCGACAAGATGATCAAGGATGGCGAGACCGGCGAGGACGAGGGCCGCCGTGCGGAGAAGGAGCTGGACGACCTGACGGCGAAGTACGTCGCCCAGGTCGACGAGCTGCTCAAGCACAAGGAAGCGGAGCTGCTCGAAGTCTGATGAGCGACTCTTCCTGGGGGGCGCCACCGTCGGCGGGGCAGGCCGGGTACTGGGGGCCCACGATGAGTGGGCCTGCCCAGGGGGCTGCCCCGGCGGGTCCCGCGTACGATGCGCCTGAGGCGCCGCAGACCCGCCCCATGCCCATCGTGCCCGACGTACCCGCGTACGGCGGTCACCAGGACGACGGCCGGGCGGCCGCCCGGCCGGGCGGCCCCCCGTTCCGAGACGAGACGTTCCAGGCCCGGGAACTCCCGGCCGAGACCCAGAACCCGGAGCCCATGCCCGACGTCCCCCACACGCCGCCGGCGCCGCAGAAGAAGAGCGCGGGCCGTGACCTGGGCGCCGCCATAGGCGTCGGGGTCGGGCTCGGTGTGGTCATCGTCGCGTCCCTGTTCGTCGTCAAGGCCGTGTTCGTCGGCGTGATCGCGGTCGCGGTCGTCGTCGGCCTGTGGGAACTGACCAGCAGGCTCCAGGAGCGCAAGGGCATCAAGGCGCCGCTCGTGCCGCTCGCGGTCGGCGGCGCGGCGATGGTCGCCGCCGGCTACGTCCGCGACGCCGAGGGCGCGTGGGTCGCCATGGCCCTGACCGCCCTGGCCGTGCTGGTCTGGCGCATGACGGAACCGCCGGAGGGCTACCTCAGGGACGTCACGGCCGGTGTCTTCGCCGCGTTCTACGTGCCCTTCCTCGCCACCTTCGTCGCGATGATGCTGACCGCCCACGACGGTTCCTGGCGGGTGCTGACCTTCCTGGTGCTGACGGTCGTCAGCGACACCGGCGCCTACGCGGTCGGCTGGCGCTTCGGCAAGCACAAGCTCGCCCCGCGCATCAGCCCCGGCAAGACCCGCGAGGGCCTGCTGGGTGCGGTGCTGTTCGCGATGGCCGGGGGCGCGCTGTGCATGGAGTTCCTGATCGACGACGGCATCTGGTGGCAGGGCCTGCTGCTGGGCCTCGCGGTCGCGGTCAGCGCCACGCTGGGCGACCTCGGCGAATCCATGATCAAGCGGGACCTGGGCATCAAGGACATGGGCACCCTGCTCCCCGGCCACGGCGGCATCATGGACCGCCTCGACTCGCTGCTGCCGACGGCACCGGTGGTCTGGTTGCTGCTGGTGGTGTTCGTCGGCTCCGCCTGACCCGCGCACGCTCCACGGCTGCCGGGCCCCCGTCCTGACGCGGACGGGGGCCCGGCAGCCGTCTTGCCGGTCGCCGCCCCCGGATGCCGCAGCACGAGTCGGCGCCCGGGGCGCGGACGCGGCAGACTCCCTCTGGGGACGGCGGTCCCACCGCCGCCCGGCGACGCAGCAGGGAGTGTGCCCGATGCCCCTCGACCCCGCACCCGGCCGGGCCCCGCTGCGCCGGTGCGCCGGCCCGCCCGTCCCGCCGGTGCGGTCCTGGGCCGTCGACGACCTGCCCGCGCTCGCCCCCGACCCGTTCCTCGACGAGGCCCTGGGCGACGAACCGGTCACCCGGATCAGGCTGCCGCACGGCGCCGGCTGGGCCTGGCTCGTCACGCGGTACGAGGACGTCCGCTTCGTCACCTCCGACCCGCGCTTCTCCCGGGCCCGGGTGGCCGGCCGCGACGTCACCGCGATGCGCCCGGTGCCGGTCGCCTCCCAGAGCGCCGGCCTGCAGTACGTCGACCCGCCCCGGCACACCGTGCTGCGCGGTGTCGTCGCCCGTGCGTTCACCGGCCGGAGCATGCGGCGGCTGCGCCCGCTCGCGGAGCGCAGGGCCGCCGGGCTGCTCGACGGGATGGCCCGGGCCGGTGCCCCGGCCGACCTCATGGAACACCTGCACGGCCCGTTCCCCGTCGCCGTGCTCCACGACTTCCTGGGCGTGGCGGAGACGGACTGGCACCGCTGGGCCGCCACGGGGGAGGCCCTGCTGTCCGCCGGCGCCGGCTCCGCCGCCCGCGCCCGGGAGGCCGCCGGGACGACCCGCGCCCTGATCACCGAATTGCTGCGGACCCGCCGCGAGGACTCCCGCGACGACCTGGCGGGCGTGCTGGCCCGGGCCGCCGCCACCGGGGAGATCACCGACGACGAGGCGGTCTCCCTCGCCATGGCGGTACAGGTCAGCGGCGGCCACGCGGTCCGCAACAACAGCGGTTCGATGATGTACGCGCTGCTCACCCACCCCGGGCACCTGGACCGGCTGCGCCGTGAACCGGGGCTGCTGCCCAGGGCGGTGGAGGAACTGTTCCGCTACGTCCCGCACCGCAACGGCGTCGGCATCCCCCGGATCGCCACCGAGGACGTCGAGATCCGCGGCCGGCTGGTCCGGGCCGGGGACGTCGTCTACAACGCCTACCTCGCCGCCAACCGCGACCCAAGGGTGTTCCCCGGCCCCGGCGCCCTCGACTTCGACCGAGACGGAGCCTCCCACGTCGCCTTCGGCCACGGCCCCCACCACTGCCTGGCCGCGGCCATGGCCCGCATGGAGGCCGAGGTCATGATCGGTGCCGTCCTGTCCCGCTTCCCCGGCATCCGGCTGGCCGTGCCCCCCGGGGAGGTCGAGTTCCAGCGCGGCGGCCTGATCCGCGGCCCGAAGTCCCTCCCGGTGACCTGGTGACGGAAGCCCGGGCCCGCACATGTCCGGTAGGACCGCCGGATGCGGCTGCGTGGTGTGGGCGGCGCTCGGGGGACCACCCTGGACCCGCGCCGTGTCGGCGGCGGCCCTCGCCGCGGGCGAACTGGCCCGCGACGCCCACCGCCGCAGCCGCCGGCACCGCGCCCGCGGCTTCGGGCCGACCATGAACGGCGGCGAACAGGTCTCGTCGAAAGCCGGTGTCCGACGCCCGTTCGTCAGTCAGGATGCTCCCGAGGGTCTCGGCGCGTTCCTGAGGGGTGACGTGCTACCGCCGCCCAGCGCGTTCACGCGGGCGGTCACGGCACACCGCCGCAGGAGGGAAGCCGAGACGGCCTGAGCGCCCCGGGCCCGCACCCACGGCCGCGGCGCTCTCGCCGGTGTCCGGCGGCAGTGCGTGTCTCCGGTCCACCGCGAGCGACGGTCCCAGGTCACCCAAGTCGATCTGCGACACTGGATGCACCATGCCCAAGCCCGGAGAACTCACTTTTGTCGCGCCGCGCGGAGCCAAGAAGCCGCCGCGGCATCTCGCCGATCTCTCGCCCGCCGAGCGCAAGGACGCGGTGGCCGAGGCGGGGGAGAAGCCGTTTCGTGCCAAGCAGCTCTCGCAGCACTACTTCGCGCGGTACGCGCACGACCCGGAGCAGTGGACGGACATCCCCGCCGGTTCGCGTGCCAGGCTCCGGGAAGCGCTGTTCCCGGAGCTGATGACCGTCGTGCGGCACCTGTCCACCGACGAGGGGACCACCCGCAAGACGCTGTGGCGGCTGTTCGACGGGACCCTCGTCGAGTCCGTGCTGATGCGGTACCCGGACCGGGTCACCATGTGCATCAGCTCGCAGGCCGGATGCGGGATGAACTGCCCGTTCTGCGCGACCGGGCAGGCCGGGCTGGACCGGAACCTGTCCACCGCCGAGATCGTCCACCAGATCGTGGACGGGATGCGGGCCCTGCGGGACGGCGAGGTGCCGGGCGGCCCGGCGCGGCTGTCCAACATCGTCTTCATGGGCATGGGCGAGCCCCTCGCCAACTACAAGCGGGTCGTCGGCGCCATCCGCGCGCTCACCGACCCCGCCCCGGACGGCCTCGGGCTGTCCCAGCGCGGGATCACGGTGTCCACCGTCGGACTCGTCCCGGCCATCCACCGGTTCGCCGACGAGGGCTTCAAGTGCCGGCTGGCCATCTCCCTGCACGCCCCCGACGACGAGCTGCGCGACACCCTCGTCCCCGTGAACACGCGGTGGAAGGTGCGCGAGGTGCTCGACGCCGGGTTCGAGTACGCCGCGAGGAGCGGGCGCCGGCTGTCCATCGAGTACGCGCTGATCCGGGACATCAACGACCAGGCGTGGCGCGGTGACCGGCTCGGCCGGCTGCTCAAGGGCAGGCCCGTGCACGTCAACCTGATCCCGCTGAACCCGACGCCCGGGTCGAAGTGGACCGCCTCCCGGCCCGAGGACGAGAAGGCGTTCGTCGAGGCCATCGCCGCCCACGGGGTGCCGGTGACCGTCCGGGACACCCGGGGGCAGGAGATCGACGGAGCCTGTGGCCAGCTCGCGGCCACCGAGCGGTAATCTGGCCGGGTCCACACATCTTCATATTCCGACAGGGGAGCGCCACAGCGCTGAGAGTGCGGCGGACAGGGCCGCAGACCCTCTGAACCTCGCCCAGGTCATTCTGGGTAGGGAGTTCGGACACCACTCAAGCTGTTGCGCCCTGCCCGGGCTCCTGGCCAGGAGCCCGGGCAGGGCCGCGTCTCTTCCTGGCCAACCCCAGGAGGACAACCAGTGCAGAACAAGACCTTCGTGGCCGTGGCGGCCGGGCTCGGCCTGATCGGCCTGTCCGCGTGCGGTTCCGGCGGGAGCGGGACGTCCGCCGACTCCAAGACCGTCACCCTGGTCAGCCACGACTCGTGGGCCGTCTCGAAGAACGTCCTCGCGGACTTCGAGAAGCGGTCCGGGTACCGGGTGCGGGTCCTGGAGGACGGCGACGCCGGCCAGGCCGTCAACAAGGCGATCCTGACCAAGGATCACCCGCAGGGCGACGTCTTCTTCGGCGTCGACAACACGCTGCTGTCCCGGGCCCTCGACAACGGCCTGTTCCAGCCGTACGCGGCCAAGGGGCTCGGCAAGGTCGGCGCCGCCTACCAGCTCGACCGGGACCGGCACCGCGTCACGCCCGTCGACTACGGCGACGTCTGCGTCAACTACGACAAGGCCTACTTCAGCGAGCACAGGCTGGCCCCGCCGCGGTCCTTCGCGGATCTCGCCGAGCCGCGGTACAAGAACCTGTTGGTCACCGAGAACGCGGCCACCTCCTCACCGGGCCTCGGCTTCCTGCTGGGCAGCGCCGCGCGGTTCGGGGACGAGGGCTGGCAGGGCTACTGGAAGAAGCTGAAGGACAACGGCGTCAAGGTCGTCGACGGCTGGGAGCAGGCCTACGACCAGGAGTTCTCCGGTTCCGCGCAGGGCAGGAAGGCCGGCGGCGACCGGCCGCTCGTCGTGTCGTACGCCTCCTCGCCGCCCGCCGAGGTGATCTACGCGAAGAAGCCGCCCGCCACCGCCCCGACGGGCGTGGTGGCCGGCACCTGCTTCCGCCAGGTCGAGTTCGCCGGGCTGCTGAGCAACGCGGCGAACACCGAGGGCGGCAAGGCGCTCGTCGACTTCCTCGTCTCCAAGGAGTTCCAGGAGGACATGCCGCTGAACATGTTCGTCTACCCGGTGCTCGACGGGGCGAAGGTGCCCGCCGAGTTCACGCGGTACGGACCGGCGGCCCGGAACCCCGAGACGCTCGCGCCCGGGAAGATCGCCGCCAACCGCGACCAGTGGGTCAAGTCGTGGACCTCGCTCGTAGTGAAGTAGCCCCGCGCAGGCGGGACCTGCGCGGCGGCGCCGTACGGCTCGCCCTGACCGCCCTGCCCGCCCTGTTCTTCGCGCTGTTCTTCGCCTGGCCCGTGGCCGCGATCGTCGCGCGCGGACTGAAGGCGGACGGCGCCTGGCGGTTCGGGCGGATCGCGGACGTGGTGGCGCAGCCGGACATCCGGCACGTGCTGTGGTTCACTACCTGGCAGGCGCTCGCCTCCACGGCGCTCACCCTGCTGCTGGCGCTGCCCGCCGCGCATGTCTTCGCCCGCTTCGACTTCCCCGGCAAGCAGGTCCTGCGGGCGGTCGTCACGGTGCCGTTCGTGCTGCCGACCGTCGTGGCCGGCAGCGCGTTCCTCGCCCTCGTCGGCCGCGGCGGGCTGACCGACGAGCTGTGGGGCGTACGGCTGGACACCACGGTGTGGGCCATCCTGCTGGCCCACGTCTTCTTCAACTACGCCGTCGTCGTCCGCACCGTCGGCGGGTTGTGGGCGCAGCTCGACCCCCGGCAGGAGGAGGCCGCCCGGATGCTCGGCGCCTCCCCGGCGGCGGCCTGGCGCAAGGTCACCCTGCCCGCGCTCGCGCCCGCCGTGGCCGCCGCCGCGCTGATGGTGTTCCTGTTCACCTTCACCTCCTTCGGCGTGGTGCAGATCCTCGGCGGCCCTGCCTTCTCCACCCTCGAAGTGGAGATCTACCGGCAGACCACCGAGGCCTTCGACCTGTCCACGGCCGCCGTCCTCACCCTCGTGCAGTTCGCGGCCGTCGGCGCCGTCCTGGCCGTGCACGCCTGGACGGTACGGCGGCGGGAGACCGCGCTGCGCCTCGTCGACCCCGCGGTGACCGCGCGCCGGCCGCGCGGGGCCGGGCAGTGGGCCTTGCTCGCCGGGGTCCTCGGCACCGTCGCGCTGCTGCTGGTCCTGCCGCTCGCCGTGCTCGTCCGGCGTTCCTTCGAGGGCGCCGGCCTCGGCTACTACCGCGCCCTGACCGCGTCCGACGGCGGTACGTTCCTGGTGGCGCCGGTGCACGCGGTGTGGACCTCGCTGGAGTACGCCGTCGCCGCCACCGCCATCGCCGTGGTGATCGGCGGCCTCGCCGCGGCCGCACTGGCCCGCCGGGACGCCGGCCGGCTGCTGCGGGGCTTCGACGCGCTGCTGATGCTGCCGCTCGGCGTCTCCGCCGTGACCGTCGGCTTCGGGTTCCTGATCGCGCTCGACGAGCCGCCGCTGGACCTGCGCCAGTCCTGGATCCTGGTGCCGCTCGCCCAGGCGCTGGTCGGCGCCCCCTTCGTCGTCCGGACCATGCTGCCCGTGCTGCGGGCGGTGGACACCCGGCTCAGGGAGGCGGCCGCGGTGCTCGGGGCCTCGCCCTGGCGGGTGTGGCGGGAGGTGGACCTGCCGCTGGTGCGGCGGGCGCTGCTGGTCGCCGCCGGGTTCGCGTTCGCCGTGTCGCTGGGCGAGTTCGGGGCGACCGTGTTCATCGCCCGGCCCGACAACCCCACCCTCCCGGTCGCGGTGGCCCGGCTGCTCAGCCGCCCCGGGGAACTCAACTACGGGCAGGCGATGGCCCTTTCGACCATTCTGATGGTGGTGTGCGCCGCCGCGCTGCTGATCCTGGAACGGCTGCGTACCGACCGGACGGGGGAGTTCTGATGCTGCTGACCCTGGATGCCGCGACCGTGCGCTTCGGCGGGCGGGCCGTGCTCGACGCGGTCGGCCTGGAGGTGGCCGAGCACGAGGTGGTGTGCGTGCTCGGACCCAGCGGCAGCGGGAAGTCGACGCTGCTGCGGGCCGTCGCCGGGCTCCAGCGGCTGGACTCCGGCCGGGTGCTGCTCGACGGCCGGGACCAGTCCGGGGCGCCCGCGCACCAGCGGGGCGTCGGGCTGATGTTCCAGGACCACCAGCTCTTCCCGCAGCGGGACGTCGGCGCGAACGTGGCGTTCGGGCTGCGCATGCGCGGGGTGGCCAAGGACGAACGGGAGGCCGAGGTGGGCCGGTTGCTCGACCTGGTCGGGCTGCCGGGGGCGGCCCGGCGGGCCGTGGCCTCGCTGTCGGGCGGCGAGCAGCAGCGGGTGGCCCTCGCCCGGGCGCTCGCGCCCCGGCCCCGGCTGCTCATGCTGGACGAGCCCCTCGGCCAGCTCGACCGCTCGCTGCGCGAGCGGCTGGTCGTCGAACTGCGGGAGCTGTTCGGCCGGCTGGGTACGACCGTGCTCGCCGTCACCCACGACCAGGGGGAGGCGTTCGCGCTGGCCGACCGGGTGGTGGTGATGCGGGACGGGCGGATCGCGCAGTCCGGGACGCCCGTCGAGGTGTGGCAGCGGCCCGCCGACGCGTTCGTGGCGCGCTTCCTCGGCTTCGAGAACGTGGTCGGGGCGACGGTCGCCGGTACGGCCGCGGACAGCGCGTGGGGCAAGCTGCCCGTCCCCGACGGCTCGGCGCAGGGCGGCCGTTCGGTCCTGGTCCGCCCCGCCGGCGTCCGTCTCGTACCGGCCGACCAGGGGCTGCCCTGCACGGTGACCGCCCGCACCTTCCGGGGCACCCACGTGGCGGTCCGCCTCCAGCCGGCGGACGGCCCGCGGCTGGAGGCGGCCTGCGCGCTCCGGGACGCACCGGAGCCGGGCAGCGCGGTCGGGGTGGAGTTCGACGCGTCCGAGATCGTGGTGCTGGACTGAGCAGGGGCCGGCCACCGGCCCGACGGGCACGGTGGCCGGCCCCTGCCGGGTGCCGCGTCAGGCGCGCGGGCGCTTGCGGAGGTCGTCGCCGAACAGGCTCAGGAGCTTGTCCTCCACGACCGGGGTGAGGGCCTTGACGTAGCCGTCCGCGAGGTGGCCGTAGTCGCGGTAGACCATCGTGTTGCCCACGACGACCGGGCAGTTGCCGGAGGGCGCGCACACCCACTCGTAGGGGTCGACGGTCGTCACGTGCTCGGCGCGCGCGGCCGCCTTGATCGCCGCGGTGACGTCCGGCTGCACGTCGGCCTCCGAGCGGTCGCGGGCGCAGGCGCTCAGGTCGTCCGAGTGCGTGGTCGCGCAGTCCACCGCGTTGTTCTTCGGCCACGGGGTGTCCAGGAAGGTCACCACCCGCGTGCGGCCGCGCTGGAGCATCCGGTACGTCTCGGCCTGCCCCTTGCCCCAGACCTCGGCCATGTCGCCGTCGCCCCACAGCTTCGCCGACTCGGAGCTGGAGGTGATGACGAGTTCGGGCCGCATCTTCTGGATCTTCTCGATGGTGACCTTCCGCCAGTCGTCACAGGTCGAGTAGGGGCCCTTGTTGTACTCGATGGTGATCTGGGCGACCTTGCACGCGTTCTTCGTGAACGAGTAGAGCCGCCAGTGGTGCTTCTCGGCGATCTTGTCGAGCGCCGGGAACCACTGGGCGACGTGCGAGTCGCCGAACAGGACGACGCTGCGGTCCGCCTTCGTGTCGCCGTACAGGCAGGGCTGCGTCTGCACCGTGCCGGTCATCGTCAGGGCGCAGCCGTCCGTGTACACCTCGGACCGCTTGTAGGCGGTGTCCCGCATGCTGGGCGAGAGGTTGGAGGGCAGCTTGTCCACCTTCTGCCCCAGCAGCTCGGTCAGCGCCGCGCGCGGGTCGGACGCCTCGGCGATCACCTTGCCGGGGCTCTTGCGCGCCATGCCCTCCTCCAGCTGCGGCGGGAACTGCGCGGCGACCATCGCGACGCAGGCCGCGACGGCCGACAGGCCGAGGCCGAGCACCAGGCCCCGCCCGGCCCGGGCCTTGAACGCGCGGTGGAAGCGCATCGGGTTCTCGATCAGGTGCAGCGTCAGCCAGGCGAGCGGGATGCCGCACAGGGCGGCGATCAGGCGCAGCGGCCCGTCGTGCTCGCCGAAGCCGGCGGCGGCGGGGACGAGCAGGATCAGCGGCCAGTGCCACAGGTACCAGGCGTACGAGACACCGCCGACCCAGACGGCCGGGCGCAGGGACAGCAGCGCGCCCGCGCCCCAGCGCCCGCCCGCGGAGCCGCAGGCCAGCACGGCGGCGGCGCCGAGGACCGGGACGACCGCGTTGTGGCCGGGGAAGCGGGTGGTGTCGTCGAAGAAGACGGCGCCGTAGGCGATCGCGCCCAGGCCGGCCCAGCTGACGACCGCGGCGACCGGCCGCGGGATGTCGTCGAGGCGGTCCGCCACCAGCGCCAGCAGCGCGCCGGTCGCGAGCTCCCAGATACGGCCCTGGGAACCGAAGTAGGCCCAGGACGGCGAGGTGTCGGTGAGGTGGAGGTTGATCGCGAAGGAGGCCGCGGCCAGGGCCAGCAGCGGCATCGCGAGCAGGGCCCGGCGCCGGAACAGCTTGAGCGCGACGATCAGGAGGATCGGCCAGACCAGGTAGAACTGCTCCTCCACCGCCAGCGACCAGAAGTGCTGGAACGGCGAGGGAGGGACGTCCGTGTTGAAGTAGTCGGTGCCGGCGTCGGCGAGGCGGAAGTTGACGACGTACCAGGCGGAGGCGATGGCGTCCTTGGCGTACTCCGCGAAGCGCAGCGGGCCGAGGAAGAGCCAGGAGCCCGCCAGCGTCACCATGACGACGAGCGTCGAGGCGGGCAGCAGGCGCAGCGCGCGCCGCGCGTAGAAGCGGCCCAGCGCGATCCGGCCGTCGCGGCGGTGCTCGCGGAGCATCAGCGAGGTGATCAGGAAGCCGGAGATCACGAAGAAGACGTCCACGCCGATGAAGCCGCCGGCCACCTGGGTCACTCCGGCGTGCGAGAGGGCCACCAGCGAGACGGCCACCGCGCGCAGACCCTGGATGTCCAGCCGCAGGCCCTTGGTGCCGGCCGCCTTGCTTGGCTTGCCGGCCTCTCCGGCGGCGCCGTCGCGTGGGTTCGGTGGGGAGGCGGCCTCCGTGGGTGTGGGCCGCGGAGGGCGCGCTAGGCGGCGGACGGGCACCGTGGGGATCTCCTTGCTCGTGGGAAAGGTCACCGCGACGCGTCCACGCGCCGTCGGCAACGGCTCCGGGGGTGGGGCTCCGCCGGGAGGGGCGGTGCCGACGGTCGCGCCGGAGCCGGACGATCGAACATACCCTTGTCCCGGCCCTTGGACGATGAGGATGTGATCACATCGTCACAACAAAAGGCGTGAACGGGCTTGCGTCCGCGTGAACGGAACCCGGCCGGACGGCGCGCGGGCCCCTCCGGTACGAGGGCGGGCACGGGCCCGCACCGGACGGTACGGCGCGCCCCAGGGGCCGGCGGGCGCGGTCCGGACCGTGCCGGAACCCGCCGACGGTTCCGGCGGGACCGGGGTCGCCGGCCGCGAGGACCGGCGCGCCGCGCGAGGGTCCATGGGCGCCGGGCCGGACCCGGCGGCCGGTGGGGACGCCGTCGCGCTCCTGCGCACGACGGCCGGAGCCACCGGACCTGAAGCGTCGGCGCCCCCCGCGCCGCCGGCCGCGCCCGCCCGTCAGCCGCCGAGGCGCGCGAGGGCCGCCGGTGCCTGCTCGATCCGGTCGACGAGGGCGATCCGGGACTCCATCGCGCGTCCCCGCGCCAGCGACCGGAGCAGCGGCCAGGCGGGCAGGTCCCGCGTCCAGTGCTCCGCGTCCACGAGCACCATCGGCGTCGGCTCCCCGCGCGACTCGTAGTAGTTGGGCGTCGCGTTGTCGAAGATCTCCTGCACGGTCCCGGCGGCGCCCGGCAGGAACACCACCCCGGCCGTGGAGCGGGCCAGCAGCCCGTCCTCGCGGGTGGCGTTGGCGAAGTACTTGGCGATGTGCGCGGCGAACGCGTTCGGCGGCTCGTGGCCGTAGAACCAGGTGGGGATGCCCACCGACGAGCCGCCGCCCGGCCAGCGGTCGCGCACCTCGAAGGCGGCCCGCGCCCAGTCCGCCACGGACGGCCGGAACGAGGGGGCCTCGGCGAGCAGCCGCAGCGCGTCGTCGAGCATGCCGTCGTCGAACGGGGCGGCGTACGCGCCGAGGTTGGCCGCCTCCATGGCGCCCGGGCCGCCGCCGGTGGCCACCGTGAGCCCGGCGCGGGCCAGTTCCCGGCCGAGCCGGGCGGCACCGGCGTAGGCGGTGGTGCCGCGGTCCATCGCGTGCCCGCCCATGACGCCCACCACCCGGGCGCCCGCGAGGAGTTCGTCCAGCGCGTCGGAGACGGCGTCGTCGTGGACGGCGCGGAGCATCGAGCCGAAGACGTCACCGTCGTCCCGCGTCCGCCGGAACCAGGCGTGGGCCAGCGCGTCGGGCGTCGCCTCGTACCCCTCGTCCAGCGACGCGAACAACTCGTCGGGCGTGTAGACGGAGCCGCGGTACGGATCGAAGGGCAGCCCCGGGACCGGCGGGAACACCAGCGCTCCGGCCGCTCGGACGCGGGCGGCGGCCTCGGGGTCCATCGGGCAGCCGAGGAAGACGGCGCCGGTGGTGTCGAGGCGGAGCAGGACGGCGGTGCGGTCGGTCAGGTCGACCGCCTGCACGCGGTACCGCGCGAGCGTGCCGTGTTCGGCGACCACCTCGTCGAACTCGGCGAGGGACTCTATCTCGTGGTCGCGGGCGGCGCGGGGCGGCTGGGCGGGTGTCGGATGCACCCGCCCATGCTGGCACGGGCGTTCGAGCCCGTGGGGGTCAGCCCTGGACCGCCGCCGGGTCCATCCACGTGATCTCCCAGGTGTGGCCGTCGATGTCGTCGAAGGCGCGGCCGTACATGAAGCCGTGGTCCTGGGTCGGGCCGGTCGCCGTGCCGCCCGCCGCCACCGCCTTCTCCACCAGCTCGTCCACCTTCTCCCGGCTCTCGGCGCTCAGGCAGATCAGCACCTCGCTGGTGGTCGTCGCGTCGGCGATCTCCTTCTTCGTGAACGTCGCGTAGAACGGCTTGGTCAGCAGCATCGCGACGATGGTGTCGCTGATCACGACGGACGCCGCGTTCTCGTCGCTGAACTGCGGGTTGATCGTGTAGCCGAGCTCCGTGAAGAACTTCTTGGAGGCGTCGAGGTCGGTCACGGGCAGGTTCACGAAGATCATCTGCTGGTACATGCGGGCTGCTCCCCTTGAGTCGTGCGCGGTTCATGGTGTGCGAAGGGGTGGACCGGCCGGCCGCCGCGAAATCATCGGTGCGCGGCGGACTTTTTTCCGCCTTCCGCCCGGCGATGGTTCCGGGGCGGCGGTCAGCGGGTCAGCGGCAGTGCCGACAGGCCGGCGACCGCCAGGGTGAGCGGGCCGAACACGGCCAGCAGGGCGACCGCGCGCAGGGCGGCGGCCCCGCGCAGCAGGGTGGCGGGCGCGCCGAGGCAGAGCAGCGCGGCGGTGGTGCCGGCGCGGCACTGGCGCATCTCCACGGCCGCGGTGAGCAGGGTGGCGACCGCGGAGCCGGCGACGACCGACGCGCCGAGGGCGGACAGCGGGCCGAACACGCGGACCGGTCCGTCGGACAGGGAGGTCGTGGCGTACCAGGCGGCGGCGACCGCGCAGACCACGCCGAGGGGGCGCCCGATCCGTGCGGCCTCCGTCATGAGGACCCGGCCGGCGAGCAGCCGGAGCGCGCCCGGCCGGGTGCACTGCACGAGCCGGCCGCAGAGGTGGGTGAGGCCGGGGGCGGCCAGGACCAGGCCGGTGCCGGTGAGGAGCCAGCCGAGCAGCACGGTGAGGGCCGGGGCGGGGGCGGAGCGGCCGGCGTAGGCCTGGGCGGTCAGTCCCGCGGTGACGAGTGCCACACCCCAGGGCAGACCGGCCGGGGCTTCCCGGGGAGGCTCGAGGCCGGCGCCGGTCCCGTCGGCGTCCGGTGCGGAAAGCCCGGGGTCCGCCGCGGTGGCCGGGTCCGTGCGGGTGCCGGCGGGCGCCCCGGGCACGTGCGGCTGCCCGTGGTCCCCCGCGCCTGGCGTGCCTCCCGGGGACCGGCGGCCCGAGCGGGCGCCGAAGCGGCCGTAGGCCCCGAACGTGTCCGAGGCCGCCGTGCCGCCGTACGCCCCGAAGCGGCCGAAGCCCCGGGGGCCGCGGACGGGCGGGCGGGGGTCCCGTGGGCGCAGGGCGAGGGCCACCGTCGTGGCCGCCGTGGCCGGGACCAGCGCCAGCAGGGTCAGCGCCGCCGGTGCGGGCAGCGGGCGGTCCGCGGCCAGGAGGCCCGTCGCCGCGCCGTCGAACGGCAGGCCCGTCAGGTCGCCGCGCAGGTGCAGGAAGACCAGCAGCGCCAGCAGCGAGCCCAGCGTGCAGGACAGGGCCGTGGTCAGCGCGGAGACGGCCATGAGGCGGGCCGGGCCGAGGCCCAGGGCGGACAGCCCGGGGCGCGGCCGGGTGCCGGGGTCGGTGCGGGCGACGGCGAGCGCGAGGTACACCGTGGCGGTGAGCGGCGCCGCGCACCAGGCCAGGCGCAGCGCGGCGGCGCCCGAGGCGTCCGGGTGGACCAGGGCGTGCCCGAGGCAGGCGAGGAGCAGGAAGCCGGTGCCCGCCGAGGCCGCGGCCACCAGCAGGCGGCGGAGCTGGACGGCCGGCCGGGCGGCACGGGTCAGACGGAGACTGAGCACGCGGCCCGGCCTTCCGCGTCGGGGGCGTCCGGCAGGTGCACGGTGCGCACGCGCCGCCCGTCCAGCAGTGTCACCGTGCGGTCGGCGAGGGCGGCGGTGTCGGCGTCGTGCGTGGCGAGGACGACCGTGATGCCGTGCGAGCGGGCGGCCGAGGCCAGGGTGCGCAGGACGTGGGTGCGGTCGGCGCGGTGCAGGGGGGCCGTGGGCTCGTCGGCGAAGAGGACCGCGGGCCCCGGGGCGAGCGCGCGGGCGATGGCGACACGCTGGCGTTCGGCGTGCCGCAGCGTGTGCGGACGGCACCGGGCCCGGTCGCCGACGTCCAGGCGCTCCAGCCACTCCAGCGCGGCGACCTTGGCCCGCCGGCGACCGGTGCCGCGCAGCATCAGCGGGAGCGCGGCGTTCTCCCACACGTTCAGCTCGGGCACCAGGACCGGCTCGGGGTCGATCCAGCCGAAGCGGTTCCGGCGCAGCCGCTCGCGGGCCACGGGGCCGAGCGTGTGCACGGGGGAGCTGTTGAACCAGACCTCTCCGCCGCACACCGGCACCTGGCCGGACAGGCAGCGCAGCAGGGTCGTCTTGCCGCTGCCGCGCGGGCCGCTCACGGCGAGGATCTCGCCCTCCCGCACCCCGAGCGAGACGCCGGCGAGCCCCAGGGAGCCGTCGCGGTGCGTGAAGTGCAGGGAGCGTGCCCAGAGCACGTCGTTGTCCGGCGGTGCCTCCATGGCGTACACCTCGGTTCTGATCCGTTGTCCCGGGCCTGTTCCCCCGTCCGGCGGAACGAGGGCCGGGCCGATCGGTCACTGGCACGCTAGGCAGGTCCCGCGCGGGAGCCCGGACAGCACGCGGCCCCGGGCCGCCGTTCTCACTCGAACGGACGGCGCCGGGGCCGGGATCGATCATCCGGTCGGATGATCAGAGCTTGGTCCACGCCTCCGTGAGGGTGGCCCGCAGGATCTGCTCGATCTCGTCGAAGGTCTCCTGGTTGGAGATCAGCGGCGGGGCGAGCTGGATGACCGGGTCGCCGCGGTCGTCGGCACGGCAGTACAGGCCGTTGTCGAACAGGGCCTTGGAGAGGAAGCCGTACAGGACGCGCTCGGTCTCCTCGTCGTTGAAGGACTCCTTGGTGTTCTTGTCCTTCACCAGCTCGATGCCGTAGAAGAAGCCGTTGCCGCGGACGTCGCCGACGATCGGCAGGTCGTGCAGCTTCTGCAGCGTCGAGAGGAAGTTGCCCTCGTTGTCCAGCACGTGCTGGTTGAGCTTCTCCTTCTCGAAGATGTCGAGGTTGGCGAGACCGACGGCCGCGGAGACCGGGTGGCCACCGAAGGTGTAGCCGTGCAGGAAGGTGTTGTCGCCCTTGTAGAACGGCTCGGCGAGCCGGTCGGAGACGATGCAGGCGCCGATCGGGGAGTAGCCCGAGGTCATGCCCTTGGCGCAGGTGATCATGTCCGGGACGTAACCGAACTTGTCACAGGCGAACGTCGTGCCGAGGCGGCCGAAGGCGCAGATGACCTCGTCCGACACGAGCAGTACGTCGTACTGGTCGCAGATCTCGCGCACGCGCTGGAAGTAGCCGGGGGGCGGCGGGAAGCAGCCGCCGGCGTTCTGCACCGGCTCCAGGAAGACCGCGGCGACGGTCTCCGGGCCCTCGAAGAGGATCTGCTGCTCGATCTGGTCGGCGGCCCAGCGGCCGAAGGCCTCCGGGTCGTCACCGAAGAGCGGCGCGCGGTAGATGTTGGTGTTCGGCACCTTGTGCGCGCCCGGCACCAGCGGCTCGAAGGGGGCCTTCAGGCCCGGCAGGCCGGTGATGGACAGCGCGCCCTGCGGGGTGCCGTGGTAGGCGACCGCACGCGAGATGACCTTGTACTTGGTCGGCTTGCCCACCAGCTTGAAGTACTGCTTGGCGAGCTTCCAGGCGGTCTCGACGGCCTCGCCGCCGCCGGTGGTGAAGAAGACCTTGTTCAGGTCGCCGGGGGCCTCGTTGGCCAGGCGCTCGGCCAGCTCGACGGCCTTGGGGTGGGCGTAGGACCACACCGGGAAGAAGGCGAGCTCCTGGGCCTGCTTGGCCGCGGTCTCGGCGAGCTCCGTGCGGCCGTGACCGGCCTGGACCACGAACAGGCCCGCCAGACCGTCGAGGTAGCGCTTGCCCTTGTCGTCGTAGATGTAGGTGCCCTCGCCCCGGACGATCGTCGGGACGGGGGAGTTCTCGTACGAGGACATGCGGGTGAAGTGCATCCACAGGTGGTCGTACGCGGTCTTGCTGAGGTCCTTTGAACTCACGGTTATCGGGTTCCCCACATGTAGGTCTGCTTCTTGAGCTTGAGGTAGACGAAGCTCTCGGTGGAGCGCACGCCGGGCAGCGCCCGGATGCGTTTGTTGATGACGTCCAGCAGGTGGTCGTCGTCCTCGCAGACGATCTCGGCGAGGATGTCGAACGAGCCCGCGGCCATCACCACGTACTCGACTTCCGACATGCCGGTCAGCGCGTCCGCGATCGACTCGACATCGCCCTCGACGTTGATCCCGACCATCGCCTGCCGGCGGAAGCCCACGGTGAGCGGGTCCGTGACGGCGACGATCTGCATCACGCCCTGGTCCAGCAGCTTCTGCACGCGCTGGCGCACGGCCGCCTCGGACAGGCCGACGGCCTTGCCGATCGCGGCGTACGGCCGGCGGCCGTCTTCCTGGAGCTGCTGGATGATGGCGAGGGAGACGGCGTCCAGTTGGGGACTGTTGCCGTTCCTGGACTCGCGGGGCGAGTCCCTCTGGTCTGCGCTTCGACTGGCCACACCCTCACTGTGCACGACGTCTCGACAGTTTCGCAAGGCCCGATCGATGAAATCCGTTGTTTGAGAGACCCGTGCTTGCGGATTTCGCAGAACCGATGCCCGTGGGGGTGTTGAAAACGTGGCCGCGGCGACTAGGGTGGGTGTCTCAGCGATTGGACACCTTGAACCAGATCAGGAGGCCGGCAGTGAGCACCGAGCTGCGTCGTCTGCGCAACTACATCGACGGTGAGTTCCGGGACGCCGCCGACGGACGGACCACCGAGGTGGTGAACCCCGCGACGGGTGAGGCGTACGCCACCGCGCCGCTGTCCGGACAGGCTGACGTGGACGCGGCGATGGCAGCCGCCGCCGCGGCCTTCCCGGCCTGGCGCGACACGACCCCCGCCGAGCGGCAGAAGGCCCTCCTGAAGATCGCGGACGCCTTCGAGGAGCGCGCCGAGGAGCTGATCGCGGCCGAGGTGGAGAACACGGGCAAGCCCACCGGGCTCACCCGCTCCGAGGAGATCCCGCCGATGGTCGACCAGATCCGCTTCTTCGCGGGTGCGGCCCGGCTGCTGGAGGGCCGTTCGGCCGGCGAGTACATGGAGGGACTGACCTCGATCGTCCGCCGTGAGCCGGTCGGCGTCTGCGCGCAGGTCGCGCCGTGGAACTACCCGATGATGATGGCCGTCTGGAAGTTCGCCCCGGCCCTCGCCGCGGGCAACACGGTCGTCCTCAAGCCCTCGGACACCACGCCCGCCTCCACCGTGCTGATCGCCGAGATCATCGGCTCGATCCTGCCCAAGGGCGTCTTCAACGTCATCTGCGGCGACCGCGACACCGGCCGTGCGATGGTCGAGCACCCGACCCCGGCCATGGCCTCCATCACCGGCTCCGTCCGCGCGGGCATCTCGGTCGCCGAGTCGGCCTCCAAGGACGTCAAGCGCGTCCACCTGGAGCTGGGCGGCAAGGCCCCGGTCGTCGTCTTCGAGGACACCGACATCGCCAAGGCCGTCGAGGACATCTCCATGGCCGGCTTCTTCAACGCCGGTCAGGACTGTACGGCCGCGACCCGCGTCCTCGTCCAGGAGTCCATCCACGACGAGTTCGTCGCCGCGCTGGCCAAGGCCGCGGCCGAGACGAAGACCGGTCACCCGGACGACGAGGACGTGCTCTTCGGCCCGCTGAACAACCCCAACCAGCTCAAGCAGGTCGCCGGCTTCATCGAGCGCCTCCCCGCCCACGCCAAGGTCGAGGCGGGCGGCCGGCAGGTCGGCGACAAGGGCTACTTCTACGCCCCGACCGTCGTCTCCAGCCTGAAGCAGGACGACGAGATCGTCCAGAACGAGGTCTTCGGCCCGGTCATCACCGTCCAGTCCTTCACGGACGAGGACCAGGCCGTGCAGTGGGCCAACGGCGTCGAGTACGCCCTCGCCTCCTCGGTGTGGACCAAGGACCACTCCCGCGCGATGCGCATGTCCAAGAAGCTCGACTTCGGCTGCGTGTGGATCAACACCCACATCCCGCTGGTCGCCGAGATGCCGCACGGCGGCTTCAAGAAGTCCGGCTACGGCAAGGACCTGTCGGCCTACGGCTTCGAGGACTACACCCGCATCAAGCACGTGATGACGTCCCTGGACGGCTGATCGCCCCGCGGCCCGGCGGCCCCGGACGGGACACCTCCCCGTCCGGGGCCGCCGCGTTGCCGCCCGCCGGTGCGCGGCCCCGATCGGGGGAGTCCGCGGCCGGCCGGGGTGTCGACAAGGTGTCGGGCAGGCACCGGCGCGCTCGACGCAGCGTCGATTGTCCCGGCGCCCGGCGGGGCGGCATGCTTCCCGGGTGGCCCAGACATCCTCGCGTACGACCGTGTTGTCCCGCCGTTCACTGCTGCGTGCCCTCGGCGGCACCGCGGCGCTCGGCGCCCTGGCCGGCTGCGGCGTACCCGCCGCCTACGTCGAGCCCGGCGACCGGGCGGTCGCCGACCGGTCCGCGACCGACAAGAAGCTGACCTGGGCGAACTGGCCCCTCTACATCGACACCGACGACGACCACCCCGACCGGCGGCCCTCGCTGGACGGCTTCGAGAAGCGCACCGGGATCTCCGTCGACTACGTGGAGGAGATCAACGACAACGACGAGTTCTTCGGCAAGATCAGCCCCGCGCTGATGAACCACCAGTCCACCGGCCGCGACCTCATCGTCATCAGCGACTGGATGTGCGCCCGGTACGTGCGGCTCGGCTGGGTCCAGGAGATGGACCGCGCCCGCCAGCCGAACGTGGCGAAGTACCTCGACCCGCTGCTGCGCGGCCCCGCCTTCGACAAGGGCCGCCTGCACACCGTGCCGTGGCAGTCCGGCATCACCGGGATCGCCTACAACCGCCGCAAGCTGGGCCGGGACATCCGGCACGTGAAGGACCTCTGGGCGAACGACCTCAAAGGCCGCGTGACCCTGCTGTCCGGCCTCGACGAGTCGTTCGCGCTCCTCATGCAGGGCAACGGCGTCGACATCACCCGCTGGACCGCGGACGACTTCCACCGGATCTGCGACCAGGTGGAACGGGAGGTCAAGCGGGGCCAGATCCGCCGCTTCACCGGCAACGACTACACCAAGGACCTGGTCAGCGGGGACGTCCTCGCCTGCCAGGCGTACTCGGGTGACGTCATCCAGCTCCAGGCGGACAACCCCGACATCCACTTCGTCGTGCCCGAGGAGGGCGCCGAGCTGTGGTCGGACTCCCTGATGATCCCCGACCGGGCCCGGCACAAGGCCGGCGCCGAGCGCCTGATCGACTACTACTACCGGCCCGAGGTCGCCGCCGAGCTCGCCGCCTGGGTGAACTACGTCTGCCCGGTCCCGGCGGCCCGCGAGGTCCTCGCCGCGTCCGGGGACGAGGAGACCGCGGCCCTGGCGGACAACCCCCTGATCTTCCCGAACGCGACCATGCGCGAGCGTCTGGCCATCGCCCGCGACATCACCTCCGAGGAGCGCACGGAGTTCGCCCGGCGCTGGAACAAGATCGTGGGCCTGTAGACCCTCCGCCGGGTCGGGACCTCGCGCCCTCGGTCCGGTGCCGCCACGGCGTGTCGCGGCGCGGCGCCCGCCGGCGGGCGGTACATCGGTCGACGTGCGCGTCACGCCCCGGCCGCGCACCCGGACGGAAGCGGAGGGACGCGATCCATGGACACCATGCTCGCCGGACGCCTGCACGTGCCCGGCGGAGAATTCCGCGTCACGGAGGTCCCGGTGCCCGTCCCCGGGCCCGGAGAGGTGCTGGTCGAGGTCAGGGCCGCCGGGGTCTGCCTGTCCGACGTGCACCTGATCGACGGCACCCTCAAGCCGTTCCTGCCCGTCGAGGAGGTCACCCTCGGGCACGAGGTCGCCGGAGTGGTGCACACCCCGGGCCCCGGGCTGCTGGGCGAGTGGGCCCCGGGCACGCGCGTGGCGCTCCAGGCCGGCCAGAGCTGCGGGGAGTGCGCCAACTGCCGGCGCCGCCGCACGCCGTGCCTCGCCGTCCGCACCCGGGGCGTCGACTACGACGGCGGCTGGGCGCAGTACGCCGTCGCCCGCGAGGACACGCTCGCCCCGATCCCGGACCACCTGCCCTTCGACCAGGCCGCGATCATCCCGGACGCGGTCTCCACGCCGTACGCCGCCGTCGTGACCACCGCGGGCGTCCGCCCGGCCCAGGCCGTGGGCGTCTGGGGCGCGGGCGGCCTCGGAGCGCACGGCATCTGGCTCGCCCGGCTGGCCGGTGCCGCGCCGGTCGTCGCCGCCGACCCGCTGCCCGCCGCCCGGGAACGCGCCCTGGCCTTCGGCGCCGACCTCGCCCTGGACCCCGCCGACCCGGGCTTCGCCGCGGCGGTGCTCCGGGCCACCGCGGGCCGCGGGCTGGACGCCGCCTTCGACTTCGCCGGCGTCCCGGCCGTACGCGAACAGGCCGCGACCGTGCTGGCCAGGGAGGGCGTCCTGGTCCTGGTGGGGCTGACGCCGCACCCGCTCACCCTCACCGAGGGCACGCGGTTCAGCTGGAACCGCAACCAGGTCCGCGGGCACTACGGCTCCTCGCCCGAGCACGTGGAGCAGCTGATCCGGCTGGCCTCCACCGGCCGCCTCGACCTGGCCCCCTCGGTCAGCGGCCACATCCCGCTGGCCGTGCGGCGGCTCCAGGACAAGGCCGGCGACCCGGTCCGGCTGGTCCTCGTCCCCTGAGGACCCGGCCGGCGGCGGCCCCACGGCCCGCGGGGGCCGCGTTTCCGTCAGCGGGCCGGCCCCGCGGCCCGCGCGGCGGCGCAGGGCGCCGAGCGGCCCGCGGTCCGTCAGCGGTTGAACGCCGGGAACCCGAAGCGCTGGGCGACGGCCTGGCCGTCGCCCTTCGCGTCCGTGGCGTTCACCGAGTACACCAGGGTGCGGGACAGGTCCGGGGTCGCGGCGATCACCGTGGCGTACCCCGGCCGTGAGCCGGTCTTGCCCCAGATCACCTTGCCGTCCAGCTCCATCCGGTCCAGCGCCGCGCCGTACGTCGCCCCGGGCACGTCGGGCACGGTGAACATCTCGCGCAGCTGCGGCTCGGGCACCACCCGGCCGCGGAACAGCCCCACCAGCAGCCGCTCCAGGTCGGCGGTGGTCGAGATGAGGTCGCCGGCCGCGAACCGGTCCGTCATGTTCCAGTCGGTCACGTCGACCAGCCTGCCGTCGATCCAGTCGTAGCCCCGGTTGTGCGGTCCGTGGATCCGGGGGTCGCCGCCGGCCGGGAACGAGCTGTCCCGCATGCCCAGCGGCCGGAAGACGCGGACCGCCGCCTGGTGCGCGTACGAGTCACCGGTCACCTTCTCGATCAGCATGCCGAGCACGGTGTAGTGGATGTTGCCGTAGGTCTGCCGCGTGCCCGGCGCGTACGCGGGGCCCTCGGCGACGGAGGCCGCCACGACCTGACGGGGGGTGAGCGTCTCGAAGCGGTGCGCGTAGCCCTCCTCGACGGTGTCGCCGAGGGACGCGCCCGGACGCAGACCGCTGGTGTAGTTCAGCAACTGGCGCACGGTGACCGGCTCGAAGTCCCCGGTCAGCAGGCCCGGGAGGTAGTGCTGCACGGTGCCGTCGAGGTCGATCCGGCCCTCCGCGGCGAGTTGCAGCACGATCGCCGCGGTGACCACCTTCGTCACCGAACCGGCCCGGAACCGCGCGTTCTCCAGGGCCGGCGCCCCGGTGCGGACGTCCCGCACGCCCGCGGTCCCGCGCCAGGTGCCGTCACCGCCGACGCGGAGCAGCGCGGCGGTGGCGTCGTGGTCGGGGAGGTCGGCGATCGCGGCGGACAGAGCCTCGGCGTCCGGCCCTTCGCCCGTCGGCGCCGCGGCGGGGACGGCGGCGGCCGGCGCGGACGCGGACGCGGCGAACGCGGGGGCGGCCAGCGGGCCGGCGGCCAGCGCGGCGACGAGACCGGCGGCCAGCAGGGCGGAACGACGGGTACGGCGCATGACGGGCTCCTGAGGGGATCGCTGAAGGTGTGTGATCATCCTCAGCCGGTGGCCCGCCCGCCGGGATCCTCACCGAGGAGGGCGTGCGACCCTCGTCCATCCCTGACCGGTCGCCCGGCGGAGCGGGGGGAACCGCCCGGAAAGGCCCCTAAGGGTTACCGCCGCGGGTCACGCCGGGGTGCGCAGGGCGTGCAGGACGTCGATCCTGTTCGTCGTGATCGAGTCGGCGCCCAGCTCCAGCAGGCGGCTCATGGAGCGGCGGGTGTCCGGGGTCCACACGGACAGCAGGTGTCCGTCGCGGTGCACACGGGCGGCCAGCTCCCGGCTCACCAGCGAGAAGCGGTAGTTCAGCCAGCGCGGACGGATCGCGGCCAGCAGCGCGGGCCGGACCGGGGCGAGGGAGGTCCAGGTCAGGGCGATCTCGGCGGACGGATCGACCGCGCGGACGGCGAGCGTCGCCTCCGCGCCGGCGCTGTAGTAGACCCGCTCCCCGGCCCCGCTCCGCCGGACCACGTCCAGGATCCGCCCGGCCGTCCGGCGGTCGACCCGCCCGCACAGGTCGAGCATCACCCGGCTGTCGCCGGTCGCGGCCAGTGCCTCCGCCAGCGTCGGCACCCCGCCCGCCGTCAGCCCGCGCAGTTCCTCGGCCGACAGCGCGCGCAACGGCCGGTCGACCTCCCACAGCCGCCGCAGCGTCTCGTCGTGCAGCAGTACGGGCACCCCGTCGCGGGTGAGCCGTACGTCGATCTCGACGGCGTCCGCGCCCTGGTCGAGCGCGGAGCGCAGGGAGCCGAGGGTGTTCTCGCGGAAGCGGTAGGGGTCGCCGCGATGGGCCACGGCGGTCACGGTCTGCATGGCCCCATTGTGTCGGTCCCGCGGGGCGGCGCGGGCCCACCTGCTCCGCGTGGGCCCGTGCCGTGGGTTCAGCGGGCCGGCCAGGCGGCGGTGTACGCGTCGATCTCCGCCGTGATCCGCGCCTTGCCCGCCGCGTCCAGGAAGGAGGCCTCGACGGCGTTCCTCGCGAGGCCGGCCAGGCCGTGCTCGTCCAGCTCCAGGAGGCGGGCGGCCACCGCGTACTCGTTGTTCAGGTCGGTGCCGAACATCGGCGGGTCGTCGGAGTTGATCGTCACCAGCACCCCGGCCCGCGCGAACTCCTTGATCGGGTGCTCGTCCAGGGTGCGCACCGCGCGGGTGGCGATGTTGGAGGTCGGGCACACCTCCAGCGGGATGCGGTGCTCGGCCAGGTGGTCGAGCAGCTTCGGGTCCTGCGCGGAGCTGGTGCCGTGCCCGATCCGCTCGGCGCGCAGCTCGGTGAGCGCGTCCCACACCGTCTGCGGGCCGGTCGTCTCGCCGGCGTGCGGGACGGAGTGCAGCCCGGCGGCGACGACCCGGTCGAAGTACGGCTTGAACTGCGGGCGGGGCACGCCGATCTCCGGGCCGCCGAGCCCGAACGACACCAGGCCCGCCGGGCGGATCCGGTCCTCGGTGGCCAGCCGCGTCGTCTCCTCGGCCGCTTCCAGACCGGCCTCGCCGGGGATGTCGAAGCACCAGCGCAGCACGGTCCCGAACTCGGCCTCGGCCGCCTTCCGGGCGTCCTCGATCGCCTCCATGAAGGCGCGCTCGTCTATGCCGCGCCGGGTGGAGGAGAAGGGGGTGATGGTCAGCTCGGCGTACCGCACCTGCTGCCGGGCCAGGTCGCGGGCCACCTCGTAGGTGAGCAGCCGGACGTCCTCCGGGGTGCGGATGAGGTCCACGACCGACAGGTACACCTCGATGAAGTGCGCGAAGTCGGTGAAGGTGAAGTACTCGGCCAGGGCCTCGGGGTCGGCGGGCACCCTGGAGTCGGGGTGGCGGGCGGCCAGCTCCGAGACGATGCGGGGGGAGGCGGAGCCGACGTGGTGGACGTGCAGTTCCGCCTTGGGCAGCCCGGCGATGAAGGCACGCAGGTCGCGGTCGGCGGTGCCGGCGGCGGGTACGGAGGTGGCGGTCAAGGGGTCCTCCCCGGGACGGGCGCCCGGACCGGGTCCGTGGTGCGGGCGCGGTGATCGGCTGATCGGTGGCGCGGGATCATCGTAGGCCCCGGCCCGGCGGCTCCGGCCCTGCCCGTAGCATGACAGGACGTCCAGCAGAGGGGTCCTTCCGCATGTCCGACGAGGTCGCGCAGTCCTTGCCCGGGGAGCACGGCGAAGGGGGGCGGCCGACGGCGCCCCGGGTCCCCCTGGACAAGGAAGCGACGGCACCGGCGGCGGACGGGGCACCGAGCCCCGGCACGGCCGACGGCCGACGGACCGCGACCCCGCCCCCGCCGTCCCCGGCACAGGCCGGACCCGCGCCATGGGCCGACCCCACCGGGCCCGCGCCCGCGCCCGCCGAGCCCCAGCGGAACCCGTTCGCGCCCCCGTCCGCGTCCGAGACACCCCACCCGAACCCGTTCGCGCCGCCGCCCGCCGCAGCCCAGTCGAACCCGTTCGCGCCCCCGCCCGTCGAGCCCCAGCGGTTCGCGTCCCCGCCCGCGGCACCCCAGCCGAATCCGTTCGCACCGCCGTCCGCCACAGCCCAGCCGAATCCGTTCGCGCCCCCGCCCGCCGCAGCGCACCAGGCCCCCTTCGCGCCTCCGCACCCCGCGCCGCAGCCGAACCCGTTCGCGCCTGCCGGGTCCATGCCTCCGGGGTATCCGTTCGCACCCCCCGCGGCCGTGCCGGGTCCTCCGGTGGACCCCTACGCGCCGCCGCACGGGGGAGTGGAGCCGGTGCCCCCGCCGCCGATGGCCCCGGACGGCCCCGGCCAGGTCCCGTACGGCTACCCGGGGTACGGCTACCCGGGCACCGGGCCGGGGTACGGCCACCCCGGCCCGCACACCGCGCCGTACGGCGGTTTCCCCCATCCAGCGGGCCCCGGTTACGGCTGGCCCGGCATGCAGCCGGTGCCCAGCAACGGCATGGGCACGGCCGCGCTGACGCTGGGCATCGTGTCGGCGGCCGGCTTCCTGCTGTGGCCGATCGCCATCGTGCTGGGCGTGCTGGCCATGATCTTCGGCTTCGTGGGCAGGGCGAAGGCCCGCCGCGGCGAGGCGACGAACCCGGGGGCGGCCCTGGCCGGCCTCATCTGCGGCGCGGCGGGCACCGTCCTGGCGGTGGGCTTCGTCGTCCTGATCATCACGGCGCGCGCCTGACGGCCCCCCCGCAGCACGCGCGCCTGACGGCCCCCGCTCCAGCGGACAACGGCACCGGGCGTCACCCCGGAACCCCCGCCGGAGCCCCGCAGGGCCGCCCCCCTGTAGGGTCACGCCCCCGCCGTCAGTCGCTCTCGCGCCTCCATCAGGGCGAAGCCCAGCAGGTTCAGGCCCCGCCACCGCTCCGGGTCCGCGGCGGCCTCGTCGTCCGCCGCCAGGCCGATGCCCCATATCCGGTCCACGGGGCTCGCTTCCACCAGCACCCGGTCCCCGGTGTCCAGCAGGAAGCGCCCGAGGTCGTCGTGGGCCGCGAACTTGTGCACGCTGCCCTCGACCACCAGCCGGAAGCGCTCCCGCTCCCAGACGCCCGCGTCGAAGTCCCGGACCAGCCGCCCGGCCTTCTTCGCCTCGGCGGGGTGGCCCGCGGCCAGCACCCGGCGCTCCGCCTCCGCGTCACCGAACAGCCGGGCCTTGGCCGCCATCATCCAGTGCTCGGCCGTCGCGTACTCCACACCGCCGGTCACGAAGGGTGACGGCCACCACTGGCTCAGGCAGCTCGCGCCGATCCGGCCGCCGGGCCGCGGCCGGTGTCCCCAGAAGTGCAGGTACCTGATGCGGCTCCCCGCCCGGACCTCTTTGAGCAGGGCTTCCAGCCCGTCGATCGTCCCCATGCACGCGAGTGTGGCAGGCACCACTGACACTCCGTCCGCCCTTTTCCGTCCTGACTCGACACCTGGTCGACAGATTTCGTCGCGTAACCAAAAGGCAACAACGGAATCACTTGTTGGAGCCTTACCGCTCTGTCAGGATCGGCACTCAAATCGAGCTGGAGCTACGCCACCCACCCCCCTACCGGGGCGAACGGCGGAGGAGAGCGACATGCACAACCCGGGCACCGCCACCCCGGAACGATTTCCCGCGCAGGACCGTTTCGCGGAAGGCGCGCAATTCATCGCAGGCCGGCTGACGAAGGGCACCTCGGGCCGTCGGCACGCCGTGGTCGATCCCGCCACCGGCGAGGAGGTGTACACCTACGAGCTGGCCGGCCCCGACGACGTCGACGCGGCCGTCGCCGCCGCACGCGCGGCGTTCCCGGCCTGGGCCGCGGCCACCCCGGGCGAACGGTCGGACGCCCTGCACCGGTTCGCCGCGGTCCTCGCCGACCGCGCCGAGGACCTCGCCCGCGCGGAGTCCCTCCAGTGCGGCAAGCCGCTCAAGCTCACCCGTGGGTTCGACGTGCCGGGCACCGTCGACAACGCGGCCTTCTTCGCGGGCGCCGCCAGGCACCTCCAGGGGCAGTCCGCGGGCGAGTACTCCGGCGACCACACGTCGTACGTCCGGCGCGAGCCCATCGGGGTCGTCGGGTCCATCGCGCCCTGGAACTACCCCCTCCAGATGGCCGCCTGGAAGATCCTCCCGGCGATCGCCGCGGGCAACACGATCGTGCTGAAGCCGGCCGAGCTGACCCCCCTGACCTCGCTGATGTTCGCCCAGGCCGCCACGGACGCGGGCATCCCGGACGGCGTGATCAACATCGTCGCCGGCAGCGGCCGGGAGGCCGGCGAGCACCTCGTCGGGCACCCGGACGTCGCGATGACCTCCTTCACGGGGTCCACCGCCGTCGGCAAGCGGGTCGCCGAGATCGCCACCGCCACCGTCAAGCGGCTCCACCTGGAGCTCGGCGGCAAGGCGCCCTTCGTGGTCTTCGACGACGCCGACCTGGAGGCCGCCGTGCACGGCGCGGTCGCCGGCTCGCTCATCAACACCGGGCAGGACTGCACGGCCGCCACGCGCGTGTACGTGCAGCGCCCGCTCTACGAGGCGTTCGTGGAGCGGACGGCCGCGCTGATGGAGACCGTGCGGCTCGGGGACCCGTTCGCGCCCGGCACAGATCTCGGACCGCTCATCTCGCACGTCCAGCGCGACCGGGTCGCCGCCTTCGTGGACCGCGCGCGCGGCTACGCGCGCGTGGTGACCGGCGGCGAGGCGCCCCAGGGCGAGCTGAAGGACGGCGCCTACTACCGGCCCACCCTGGTCGCCGACGCGGCGCAGGACAGCGAGATCGTCCAGTCGGAGCTCTTCGGCCCGGTCCTGGTCGTCCTGCCGTTCGACGGCGACGACGAGGGGATCCGGCTGGCCAACGACACCCCGTACGGCCTCGCCGCCTCGGCGTGGAGCACGAACGTCTACCGGGCGAACCGGGCCACCCGCGAGATCAAGGCGGGCTGCGTCTGGATCAACGACCACATTCCGATCATCAGCGAGATGCCGCACGGCGGCTACAAGGCGTCGGGCTTCGGCAAGGACATGTCGGCGTACTCCTTCGAGGAGTACACACAGGTCAAGCACGTCATGTTCGACAACACGGCGGTGGCCGCGAAGGACTGGCACCGCACGATCTTCGGGGACCGATAGAACACCGGGCCGGCGACCGGCCCGAACCCCTCCCGAAAGGGCATCACGCGCATGAGGCAGTACGAGCCCGACCGTCTGACCCCGCCCCAAGCGGCCGCCCTGCGCCGCAGCCTGCGCGGCGGCCGGGCCGCCCTGACCCGCCGCTCCCTGCTGCGGGTCGGCGCGGGCGGCGCGCTCGCGGCCGGCGGCCTCGGGGTGCTGAGCGGCTGCGGGATCCCCGCGGCGGGCATGGCCCGGGGCGGCACCGCCGCCGAGGACCGCTCGGCCCGGGAGAAGGTGGTCAACTTCTCCAACTGGACCGAGTACATCGACGTCGACGACAGCGGCAAGCGCCACCCGACGCTGGAGGCCTTCCGGAGGCGGACCGGGATCCGGGTCGACTACACCGAGGACATCAACGACAACAACGAGTTCTTCGGGAAGATCAAGCCGCAGCTCGCCGCGGGGCAGGACACCGGCCGGGACATCATCGTCCTCACCGACTGGCTGGCCGCGCGGCTGATCCGCCTCGGCTGGGTGCAGAAACTCGACCCGGCCAACCTGCACCACGCCTACACCAACCTGTCGGCCCAGTTCCGCGACCCGGACTGGGACCCCGGGCGGGCGTACTCGTACCCGTGGCAGGGCATCTCCACCGTCATCGCCTACAACAAGAAGGCGCTCGACGGCATCGAGGTGAAGTCCGTCTCCGACCTGCTCGACAACCCCCGGCTGAAGGGGCGCGTGGGCTTCCTGTCGGAGATGCGCGACAGCATGGGCATGACCCTGCTCGACATGGGCAAGGACCCGGCGCGCTTCACCGACGACGACTACGACGCGGCGGTCGCCCGCGTGCAAAGGGCCGTCGACAAGGGCCAGATCCGCCGGTTCACCGGCAACGACTACACCTCCGACCTCACCAAGGGCGACCTCGCGGCCTGCCTCGCCTGGGCGGGTGACATCGTGCAGCTCCAGGCGGACAGCCCGGACGTGGCCTTCGTCATCCCGGACAGCGGCTACATGACGTCGACCGACAACATGTGCGTCCCCAACAAGGCGCGTCACAAGACGAACGCCGAGCGGCTGATCGACTTCTACTACGAGCCCGCTCAAGCCGCCGCGCTCGCCGCCTACATCAACTACGTGACGCCGGTCGACGGGGTGAAGCCCTACCTTGCGAAGATCGACCGGGACGCCGCGGACAACCCGCTGATCGTCCCCGACAAGGCCATGCAGGCGAAGTCCCATGCCTTCCGCTCCCTGAGCCAGAAGGAAGAGACGACCTACGAAGAGAAGTTCGCGAAGCTCACAGGGGCGTGACGACGATGAAGACGACACCGGACAACAGCGGCGACGTCCGCCTCTCCGGCATCTCCAAGACCTACGACAACGGCTTCACCGCCGTGCGGCCACTCGACCTGACCGTGCCCGAGGGCTCCTTCTTCGCCCTCCTCGGCGCCTCGGGCTGCGGAAAGACCACCACGCTGCGCATGATCGCCGGCCTGGAGGAACCCTCCTCCGGGACCGTGTGCCTCGGCGACCAGGACGTCACCCACCTGCCGCCGTACAAGCGGCCGGTCAACACGGTGTTCCAGTCCTACGCGCTCTTCCCGCACCTCGACATCTTCGAGAACGTCGCCTTCGGCCTGCGCCGGCGCGGCCTGAAGAGCGTGAAGAAGCAGGTCGAGGAGATGCTGGAGCTGGTCCAGCTCGGTGAGCAGGCGCGCAAGAAGCCGCACCAGCTCTCCGGCGGCCAGCAGCAGCGGGTCGCCGTCGCCCGCGCGCTGATCAACCACCCCAGGGTGCTCCTGCTGGACGAGCCGCTCGGCGCCCTCGACCTCAAGCTGCGCCGGCAGATGCAGCTCGAGCTCAAGCGCATCCAGACCGAGGTCGGCATCACCTTCGTGCACGTCACGCACGACCAGGAGGAGGCCATGACCATGGCCGACACGGTCGCCGTGATGAACGGGGGCCGGGTCGAGCAGCTCGGCGCGCCCACCGACCTGTACGAGAACCCGAAGACCACGTTCGTGGCGAACTTCCTCGGCACCTCCAACCTCATCGAGGCCGAGGTCGACACGGGCAGCGGCGACGACATCGTGCTCAAGGCGGGCGGCGGCAAGCTGGTGCTGCCCCGGGCGCGATGTTCCGCCCCCACGGCGGCCGGCGGCAGGATGCTGGTCGGCATCCGCCCCGAGAAGATCGCCCTCACCCACGCCGACGACGCGGGCACCATCCCCGGGGGCCGCAACCGCGTCACCGGCAGGATCGCCGACGCCAGCTTCATCGGCGTCTCCACGCAGTACGTGATCGACACCCCGGTCTGCGACGAGTTCGCGGTGTACGTCCAGAACGTCGAGCGCGACGGCCGGCTCGTCCCCGGCGCCGACGTCGTCCTGCACTGGAGCCCGGCGCACACCTTCGGCCTCGACGCGGACCAGGACATCGACGCGGGCACCGAGGAAGAGGCGGCCGCCTGATGCCGACGCTCACCGAGGCGCCCCCGCCGCTCGCCCCGGCCGAGCCGGAGCGCAAGCCCGCGCGCAGGCGCGGCCGGTTCACCCCGTACTGGCTGCTCCTGCCCGGCATCCTGTGGCTGATCGTGTTCTTCGCCCTGCCGATGATCTACCAGGCGTCCACCTCCGTGCAGCAGGGCTCCCTGGAGGACGGCTACAAGGTCACGTGGCACTTCGCCACCTACTGGAACGCGCTGACCGAGTACTGGCCGCAGTTCCTGCGGTCCGTCTTCTACGCCGCCGCCGCGACCGTGCTGTGCCTGCTGCTCGGCTACCCGCTGGCCTACCTGATCGCCTTCCGCGCCGGCCGCTGGAAGAACCTGATCATGATCCTGGTGATCGCGCCGTTCTTCACCAGCTTCCTGATCCGCACCCTCGCCTGGAAGACGATCCTCGCGGACAACGGCCCGGTCGTGCAGACCCTGAACTCCCTGCACGTCCTGGACCTCACCGACTGGCTCGGCTGGACCGCGGGCGACCGCGTCCTGGCCACCCCGCTCGCCGTCGTCTGCGGCCTGACGTACAACTTCCTGCCGTTCATGATCCTGCCGCTGTACACCTCGCTGGAGCGGATCGACGGGCGGCTGCACGAGGCGGCCGGCGACCTGTACGCCAAGCCGTGGACCACCTTCCGCAAGGTCACCTTCCCGCTGTCCATGCCGGGCGTGGTCTCCGGGACGCTGCTGACCTTCATCCCGGCGGCCGGCGACTACGTCAACGCCGAACTCCTCGGCTCCACCGACACCCGCATGATCGGCAACGTCATCCAGACGCAGTTCCTGCGCATCCTCGACTACCCGACGGCCGCGGCCCTGTCCTTCATCCTCATGGCCGCGATCCTCGCCATGGTCACCTTCTACATCCGCCGGTCCGGGACGGAGGACCTGGTCTAAATGCCCTTCGTCAACTGGCTCAAGCGCCGTCTCGTCGTCATCGCCGGTCTGCTGACACTCGGCTACCTGCTGCTGCCGAACGTCATCGTCACGGTGTTCTCCTTCAACAAGCCCAAGGGCCGCTTCAACTACGAGTGGCAGCGGTTCTCCACGGACGCCTGGCAGGACCCGTGCGGTGTCGCCGGCCTGTGCGGCTCGCTCTCCCTCAGCCTGCAGATCGCCGTCTGGGCGACGGTCGGCGCCACCCTCCTCGGCACGATGATCTCCTTCGCGCTGGTGCGCTACCGGTTCCGCGCGCGCGGCGCCGTCAACTCGCTGATCTTCCTGCCGATGGCGATGCCCGAGGTCGTCATGGCCGCGTCGCTGCTCACCCTGTTCCTCAACATGGGCGCGCAGCTCGGCTTCTGGACGATCCTGATCGCCCACATCATGTTCTGCCTGAGCTTCGTCGTCACCGCGGTCAAGGCGCGCGTGATGTCGATGGATCCGCGGCTGGAGGAGGCCGCCCGGGACCTGTACGCCGGTCCCGTGCAGACCTTCCTGCGGGTCACCCTGCCCATCGCGGCACCCGGAATCGCCGCGGGCGCGCTGCTCTCGTTCGCGCTCTCCTTCGACGATTTCATCATCACCAATTTCAACGCCGGTTCGACCGTCACCTTCCCGATGTTCGTCTGGGGGTCGGCGCAGCGCGGAACGCCCGTGCAGATCAACGTGATCGGTACGGCCATGTTCCTCCTCGCCGTCCTCTTCGTCCTGACCTCGATGGTCGTCAGCAATCGACGGAACAAGCAGAAGGCCTAGCCGGTCCCCGGCGCCGCCTTCCGCGCACGCCCCTGTAGGGAGTTGAAATCATGGCCGCAAGCGCCATGAGCCGTGGCAAAGACAACTGGATCTCCGCCCTCTCCGAAGCCCAGCCGGTCCCGTACTGGCTGGAAGACCCCGGGAAGCCGGCCGCCGAGCCCGCCCTCACCGGCACCGAGACCTGCGACCTGCTCGTCGTCGGCGGCGGGTACAGCGGCCTGTGGACCGCGCTGAACGCCAAGGAGCGCGACCCGCGGCGCGACGTGGTCCTCCTGGAGGGCCGCGAGGTGGGCTGGGCCGCCTCCGGCCGCAACGGCGGCTTCTGCGCCGCGTCCCTGACGCACGGCCTGCCCAACGGCCTCACCCGCTGGCCGGACGAGATCCACAAGCTGGAGGAGCTGGGCCGGCGGAACCTCGACGGGATCGAGGAGGCGGTGGCCCGGTACGGCATCGACTGCGAGTTCGAGCGCACCGGCGAGATCGACGTCGCGACCGAGACCTACCAGGCGTGGGAGCTGCGGGACTGGCACCGGGAGCTGGAGGAGAAGGGGCTCGCCGACGGCATCGACTTCCTGGACGCCGACGCCGTGCGCGAGCAGGTGGACTCGCCCACCTTCCAGGCGGGCCTGTGGGACCGCCGGGGCGTGGCCATGCTCCACCCGGCGAAGCTGGCGTGGGGCCTGAAGGCGGCGTGCGTCAGGCTCGGCGTGCGGGTGTACGAGCACACGCCCGCCCTGACCCTGCGCGGCCACGGCGCCGGGATGGCCGTACGCACCCCGTACGGCGCCGTCCGCGCGCGCAAGGTCGCGCTCGGCACCAACATCTTCCCCAACCTGCTGCGGCGCGTGCGGTCGTACACCGTGCCGGTCTACGACTACGCGCTGATGACGGAGCCGCTCACCGAGGGGCAACTGGCGGAGATCGGCTGGCGGAACAGGCAGGGGCTCGGCGACTCGGCCAACCAGTTCCACTACTTCCGGCTGTCCGCCGACAACCGCATCCTGTGGGGCGGCTACGACGCGATCCACCACTACGGCGGCCGGGTGCGCGCCGAGTACGACGACCGGCCCGAGACGTACGCCAAGCTCGCGGGCCACTTCTTCACCTGCTTCCCGCAGTTGGAGGGCGTCCGCTTCACCCACGCCTGGGGCGGCGCGATCGACACCTGCTCCCGCTTCTCGGCGTTCTTCGGCACCGGCCACCAGGGGAAGGTCGCCTACGCGGCGGGCTACACCGGCCTCGGCGTCGGCGCGACCCGGTTCGGCGCGGACGTGATGCTCGACCTGCTGGACGGGGAGCGCACCGAGCGGACCGAGCTGGAGATGGTCCGCAAGAAGCCGCTGCCGTTCCCGCCGGAGCCCTTCGCCTGGACCGGGATCGCGCTCACCAAGTGGTCGCTGGCCCGGGCCGACGAGCACGCCGGGCGCCGCAACCTGTGGCTGCGGACGATGGACCGGCTGGGGCTGGGCTTCGACAGCTGACCCGCCCCCACGCGCCCGGCACGTCCCGTACGACCGGCGTATCCGGAGCGACTGGTGCGACTGGTGCGACCAGGACATCCGGCCGTGCGCCGGCTCGCTCCGACGGGTCGGCCGAATCCGCGTGACGCCCCCGAAGGCCTCCCTCTCTCCTCCTGGCGCGACCGCGCCGCACGGGGGCGGGAGAGGGAGGCCTCTCGCATGACCGGGGCGGAGGCGGCGGTCGAGTGGCCGGCATCCGCCGCACCGGATCCCGGGGTCTGCCGCCGGGAGTTCGAGCGCAACCCCTCGCGGTCGCCCTCCTGCCCGCGGGCCGGACCCGGGACGCGCCGGCTCGGCACCGGCAGCCGCGCCGCCGGACCCGGATCGCCGTGCCGCCGGACCCGGATCGCCGTGCCGCCGGACCCGGATCGTCGTGCCGTACCCCGGCCGGGCGGTCCACGCCGTGCGGCGGCCGGTGGCACCGGACGGATCGCGCACGCCGACCGATCCGGCACCGCTGGAACGGGCGATGCGCGAGGCGGCGGCGGGGCCGGTCCGGCGCCTTGCCGGGGACGGGTAACGGCCGGAGACCTTGACAACGGCATTGGTCTGGACCAAGTTGTGTGCGCTCCGCTCCTCCAACTCCCCGAACACGGAGGCCCCTGTGGACCGCGCAAGACGTCCCGGACCCGTCCTCGCCGTACTCACGGCCACCCTGCTGGCCGTGCCCGGCCTCACCGCGCTCTCACCGGCCGCCAGCGCGGCCGACGCGGACATCGCCGTCAACGGCGGCTTCGAGTCCGGCCTGACCGGCTGGACCTGCTCCGCCGCCAAGACGGTCGCCTCACCCGTGCACGGCGGCACCGCCGCCCTCCAGGCCACCCCGGCCGGCGGCGACAACGCCCAGTGCAGCCAGACCGTCACCGTCCAGCCGAACTCCCAGTACACGCTGTCCGGTTACGTCCGCGGCTCCTACGCCTACCTCGGCGCGAGCGGCACCGGCACCACCGACGTGTACACCTGGACCCAGTCCGCCCCCGACTGGCAGCCGCTGAGCACCACCTTCCGCACCGGCGCGAGCACGACCAAGGTCACGATCTTCACCCACGGCTGGTACGGCACCGGCACCTACCAGGCCGACGACATCACCCTGATCGGCCCCGGCGGGGGCGGCACCACCCAGCCGCCCGCCGCCCCGGCCGGCCTGCGCACCTCCTCCGTGACCTCGTCCTCCGTCGGGCTGTCCTGGTCGGCGGTGACCGGCGCCACGAGCTACGCGGTCTACCGCGACGGGGTCAAGACGCAGACGGTGACCGGCACTTCGGCCACCGTGTCCGGACTCGCGGCCTCCACCGCGTACAGCTTCCAGGTGACCGCGGTCAACGACGCCGGAGAGTCCGCGAAGTCCACCGCGGTGACCGCGACGACCAGCGCCGCGCCCGGTGGCGGCGGCGGCACGGGCGGCGACCTGCCCACCCACGCCCTCGTCGGCTACCTCCACGCGAGCTTCGCCAACGGCGCCGGCTACACCCGCCTCGCCGACGTCCCCGACAGCTGGGACGTCATCGACCTGGCCTTCGGCGAGCCCACCTCGGTCACCTCCGGTGACATCCGCTTCAACCGCTGCCCGGTCACCGAGTGCCCGAACGTGGAGAGCGACGCCGAGTTCAAGGCGGCGATCAAGGCCAAGCAGGCGGCCGGCAAGAAGGTGCTCATCTCGATCGGCGGCCAGAACGGCCAGGTCCAGCTGAACACGACCGCGGCCCGCGACACCTTCGTCTCCTCGGTCTCCAACATCATCGACACCTACGGCCTCGACGGCCTCGACGTCGACTTCGAGGGCCACTCGCTCTCGCTGAACACCAACGACACGGACTTCAAGAACCCGACCACCCCCGTGATAGTGAACCTCATCTCGGCGCTGAAGACCCTGAAGGCCAAGTACGGCGCCAAGTTCGTGCTGAGCATGGCCCCGGAGACGTTCTTCGTGCAGAACGGCTACCAGTACTACGGCACCGGCAAGTGGGGCGGCCAGGACCCGCGCTGCGGCGCCTACCTGCCGGTCATCTACGCCCTGCGCGACGACCTCACCCTGCTGCACGTCCAGGACTACAACTCCGGCCCGATCATGGGCCTGGACAACCAGTACCACTCCATGGGCGGCGCCGACTTCCACATCGCCATGACCGACATGCTCCTCACCGGCTTCCCGGTCGCCGGCGACCAGAACAACGTCTTCCCGCCGCTGCGCCCCGACCAGATCGCCATCGGCATGCCGGCCTCGACGAACGCGGGCAACGGCTACGTCTCCCCGGGCGAGGTCAACAAGGCCCTCGACTGCCTGACGAAGAAGACGAACTGCGGCTCGTACACGACCCACGGGACCTGGCCCGCGCTGCGCGGTCTGATGACGTGGTCGGTGAACTGGGACCGCTACTCGAACTGGGCGTTCCAGAAGAACTTCGACGCCTACTTCGGCTGAGCCCGGCCACGGGGGACAGGGCGGCCAGCAGCACGGTGCCCAGGCACCAGGCGGCCACCACGTCCAGCGGCCAGTGGTAGCCCCGGCGCACCAGGCCGTACGACACCCCGAGGACCAGGACCGCGCAGCCGGCCACCAGGGCATGACGGGCGGCCGGTGAGCGGAGCCGGGGCAGCAGGAACAGGGTCGCGCAGCCGTACGCGGCCATCGCCGTCGCCGTATGACCGGAAGGGAAGTAGCCGACCGCCGGGGGCACCGCGGGTGTCCCCGGCCGGGCGGTCCACTCCTTCAGCGGCACGACGACCGCCGGGACCAGCGCCATCAGGACGGCCGCGGCCAGCGCCGGCAGCCACCACCGCGCCGTCCCGGCCGCCCGGTCCCGCCACAGCACCACGGCCAGGACGAGCACGAGCACCGGGACGGCCACCTGGACCTCGCCGAGGTCCGACAGCAGCTCGGAGAACCGGTCCGGACGGACGAGGGCCCGGCTGAGCCGCGCGTCCAGGGAGAGCAGCGGGCCGTCGGCCACGACCTGCCAGGTGATCAGGGCGAGGAGAACGGCCGGGATACCCGGGACCAGGGCGCGGCGGACTGCTGTCGACACGGCGCCCAGCTTCCCAGACGGAGCGGACGGACCGGTGCGCGGGGGAAAGGAGGTCGGCCGCCTCGGAACCGGGGGGGGATGGTTCCGAGACGGCCGTCCGGACCGGAACGTCGCACGCCCCGGGGGGTTTGGGGCGGCGACCGTCCGATCGGTGAGGAGATCCCGGCGTCAGGCGCCGGTTGTGTGCGCGAGGGCACGACCGGGGCGAAGCTGGGGAGGCCTCGGCCCGGAGTCGCCCACAGTCCCCTGTGGGCGGGGTGTATTTCTCATCTGGAGAGAACCTACGGCAGGCCGGCGCGGTTGGGCAGACGGAATCCGCTCCCGCCATCCACCCCGCACACCTTCTTCACACGGCCTGCCGCAGGCGCCCCGCAGAGGTGCGGACCCACCGCTCAGATGCGCGCGAACGCCTGCTCGATGATGTCGAGGCCCTCGCCCAGCAGGTCCTCGCCGATCACCAGCGGCGGCAGGAAACGGAGCACGTTGCCGTAGGTGCCGCAGGTCAGGACCAGCAGGCCCTCGGCGTGGCACGCCTTGGCCACGGCGGCGGTGGCCTCCGGGTCCGGCTCCTTGGTCGCGCGGTCCTTGACCAGCTCGACGGCGATCATGGCGCCGCGACCGCGCACGTCACCGATGACCTCGAACTTCTCGGCCATGGCGGTGAGGCGACCCTTCATGATCTCCTCGATGCGCTTGGCCCTGCCGTTGAGGTCCAGCTCCTTCATGGTCTCGATGGCGCCGAGCGCACCGGCGCAGGCGACCGGGTTGCCGCCGTACGTGCCGCCGAGGCCGCCGGCGTGCGCCGCGTCCATGATCTCCGCGCGCCCGGTGACGGCGGCGAGCGGCAGGCCGCCCGCGATGCCCTTGGCGGTCGTGATCAGGTCCGGGACGATGCCCTCGTCCTCGCAGGCGAACCACTGGCCGGTGCGGCAGAAGCCGCTCTGGATCTCGTCGGCGACGAAGACGATGCCGTTGTCGGCGGCGAACTGGCGGATCGCCGGGAGGAAGCCCTTGGCCGGCTCGATGAAGCCGCCCTCACCGAGGACCGGCTCGATGATGATCGCGGCGACGTTGTCCGGGCCGACCTGCTTGGTGATCTGGTCGATGGCCTGCTTGGCGGCCTCCGGACCGGCGTTCTCCGGGCCGGTCGGCCAGCGGTAGCCGTACGCCACCGGCACGCGGTACACCTCGGGCGCGAACGGCCCGAAGCCGTGCTTGTACGGCATGTTCTTCGCCGTCAGCGCCATCGTCAGGTTGGTCCGCCCGTGGTACCCGTGGTCGAACACCACGACGGCCTGCCGCTTGGTGTAGGCGCGCGCGATCTTCACGGCGTTCTCGACGGCCTCGGCGCCGGAGTTGAACAGCGCGGACTTCTTCGCGTGGTCACCCGGGGTCAGCTCGGCCAGCGCCTCGGCGACGGCGACGTAGCCCTCGTACGGGGTGACCATGAAACAGGTGTGGGTGAAGTCGGCGAGCTGGGCGCTCGCGCGGCGCACGACGGCCTCGGCGGACGCGCCGACGGAGGTCACGGCGATGCCGGAGCCGAAGTCGATCAGGCTGTTGCCGTCGACGTCCTCGATGACACCGCCGCCGGCGCGCGTGACGAAGACGGGCAGCGTGGAGCCCACGCCCTGGGCGACCACGGCGGTACGGCGGGCCTGCAGCTCCTGCGACTTCGGGCCGGGGATGGCGGTGACGACGCGGCGCTCCTGCGGAAGTGCGGTCATGGGGGGCTCCCTGATGATCTTGCGTACCGGGCGGTCCCGGGCGGTACCGGGCGGTGCGTTTTCGGACGCATACCTTCTTTCTTCGCAGGCTAAGACCGCTCCCGGACGGTGGGCATGCTCCATGTGGGCGTTGTCGGCCCGCCCCGTTGTCCGCGGTGGACATAGCCCGCCCGGGCGGGTACGGCTCCTTACGGCCACGTAAGCGGTGAACTCCCCTTGCCGTGGCGTTAGATTGGCTCGCTGATGGTGGACGGACCGGCTGGTCAGGGGGCAGGGTCGATGGACAGCGACGGCACGAGGCACGCCCACGGCACACACGCCGAACCGGTACCACGGCCTACGGGGCCGGTCGAGGGACGAGTGCCGCCGATGCCGCAGGGGGCGCCTTCGATGGCCGGGGTGCCGCCGATGCCCGACGGATCGGCCTTCCTGTCCTGGCTGCACGCGCCCCGGCCGCAGGCGGCACCCGGAATCTGGCGACTGCGCTACCGGCCGCGGCCGGAAGTGGAACCCAAGAAGACCCCCACGCGGCAACTGCTGGGCGGCGCGATGATCTCGCTCCTGTGCGCGTGGCTGCTCTGCTCCCTCCTGTGGAACGGCTATCTCGGCGACTTCTGGCAGTGGCCGTGGTATGTGCTGGCCCCGGATTCCTGGGTGAGAGGAGAGGCCGGCCGTGTGGGCGGGGCCGCATCGTGGCTGTACACATGGCTGGTGTTCGGGGCGATCTTCGCGGTCTTCGGGAGGATCGGCCACTGGGGTGAGCTCTGGCGCCGCTATGGCACCCCGGCCCTGCGCGCGGCCGTGCCCGCACTGCGTTCCACCGCGCCCGCCGGCCTCGGCAGCGCCGCTGCAGACTCACCGCCCACCCCCGACCACGACCCCGCCGAGTGGCCCCAGTTGCGGCAGGCCGGGGCGTACGAGGCCGCCGAGCGGCTGGCCGCCGAGGCGCGGGCCGGGCTCATGCGGGACGTGGACCACGCCCGGATCAGCCGGGCCTGGCAGGGCGTACGGTCCGGCCGGCACAGCCTCGCCGGCTTCACCGGCGCGGTGCTGAAGGACGGCTCCGGTGCCTGCCCGCACCCCTCCGGCGAGCGCGACCTGCCCGCCCGGCACGCCCGGCACGACCTGCTCACCGGCCAGGTCCGGCTCGGCACCACCGCCGACGACCCGCGCAACCCCTACCACTACCGCGGCGCCGGTCTCGCCCTCGGCCCCGACCTGCTCGGCACCTCCCTGCTCGCCGTCGGCCCGGCCGGCTCGGGCAAGACCGGATCCCTGGTGCGGCCGCTCGCCGAGTCGCTGTGCCTGCACGCGCTGGCCGGCCGGACCTCGGTCGTGGTCGTCGGCGCGGCCGGCGCCGGGCTCGGACCGGCCGAGTCCTACGACGTCGTCGTACGCGTGGGTCACCCCGAGTCGGTCTACGACCTCGACCTCTACGGCGGCACCACCGACCCGGACGAGGCCGCCGCCATACTCGCCGAGGCCCTCGTCGGCGACCTCGCGGACCCGCACCCCGGCAGCGACAGCCGCCGGTCCACCACCGTCCTCGCCCAGCTGCTCGGCCCCTTCCACGCCGTCCACGGCCGCTTCCCCTCCGTGCCGGAACTGCGCCAGCTGCTCGACGGCGCCCCCGGCCCGCTGGCCGCGCTGCGCAAGGGGCTCACCGAGACCGGGCACGCGCCGCTGCTGCGGGAACTGGACGCCCGGGAACGGCAGATGGCCCACCCGGGTGACGTCGGCACGGTCCTCGCCGACCGGATCGCCCTGCTCGACCGGCCCGCCTTCGCCGCCTTCTTCGACACCTCCGGACAGACCCGGCCGTTCTCGCTCAAGGCGCTCGACCACCCGGTCCGGGTCCGTGTCGACCTGCCCCAGCGCGGTCACGCCGACGCCTCCCGGATCCTGGCCCGGCTCATGCTCGCCCAGTTCACCGCGTCCGTGACGGTGCGCGAGGACCGGTCGCTCTTCGCCTGCCTGGTGCTCGACGACGCCACCGGTGTCGTCACCCCGGAGGCCGTGCGCGGCGTCCAGCGGCTGCGCAGCGCCAACGCCGGCGTGGTGCTCACGCTGCGCACCCTCGACGATGTCCCCCGGCCGCTGCGCGGCCCGCTCCTCGGCGCCACGGGCTGCCGGATGGCGCTGTCCGGGCTCACCCCCTGGGACGGGCAGGACTTCGCCGAGGTGTGGGGCAAGGAGTGGACCGAGACCCGGGACGTCACCGACCGGCAGATCATCGCCGAGACCCCGGCAGGCAAGGCGGTGCACATGCTGCGCCGGGTCATCACCGGTCAGGCGCCCACGGCCCGCGCCGTCACCGTCCGCCAGGTCGAGCGGGAGCGGTGGTCCGCTTCCGAGTTGGCTCATGGGGTGCCGCCGGGGCACGCGGTGTTGTCGTTGACCACCGTGCGGGGCGAGCACGCGCCGCCGCTGCTGGTGGATCTGCGCGGCTGAGGGACCGGCGGGCCGGCCGTCGTACGGTGAGGCAGAATCGGCACAGGCCGTTCATACGTCCCGGCCAAAAGATCGCCCCGATCTCCGGACCCCGCTCACCGTGAAGGCCCCATGCCCCCGACCCTCGCCTCGCTCGTCCACCACTCCGCGCTCAAGCTGACCGTGCGCGCGGGCGAGGACCGCCTGGACGTGCCCGTCCGCTGGGCGCACGTCAGCGAGCTCGCCGACCCCGTGCCCTACATGGAGGGCGGCGAACTGCTCCTGATCACCGCGCTGAAACTGGACGCGGAGAACCCGGAGGCGATGCGGCGGTACGTGCGGCGGCTCGCCGGCGCGGGTGTCGTCGGGCTCGGGTTCGCCGTCGGCGTCAACTACGAGGAGACCCCGAAGCCCCTCGTCGACGCCTGCGCCCAGGAGGGGCTGCCGCTGCTGGAGGTGCCCCGCCGCACCCCCTTCCTCGCCATCAGCAAGGCAGTCTCCGCGGCGATCGCCGCCGACCAGTACCGCGCGGTCACGGCCGGCTTCGCCGCGCAGCGGGAGCTGACCAAGCAGGCGCTGAACACCGGCCCCGAGGGGGTCCTCACCGCGCTCGCCGCCCAGGTCGACGGCTGGTCGGCGCTGTACGACGCCTCGGGCGCCGTCGTCGCCGCCGCCCCGGAGTGGGCCGGCCGCCGCGCCGCCCGGCTCACCGCCGAGGTCGAACGGCTGCGGGAGCGCCCCGCCCCCGCCTCCGCCGTGGTCGGCGGCCCCGAGCACGAGGACCGGGTGGAACTGCACTCCCTCGGCACCGGCCGCCGCCCGCGCGCGGCCCTCGCCGTGGGGACGGCCGCCGCCCCCGGCACCGCCGAGCGGTACGCCGTCCACTCCGCCATCGCCCTGCTCACCCTCACCACCGAGCGCTCCCGCTCCCTGCACGCGGCCGAGCAGCGCGTCGGCTCGGCGGTGCTGCGGATGCTCCTGGCCGGGGAACCGGACCACGCCCGCGCCGTCGCCGGAGACCTGTACGGCGGGCTCCTGGACGCCCCGTTCCGGATGATCGTCGCCGAGTCCGGCTCCGGCACGGCGGGGGAGGCGCTGAGCGAGCTCGCGGAGACCGTGGAGTCCGCCGCGGCCCGCGCCGGGGAGGCCGTGCTGGTGGTCCCCGAGGGCGAGCGGCTGGTGGTGCTGGCCGCCGACGGGGGCGCCGCGGTCTCCGCGTGCGCCGCGGCCGCCGCGGCGCGGGAGGCCGAGCGGGCGCTGCCCGAGCAGGGCCGCGCGGACGAGGACGAACTGGTCGTCGGCCTCTCGGCGCCCTCCGGGCCGATCGCGGCGGCCGCCGCGTACAAGCAGGCCGAGCAGGCGCTGTCGGTGGCGCGGCGGCGCGGCCGGGTGCTCGTGGAGCACGAGCGGCTGGCGGCGGGCTCCGTGCTGCCGCTGCTGGCGGACGACGCGGTCAGGGCGTTCGCCGACGGGCTGCTGCGGGCGCTGCACGAGCACGACGCGACGGGCCGGGGCGATCTGGTCACCTCGCTGCGGGCCTGGCTGTCCCGGCACGGGCAGTGGGACGCGGCCGCCGCCGACCTGGGGGTCCACCGGCACACCCTGCGGTACCGGATGCGCCGGGTCGAGGAGATCCTCGGGCGGAGCCTGGACGATCCCGACGTGCGGATGGAGCTCTGGCTCGCCCTGAAGGCGACCTCGGGGGAGTGAGCGCCCGCGTCCGGCGCCCGGACCGGCGCCGCCGCCGCACCGATCGAGACGCACCGGCCGAGAAGCAGCGACCGGGAAGCACCGGCCGAGAAGCAGCGACCGGGAAGCACCGGCCGAGGCGCACCAGCACGCCAAAGCGGAGTGCCCCCCGTCCCGACTGCTACGGGTCGGACAAACGACCCCCGGTCGCCCCCGCCCTACCGTGGACCTCGCAAGCCAAGCACACCTCCAACGCGGAAGGGCCGGGACTCGTACATGACTTCCACCCATGCCTTCTGGCTCGCCGGCCGCCAGGTCACCGGCGAGGACACCTTCGACGTCACCTCCCCGTGGGACGGCCGGCTCGTCGGCACGGTCAGCGTGCCGACCGACGCCCAGGTCGAGGAGGCCGTGGCCGCCGCGTACGCCGTGCGGGACGAGTTCGCCGCCACCGCGGCGCACGTCCGCGCCGCCGCGCTGGACCACGTGAGCAAGCGGCTGGCCGAGCGCACCGAGGAGATCGCCCAGCTGATCTCCGCCGAGAACGGCAAGCCGATCAAGTGGGCCCGCGGCGAGGTCGGCCGCGCGGTCTCCGTGTTCCGGTTCGCCGCCGAGGAAGCCCGCCGGTTCAACGGCGGGGAGGCCCAGCGGCTCGACACCGACGCCGGCGGCCAGGGCCGGCTCGGGCTCACCCGCCGCTTCCCGAAGGGCGTCGTGCTCGGCATCGCGCCGTTCAACTTCCCGCTGAACCTGTGCGCCCACAAGGTGGCCCCGGCGATCGCGGCCGGCGCCCCGATCATCCTGAAGCCGGCGCCCGCGACCCCGCTGTCGGGTCTGATCCTCGGCGACCTGCTCGCCGAGACCGACCTGCCGGCCGGGTCCTGGTCGATCCTGCCGGTCACCAACGAGAGCATGCCCGCCCTGGTCCAGGACGAGCGCCTGCCGGTCATCTCCTTCACCGGTTCCGAGAAGGTCGGCTACGCGATCATGGACTCGGTGCCGCGCAAGCACTGCACCCTGGAGCTGGGCGGCAACGGCGCCGCGGTCGTCCTCGGCGACTACGCCTCCGACGCCGACCTGGACTGGGCCGCGACCCGCATCGCGACCTTCTCCAACTACCAGGGCGGCCAGTCCTGCATCTCCGTGCAGCGCGTGATCGCCGATGCCGCCGTGTACGACCGGCTGCTGCCGCGCATCGTCGCCGCCGTCGAGGCCCAGGTCACCGGCGACCCGACGGACGCCAAGACCGACGTCGGCCCGCTGGTCAGCGAGGACGCCGCCCTGCGCGTGGAGTCGTGGGTCAAGGAGGCCGTCGAGGCCGGCGCCACGCTGCTCACCGGTGGCGACCGCGACGGCGCCTCCTACGCGCCGACCGTCCTCACCGACGTACCGGCGGACACCACGCTCGCCCGCGAGGAGGTCTTCGGACCCGTCCTCACCGTGCAGAAGGTCGACGGCGAGGACGCGGCGTTCGCCGCGGTCAACTCCTCCAAGTACGGCCTCCAGGCGGGCGTGTTCACCCACGACCTCCAGGTCGCCTTCCGGGCCCACCGCGCCCTGGAGGTCGGCGGCGTGGTCATCGGCGACGTCCCGTCCTACCGTGCCGACCAGATGCCGTACGGCGGCGCCAAGCTGTCCGGCGTCGGCCGCGAAGGCGTGCGGTTCGCCATGGAGGACTACACCTACGAGCGCGTACTGGTTCTCACCGGTCTCGCGCTCTGACCTGCCACGGACAGGTCAGGAACCGAACGGCCGCAGCCCACTGTGCGGGGGCTGCGGCCGTTCGCCGTGTCCGCCCGGCCGACGGGGCCCGCACCGCCCGATCGGACCGCGAGGGGTGGTGGGTCCGGCCCGCTTCGGGTACGAACGATCCAGTAGACCCGGTCGGTAGTGAACGGTCCCAGTCGTCCCCCCTCGCGGCGAGGTGAGCCTCCATGTCCGCCACCACCACTCCACGCACCACCGTCACCGAGCGCGAGGCCCGGCAGGTGGCGGAGGCCGCCCGCGAGCAGGACTGGCGCAGGCCCAGCTTCGCCAGGGAACTGTTCCTCGGGCGTTTCCGGCTCGACCTCATCCACCCCCACCCGCTGCCCGACGCCGAGTCCGTCCGGCGCGGCGAGGAGTTCCTGGCCCGGCTCCGCGCGTTCTGCGAGACGACGGTCGACCCCGCCCGCATCGAGCGCGAGGCCCGCATCCCCGACGAGGTCGTGGCCGGCCTGAAGGAACTCGGCGCCCTCGGCATGAAGATCGAGCCCCGCTACGGCGGCCTCGGCCTCAGCCAGCTCTACTACAACAAGGCCCTCGCCCTGGTCGGCTCGGTCAGCCCCGCCGTCGGCGCGCTGCTCTCCGCCCACCAGTCGATCGGCGTGCCGCAGCCGCTGAAGATGTTCGGCACCCAGGAGCAGAAGGACGCCTTCCTGCCCCGCTGCGCCCGCACCGACATCTCGGCCTTCCTGCTCACCGAGCCGGACGTGGGCTCCGACCCGGCCCGCCTCGCCACCACGGCCGTACCGGACGGCGACGACTACGTCCTCGACGGGGTCAAGCTGTGGACCACCAACGGGGTGGTCGCCGACCTGCTCGTCGTCATGGCCCGGGTGCCGGAGTCCGAGGGGCACCGGGGCGGCATCACCGCGTTCGTGGTCGAGGCCGGCGCCGAGGGCGTCACCGTCGAGAACCGCAACGCCTTCATGGGCCTGCGCGGCATCGAGAACGGCGTCACCCGCTTCCACCGGGTCCGGGTCCCGGCCGCCCACCGCATCGGCCCCGAGGGCGCCGGGCTGAAGATCGCGCTCACCACCCTCAACACCGGCCGGCTGTCGCTGCCCGCCATGTGCGCGGGCGCCGGCAAGTGGTGCCTGAAGATCGCCCGCGAGTGGTCGGCGGAGCGCGAGCAGTGGGGGAAGCCGGTCGCGCTGCACGAGGCCGTGGGCTCCAAGATCAGCTTCATCGCGGCCACCACGTTCGCGCTGGAGGCCGTGCTCGACCTGTCCTCCCAGATGGCCGACGAGGACCGCAACGACATCCGCATCGAGGCCGCCCTAGCCAAGCTCTACGGCTCCGAGATGGCCTGGCTGATGGCCGACGAACTGGTGCAGATCCGCGGCGGCCGCGGTTACGAGACGGCCGAGTCCCTCAAGGCGCGCGGCGAACGCCCGGTGCCGGCCGAGCAGATCCTGCGCGACCTGCGCATCAACCGCATCTTCGAGGGCTCCACGGAGATCATGCACCTGCTGATCGCGCGGGAGGCCGTGGACGCCCACCTCGCGGTCGCCGGCGACCTCATCGACCCCGGCAAGTCCCTCGCCGACAAGGCGAAGGCGGGCGCGAGCGCGGGCCTCTTCTACGCCCGGTGGCTGCCGAAACTGGTCGCCGGCCCCGGCCAGCTACCCCGTTCCTACGGCGAGTTCCGGCACGGCGTCGACCTCTCCCGGCACCTGCGCCACGTCGAGCGCACCGCCCGCAGGCTGGCCCGCTGCACCTTCTACGCCATGTCCCGCTGGCAGGGCCGGATGGAGACCAAGCAGGGCTTCCTGGGCCGGGTCGTGGACATCGGCGCCGAACTGTTCGCGATGAGCGCTGCCTGCGTCCGCGCCGAGCGGCTGCGCGCCGAGGGCGACCACGGCCGCGCCGCCTACCAGCTCGCGGACGCCTTCTGCCGCCAGTCCCGGATCCGGGTGGACGAACTCTTCGCACGCCTGTGGACCAACACCGACGACCTGGACCGCAAGGTCGTCCAGGGCGTCCTCGGCGGGGTGTACACCTGGCTGGAGGAGGGCGTCCTCGACCCCTCGGGGGACGGCCCCTGGATCGCCGACGCCAGTCCGGGCGAAAGCCCTCACGCAAGTGTGCGGTGGCCGTATGGCAGCAGGTGAAGCCCGCCAAGTCAAAGCTCGTCGAGCAGATTCAGCATGTCATCCAGACGGGTACAGAGCCGCCCGACGATGAGGATGAGGCCAGCCTGGTCCAGTTGCACGAGGTCTTCCGCGCGGGCGGTTTCCAGGTCGCGTTGAGCGTAGTCGACGCGGGCCCGCTGGAGGTCAGTGAGGCGCCCTGCGAAGGGGCTGGGGGGCTCATCGGTCATGCGTGCCTCGCGTGCGTTGCTGGTGGGTTGCGTCTGATCGACAATTTGTTGAACGGCGCATGAATCGTTGGCCTGCTAGTTACCAAAAGGCAAGGGGTGAAATCTCACGACACTCGAACGAGTGTTTTACCCGAAGGAGGGTTGCGTGATGGCTGAAAGTCCCACTCGTGATGTACCAGCGCTGGTACAGACAATGATCAAGGCGGCGGCCAGCGTGTATGCGTGCCATCTGATCCCCTGCCCGCCTGGGTACTCACCCGCCGCCGGGCCATCGGGGAAGCCGTCCGTGCAGCGCGCGGCGCCCGGAAGTTAACCCAGGAGCAACTGGGGGAGCTCACCGGCCTCGACCGCAAGACGATCAACCGGATCGAACAGGGCGCCTACGCGACATCCATCGACTACCTGCTGGTGATCGCCGACGCCTTGAACGTGCCGCTCTCCGACCTCGTCCGCTGAACGGGTGAGGCCCGACCGGCAGGCGCCCGCCGCCGAGCCCCAGGCGGTGCAGTCAGCCCTTCGGCGGGATGACGAATCCCCGCCGCGGCTGCGGCTCCGGGTCACGCGAGCTCGGCGCCTGAGCGCGTCGCAACGCCGCCACCAGTTCCGCGTACCGCGGATCGATCCACTCGGACATGCCGCCTCCTTTCGCGAGGAAGGCTAGGCGACGCCGGGCTTCTTCGGGATGAGGACGATCGGACCGCTGTCGTCGGAGTGCTGGCACTTTGCCGCCACCGACACCAGCGACTCGTCGCCCGGTGCGACCCACAGCTCGGCGTCCACGTCCCAGCCCAGCCCCTCGATCGCCTCGCGGGTCCGGTCCAGGATCGCCGGGTCGTAGTTTTCCGGGCCGTAGCCCGGGGTGTGATGGAGCATCCGGCCGGCGAGCCGCTCGCACAGATCGGCGTACACCGCGGTGTGGACCAGCAGGGCGTGCCAGCCCTCGTCCACGATCCGCGACGGGACCAGGCCGGCAGTCGGATGCGTCGCGCAGGCCGCCACGAACTTCAGCGCCTCCTCCACGATCCGCCCGGCGAGCTCCTCGCTCATGCCGGGGTTGGCGTCGAGCACCGTGCGGCGGCAGCTGGTGAATGCCTCGTCGGTGATGAGCATGCGCGCGATCACGGTCGGCGGCTTGGGGTCGACGGGCCCGCCGTCCGGGGTGGGTCCGGGAGGTATCGTCATCGTGATCTCCGTTTCGCTGCTTGCGGATGGGGACACGCCCGGGCCGCGTTCTTCGCGGGATGCCGGTCCGGGCGCTGACTGACTGTGCAGTGGACGGGCCCGCCGCCGGGCCACGGTTCCCCGGCGGCAGGCCCTCGCGCGGCCACCCGCCTACTCCTCCGGGTGGCCTGCCCGGCGCGCGGCCTCAGCGCGCCGGAGTCTGTGGTCACGCGCCGAACCGACGCGCGGGATACCTCTGCTGAGGCGCCGGCTGGCAGCGACGCTTGTGGACGTGGAGCGTCACACCCGGGCCGGACGCCGCGTGGTGGTCGACGGTGCGGTAGGGCTCGTCCTGGCGGATCGGCTGATCACAGCGGGCGCAGACCATCAGGCGCCCGCCGTCCCGCGCGCCCTCGCGCAACTGCGGCATGCGTACACCTCGACGCTCAGGTCGTGGGCGCCGCTGCAGCCCTTGGCGCGCCCAACGGACACCCCGCCAGCTTGCAGCGAGGCGGTGCACCAGACGCAGGCCCAGCCCGAGTACTGCGCCCGCGTCAACGAAGTCGAGGGTGGCAGTACCGCGGGGGCGGTCACCTGGCCTGCTCCTCGCCGATCCGAGGGCCGAAGGCGTCCTCGATCGCCGCGAGCAGGGCGGTCGGGTCTGTGAGCCAGCCATCCTCGCCGGGACAGATCCGCCAGTGCGGGCCTGGCCCCTCCGTGCGCCGCGTCGGTGGAATCGCGAGCGTGGAACCGGAACCGAGCGCCCGAGTGTTCTGCACGTTCCAACTGGCGGCCGTGCCTACCGGGACGAAGTAGTAGACGACGCCAGCCGAGCTGACCGGGTCTTCGATGACGGCTCCGCAGCGCGTGCCGAGGATGGCCATGGCGGCGAGCCCGACACTGCGTGGTACTCGGACGGCGTCCCAGTCCTGTCCGGCGTCCTGGAGGGTGGCTCCTGCAGCGGACGGTAGTCGGGTGGGCGGCATCGTGGACTCCTCAGCACCGGATGTGATCTGGTGCACATTAGGTTGGCCCTGATGTGGTGTCAGTCCGAGGACTCTGAGAGGTCTCTTTGTGTCACCGAAGAGGACTTTTCTTGCACCGAGTGGGTGAGCGGTAGCCAACCACCGGACCCGTAGCGACACTTGACCCGTACGTGTCGACGACGGAGGTGCCGCGGTGGCAGGAAACCCAAGACTCAAGGCGGCGCGGATCGCAGCCGGATACGTGAGCCAACAGGCACTCGCCGACGCACTCCGCGTCGGTGTACGGCAAGTCCGCCGCTGGGAGTCAACCACCCCACCCTGGCCGCACCCCGAACAGGGACAAGCCCTTGAACGGCTCCTCGGCCAAAATCTCGAAGCGCTCGGCTTCACCCCGCCCGGCGGCGCGCCCGCAGACCGATCCCGCCGTACCGTCCTCGCAGCAACCGCCGCCGCGGTCGGCCTGGCCGCAGTGCCTACCCAGGCCGCAACCATGCAGCCTGCCAGCGCCGCGGACGACTATCAGGCCGTGACCCGCTCCCACCGGCGCCTGTACTGGTCCGTCGCACCGGCCACCCTCCACCCCGCCGCGGACGCGCACGCCACCCTCGGCTGCGCACTGCTCTCCGAGACAGCAGGCCAAACCCGAGCAAGGATCGCGGCAGCCCTCGCCGAAACACTGCTGCTCGCCGGCCGAATCGAGTTCTTCGATATGCGCGTCGCCGACCGGGCGCAGCAAACCCTGCTTCGCGCACTCCAGGCCGCAGGCGAGGCCGACGACGCGCTACTGGGCGCCGCGATCCTGGCGCACACCGCGTTCATCCCCGGCTGGGACGGGCGACGCGACGAAGCCGTGGAGCGGATGGTGGCCGCACGCACCTACGCCCGCCGCGGACCAGCCTCCACCGAGCTGCTCGCCTGGCTCGACGCGGTGGAGGCAGAATGCGAAACCCGCTGCGGCAACCCCCGCACCGCCCTGCACCTCATCGGACACGCCGAAGACATCCTCGCGCGAGGCGGCGAGCACACGTCGCCCGAGTGGCTCGACTGGTTCAACCCCGTCCGCCTGGCAGCCTTCAAGGGAAACACCCAGCTGCGCGCCGGGCACCTCCCGCAGGCCCGGACCACACTGCTGGGCGTTCTCGACGGGCTCAGCCCGGCCGAGGAAAAGCAACAGACAGTCGTGCTGGGCGACCTGGCCGCCGTCGAGGCCGCCGCCGGCGACCCGGAGGCAGCCTGCGAGTACGCAGTCCGCGCGCTCGATCAACTCGAACGCACCTGGTACGCGATGGGTATGGACCGAGTGCGGGGAGTACGGCGCGCTCTGGCCCCCCACCAGCACGAGCAGTGCGTCCGCGACCTGGACGACCGGCTATACGGATGGTCGACGACCGTCAGCGCGCTCGCCCGTTGAAGTCGACGATCAGCGGCGACAGTTCGAGGAGGCTCTCCACCCGGAAAGTGGGAAGCCTCCTCGCTTCCTCCGTCTTCCACTGGATCGTGGCCCACGGCCCGCGGTGCACGAGCGCCGTGTGCATCCCGGCCGCCGCCGCGGGCCGGATGTCGTTGTCGATTCGGTCGCCGACGTACAGCATCTCGCCCAGCTCGGCCGGGACGACGTCCGCGACGCGGTCAAAGAAGGCCCGGTTCGGCTTGCTCGCGCCCCAGTCGTCCGAGGTACCGATCAGATCGACGTCCGGGGTGAACAACTCACGCAAGATCTTCCCGGCTCGAACCGTCTGGTTCCCGGCGATACCGAGCCACAGCCCGTCAGCACGAAGCGCAGCCAGCGCGTCACGAACATCCGGATAGAGATCATCCTCATCGAACGTCTCCGGCTGCCCAGTCTCCGCACGACGCTCACGCTCGGCATACAGATCGAAGCCAGGACGGAACTCGACGAACGTCTCGCGGTAATCGCGGCCCTGGGCGATGACAGCACCGAACATCGCGGCGAAGGTATGCCGGGGTACACCCAGCCAGTCAGCCCAGGTGCCGTACTCCCGAGTCTCGTCCACGAGGCACTCGCCAACGTCGAAAATCACAGCGCGAATCATGCGGGCAGATTACCGGCGCCAGCCCGCGCGACCATGCCGTATGTGCACGCGGGGACCGGCCGATAAGCTGGGCCCATGTCCCCCGACTCCTCGCCCCAGGGCGCAGCGCGTGCTGCTGACGAGATCAACGAGGAGATCCGCGCGTTCTGGCTACGGCCCGGCGCGCATCCGACATTGCCGCTGTCACACGAGCAGCGGACGCGGTATCAGCAGCTGCTCGCAGAGCTCCGGCGGGTGGAGCTGGGAAGCATCACTGCGGCCGCGTAAGGCTTCACCGCTCCGCGACCCTGAGGTAGATCGACCACTCATCGACCAGCCCCCCAGCCGTCACGATCTGACAGACCACCGTGTACACGCCGTCGACGCCCCTGAGACTTGATGAGGATGACGGTGCCCCCAACACTGGGCGCCCGACCTCATGAGTCCGGCGGCTGGGCACGGCACCCATGGTCAGACTCCAGTCCGGTTGTACTCGTCCACCAACGGATGGGCGGGCTCCGGCTCGATCCCCGCCCGGGTCATCTGCCTGCACCAGCGATCCGCGCTCCACGAAAACGCTCGCAGGATCGCCTCAGTACGCGACTGCCGCTGCCGGAGATCGCTGTTCTCCTTGTCGACCCGCTCCACCGTCGCCTGCAGCACGGCGAAATCCTGCGCCTTCGCCTGCGGTGCCGTCTGGATTGAGGCTGCCGCCCGCCCTCCCCGGTACGTGAAATACCCGGTGACGATCACCCCTATGACCGTCACCATCGCGCCGGCCAGCCCCACCCATCCGTTCAACCGGATCTCCTCTCGACCACCGGGCCGGGCGGATCCGGTGATCCGGCCTCAGGCGGGACTCGCGATGCGCACCAGATCACCCCACAGTGCGACGTCATGTACCAAACGAAAATCCATAGGCCGCGGCCGTAGCCGTCCACCAGGCCGGCCCAGCCGTAGGCAAATGCCCACAGCGCGGGGGGTATGGATGCGGCGACGAATCCCCAGGTGTCCTGGGCGAAGCGCATCCAAGCCGAGGTGAACGTGGCGAGGCCGAACAGGATCCACGCGGACGCCCAGCAGTGCAGTGGCGCGACTTGTGCCAGTACTTGCAGGCCGTCGGTCTGCGGGGGTTCGATGATCATGCCGACGCCCCAGCAGACCTTGCCCACGCCCATGAAAAAGAGGAAGGGCCCGCGGCGGCCCAGGTGCCCGCTGAACCAGGTTGCCGCGCGAGCCCTCACTCAGACGCTCCGGGGCGGGACCTGGCCGCCGGTGGCGGGCCCGGCCGGTGTGATGTGACCGCGGGCGATGAAGACCAGGACTGCCAGCACGAGCGCGTTCAGCGACCCGACGGTCTCCGGGGCGACGTTGAAGTGGAACGCGGCGAGCAGCGCGATCACCGCGGCGACCAGGCCGGTGAACGCGGACGGGGCGACCGGTCGGGTCATCGCGGCGGTGACCGCTGCGAACACGGCACTGATGACGGCGACGATCGCGCCGGCCTGGTCGGAGGTGAGTCCGATGCCGAAGGTGACGGCGAGGCTGAGGCCGGCACTGATGATGCCGAGGACGAGGGCGGGTTCGCGGCCGAAGATTCTCACAGGGGGTTCCTCTCGGAGGGGGCGGGTCAGACGTTGGGGACCTTGAGGCGGTCCCAGGTGGTCGCGCCGGGCGGCCAGTCGCCGGGATAGCCGCACTCGCGCTGCCAGGCCTCGTAGGACGCCTTGTCGCCGCTGCCGATGACGTCCTTGTTCTTCGAGGACTGGTAGTGGTTGCAGCCGACCGCGACGAGCCGGTCGTGCATCGCGGCGACGATCGGGGATTTGCGGCCCATCGTGAACCATGCAGCGCCGGGGAACGGCTCGTACTTCGGCTTGGCCGGGGTCGGGGCGGTGCCGACGAAGCCGGGCCATGAGCCGGGGTCCTGGTGGTTGTTCTCGGGTACTTGCGAGTGGGCGTACCAGCCGGCTGTCGTCTCCCACACCGGCTCGCTGCGGCGTGAGGTGAAGTCGGCGGGGTGGCCCATGGGCCAGGTGTTGGGCACGCCCCAGGAGTGAATCCATGCCTGCAGTTCGGGCCAGCCCTTGCACGGGGTGTCGATGAGCCGGAGGTAGACCTTGCCGTCGACCCGGCAGTACGGGAAGAACAGAGCCTCGACCTGGATCACGACGGCCCCGGCGCGGTTGGTGCGGGTGCCGCCGGGGGCGTCGGCCAGGCTCTTGGAGCGGGAGTTGGCGGGGACGAATTGCGTGCGCCGCCCGGTGAACGGATCCCAGAGGATGTGCGGTGCGACTCCGCGGCCGCCGCCGGAGAAGTACTGCTGCAGGTTCTCGTAGGGGACGAGGTCGATCGGCTTGGCCGGGCTGGCGTTCTTGTCCCAGGTGATGTGGCCCACTGCCTTGGCGGGGCCACCGTCGCACGGCTGGTGGTCGCCTATGTCGAGCCGGGTCGCGCCCGGCATCCAGAGGTCGGGCATCTGTCCTCCCAGAGGGTTACGTCCCTTGGAATCGTAGCCCGCAATGCCTCTCCAACCTACGAATCGTAGGCTACAGTTCGGATCGGCTCTTTCGCTCAGAGGGCCTGCGGCAGGGACGTGTCCGTGCGGGTCGCGTCCCTGCCGCTGCGCGACCCGCACCCACCCGCACAAACCCGCACTGGAGCAGTTGATATGGCCGGTATCTGCGCCGCGCTCGCGGCTCTCTTCGCGTTTGTCGTCCCCGCCCACCCTGCCGAGGCCCGCATCGCGCCCGCGCCCACCGCCAGGAGCAGCCGATGACCGGCCCCTGCCCGCGCCCCGAATACAGCGCCGCCACCCACACCGACGGCTGGGGCAACCCCGCGCGCTGCCCCCATGAGGCGCCCACGCCCGACACCGGCCAGCGCTGCCCTCGCTGCGACTGCCCCGACGGCCACATCCAGTGCGACCACTGCAAGGTCTGCCCCCACGCGGACAGGACCCTCAGCCTGACGGCCACCAGGACACCTGCGTTCGCCGTCGCGGAGCTGGCTGCGCCGAACATCGTCATCCTCAGTGCCGACGGCCGCACCCCGCTCGTCACGATCCACCCCACTGGCGAGTTGGAGTACGGGCCCGGCTACACCCCCGACGAAGCCGCACGCCGCTTCTGGGCCGCCCTCCGCCGTCACGCGCCCACCCGCTGCCCGAACTGCGCCCACACCAGCAAGGAGACGCACGCATGAAGATCGGCATCACCGGCGGCGCCGGATTCATCGGCGGCCACGTCGCCGACGAGATCGCCCGCCGCGGCCACGAACCCGTCATCTTCGACCACCTCGGCCGCACCGCCCGCAGCAACATCCCCGAGGCGTACCGGCCCGTCCTCATGGGCGACGTCCGCGACCCCGTCGCCATGACAGAGCTCGCCGCCCACGTCGACGGCATCATCCACCTCGCCGCCTGCCTCGGCACCCAAGAGACCATCCAGAACCCGCGGCCGGCCACCGAGACCAACGTGCAGGGCGGTCTCAACTTCTTGGAGGCCATCGCCCAGTACGACATACCCGGCGTGTACATCGGGGTCGGCAACCACTGGATGAACAACACCTACTCGATCAGCAAGACCACGATCGAGCGGTTCGCCGCGATGTTCAACAAGGAGCGCGGCACCCGCTGCAACGTCGTCCGGCTCGTCAACGCCTACGGTCCGCACCAGTCGGTGGCGCCGCCGTTCGGCGCGGCGAAGGTCCGCAAGATCACGCCCTCGTTCGTGTGCCGCGCGCTGACCGGCGCGCCGATCGAGGTGTACGGCGACGGTCGGCAGGTCTCCGACATGGTCCACGTCACCGACGGCGCGAAGGCCCTCGTATCCGCGCTGGAGCGGGCGGCCGCCGGCGTCGTCCTGGAGCAGGCCGTCGAGGTCGGGCCAGCCGAGCACCGCACGGTGAACGAGGTCGCCGAGCTCGTCATCAAGGCCGCGGTCGAGCTGGGCTACGACGAGGTGCCGCTGACGCACCTGCCGATGCGGCCGGGGGAGATCCCGGGCGCGCAGGTGACTGCTGATGTCAGCACGCTGCCGCTGGTGGGAATGAGCGCGGAGGAGCTGGTGCCGCTGGAAGAGGGGATCGCGGACGTGGTGGCCTGGTACGCCCACGAATGGCTGCCGCGCCACCTGGCCAACGCGGCGTAGGGGGCGGTCATGCCCCGGCGGACAACCGCACTGCTGATCCCGTGCCCCTGGTCCGGTGACGAGTTCGATCCCGTGCCGCGCAGCTACTGGGCCTGGGTCTGGTTGTACACGCGCACCCGCAGGCTGCGGCACCACCTCGGCCTGCACGACTACGAGTATGTCTACGCGCTGCACGGGCGCCGCTGTACTTGGTGCGGCAAGACGGAAGGGGCCTGACATGCGCGTGCACTTTTGGTCCGCCGACATGGCCGGTTCAGCCTTTTACAGGGCCGTGATGCCCGCCATGAGCCTCACCTGGCTCGGCCACACCGCCACCCACGGCGTCCGCCTCCCACCGAACTGGGCCAGCTACGGCACGATCGTCGGCTGCCGCGTCGCCCAGGTCGACCCGTCCCGGATGTGGCTCCGCCTGAAGGACGAGGGGAAGCGGCTCCTCCTCGATCTCGACGACGACTACTTCCACATCGACCCCAGCAACGTCCACGCACGCCGCGTATGGGACCTCGACATGCTCGGCCGACTCGCCCACAACATGGCGATCGCTGACCTCGTTACCTGCTGTTCGGAACCACTCGCCGAGGTGCTCCGAAGCTGGGCGCCGAACGTCGAGGTCATCCCGAACGGGCTGCCCGCCCAGTACCTCGGCCACCCGCGGGACTACACGGCCACCGGCCGGCCGCTGTACGTCGGCTGGGCAGGGACGAGCAGCACGTTCGCCGAGTTGCCGGAGACGGTACGCGCGCTGAACCGCATCAGCCAGTACCGCCGGCCGGGCGGGGTGATGGTGCGGCTCGTCGGTATCGGGTCGGAGCAGGCGATGGGTATCGGGCTGCGGGGCCGGCAGATCGGTGCGCTGGGCTGGGTGGAGCGGCTGGAGCACTATCTGCACGCGGTCAGCGAGTTCGACGTGTGGGTGGCGCCGTACCGGGACACGGTGTTCAACCGGGGCAAGTTCCCGACGAAGTGGCTTGAGGCGTCGGTGCTGGGCATCCCGCTGATCGCCTCCGATGTGGAGCCGTATCGGCGGGCGATCCGGCACGGGGAGACCGGCTTCCTCGTCCGGCACGAGCACGAGTGGGGGAAGTACCTGAAGCGGCTTGTCGACGATCCGGGCCTGCGTCAGCGGGTCGGGATGGCCGCGCGGGGTGAGGCGTCGGGGTCGATCATGCAGGCGTTGCATCATCGCTGGGAGACGGTCGTCCGCGTGCCGCAGGAGGTGGCGGCGTGACCGACGAGATGCAGCGGATGCTGACCGCCATCCAGTTCTTCGACCTGGTCCGGCAGGAGTCCAAGCGGACCATCCTGTGCGAGCCCCACCGAGAGCACCAGGTCCGCGCAGCCATCGACCAGGCGGGCGCCGCCGACATCGTCACCGTGCGGGTCAGCGTGGCCTGTCCGGAGGGCAAGCTGCTGCTGATCGACGAAAGAGCTCTTGAGGCGCAACAGCAAGAGATGGTGCACAACATGAGGTGGTTCCTCTGACCGGACCCGAGCACTACCTCGCAGGCGACCGCCTCCTCGCCCGCGCCAACACGATGACCGAAGGCAGCGACGGCCGCGCCCGCCTTGCCGACGAGGCACAGGCCCACTACACCGCCGCGCTCGTCGCCTGCCTTGCCGCACACCAGCACCCCGAGAGCGTCGCCTGGGACAAAGCAATCAGCAGGGAGTCCTGATGCCCGCACGCAAGACCACCTGGCAGGAGCGGGAAGCCCGCTTCTGGAGCAATGTCGACAAGGACGGCCCGACGCCCACGCACAGGCCGGAACTCGGTCCCTGCTGGGTCTGGAAGCTCAGGAAGACCAAGAAGGGATACGGGCTCGTCACCTGGTACGGCATCGGGAACGAGTACGTGCACCGAGCCGCCTACCAGTTCACCTGCGGACCCATAGCCGACGGCCTGGAGATCGACCACCTCTGCCGCAACCGAGCCTGCGCAAACTCCAAGCACCTCGAAGCGGTAACGCACCTGGAAAACGTTCGGCGGTCCGAACCGGCGCAGCGAGATCACTGCCAGCGCGGCCACGAGTACACGCCAGAGAACACCCACCGGAACCCCAAGAAGCCGAACAAGCGCATCTGCAAGACGTGCCGCCAGGAGATGGCCGCCGAATGGCGGGAGGCCAACCGTGAGCGGTTCAACGAGCGCAATCGCGACTACCGGCGCATGAGGAAGGCAGCAGCATGATCGATGGGCGCAAGGTAACGGCCTGGACTCCGTTCGGTCGCGAACGCACCGTCAGCATTCTCGTCAAGTACATGGAGCGTGACGTCAAGCGGGGCATCGTCGACGAGTACCTCCTGTACATGAACACCGATGCCGACCAAGTCAGCGACCGCGAGTACGGCTACCAGCTTGCCGAGCAGCACGACTGGATCCGGATCATCGAGCGGCCGGAGGGCATCGACCTCGGCCGCCTGCCCAAGCAACGCTGGACAGGCCTCGCCTACCGCGAGATGACTGACCCTGACACCGTCTACCTCCGGTTCGATGACGACGTGGTCTACATCCACGAGGCAGCCATCGAGAACCTCGCCCGCGCCCGCCTCCAGATGCCCGCCCCGACCGCCATCTTCCCCGTCATCATCAACAACGCGATCTGCTCGCACTTCCTCCAGGCCTGCCAGAAGATCCCCATGGACTGGGGAGCCGTCGCCCCCTACTGCATGGACCCGACCGGCTGGGCCAACGGCCCCTTCGCAGTGCGCCTGCACGAGCTGCTCCTCGACCACATCGAGCGCGACACCGTGACGGACCTGTACCTCTACCAGGACTTCCCCCTGCAGCCGGGCACCCAGTTCTCCGTGAGCTGCTTCGCCAGCCTCGGCAGCATGTACGCCGGCCTGCCCGATGGGCCCGGCGTCCTCGTCCCCGACGAGGAGGAGTCGTGGCACACGGTCCACCACCCACTGACCACCGGCGCCCCGAACATCCTCCGCGGCGACGCGATCGTCAGCCACTGGAGCTTCTTCCCGCAGCACCCGTTCCTCAACAACACCGACCTCCTGGACCGCTACCGGGAGATCGCAGACAAGGCGGTGGCCTGATGCCCGGGCAGCAGATCAGTGCTGAGATCGCCCTGCCCCATTTCCGGCAGCGGTGCAGCGAGCTCCACGACGAGAACATCCTGCTGCGCGCGCGGAACGCGGAGCTGGAGCAGCGGGTCGCCGAGCTGGAGCAGAAGCTGGCCGAGCCCCAGCCGGCGAAGGGCCAGTCCCAGGAACTGGCCCCCCGAACGGCCGACGCCCCAAGCTAGGCGACCCGCTCGAAGTACGTCCGGGCGGCCACTATGTTCGATGCGCTGGCCGCCCCCCACTGCGCCGTGACGACGAAGTCCTGAGCCACCGTCGTGTCACGGACGAGGTTGCCGTCGCTTGAGCCGAGCTGCGCGCCGGACGCACCGACGCTGCCGGTGTCCGTCGTGTTGCGGACCTCCTGCAGCATGCAGAACCACGTCCCCGACGCGCCGACCGATGCGCAGACCAGGTCGGCCGACAAGGCAGACTCCTTGTTGGTCTGGGCCGTAGCGCTCAGGGTGGTGGGCCCGGCCGTGGCCAGGGTGGTGCCGGCGACACCGCCGAGCCGGACCCGCCAGGTCAGCTGCGCGGACGCCAGGAAACTCACGTTGGCGACGACCCGGACCCGGTAGACGGCGCCCACGACGGCGTCACCGGCGGGGATGGTCATGGTGCCGACTGCGGTCTCGGCCGCACTGTTGGCGACGGTCGTGGTGGAGGCCAGTTGGTTGCGGTGGGTGGTGGTGCCGCCGAGCAGCTTGAGGTCGCCGCCGACGGTGACGTTCCCGAGGGTAATGAAGGCGTCGTCGGTGCGCAGCACGTTCGCTGCGGACCGGTACAGGTTGACGTCGGTTGCGGCGGAGCCGCCCGCGCCCCAGTACAGGGTGCCGTCCGCATCCATGAGGAACCGGCTCTGACTGTCCCCGGTGAGCCGGCTGGAAAAGATGTCGTCGGTCACCAGGCCGTTGACCATGGCGACGTTGGCCGGGCTGCCGCTACCACCGAAGTTGATCTGCCGTCCGGCGGCGAGCTTGAGGTTCTGGCTGAAGGTGGCCGAGCTGTTCGGGATCTCCACCCATGAGCCGGACGCGGGGCTGGTGCCGTTGGAGAAGAACGTCCGGTAGGACGTGTCGGTCTCGAAGATCGGTTTTCCGGAGTACGGCGTGGATGGTCGGGTCGTGGAGGTGCACGCCTGGAAACCGACCGCGGCGTCGACGCGGTCCCAGTTCTGGCCGAGGTCTTGGGTGTAGTTGACCAGCTCCGACCCGTCCGACTTGGACTTGTACAGGGCGAGCCGGGTGGTGGACGGGTCGGGCATGGGTCACCTCTCGCGGTGCAGGGTCAGAGGGAGGTCTGGGCGATCTCGTACCGGTGGGCGCGGGTCCCGGTGACGCCGGGGGCGGCGGCCAGGGCTGAGCGGACGGCGTCGATGACGGTCTCGTGGTCGATGGCGGCGCCGTCGACGCTGATGTCGAGGCGGACGGCGATGCCGCCGTCGGTGGTGTCGCCGTTGATCTCGTAGTAGGGGTAGGCGAAGTCAGCCATGGGTTACCTCTCGGATGTCGTCGTTGGGGGTGAGGCAGCGCCCGCATTGGGCGCGGAGGCTGCCGTCCACGTTGCGGTACATGGTGACCCGGAAGGGGATGCCTTCCACGGGGCAGCCGGGGGTGCGGCAGGTGACGTCGGCTTCGACGGTCGGCCACTCGTCCAGGTCGGGCCACTCGCCGCTTGCGTCTTGTGTGATCGTCATCAGCCCCATCCAATGATCATGAAGTCGACGTTTGTACTGCCGGTCGTTGTGCGGGTGAGCCACAGCGTGACGCCACCGGAACTTGCGCCGGAGGTGCCGACGCCGAGGATGACCGTGCCGGGCACGGTCGTCCTGGCCTGGGCGAAGCAGTAGAAGCTGTCGCCCTGGACATTCAGCCCGGTGATCGTCACCGAACTCGGCGTGTTGGCGGTGGCCGCGATGGTCGCGAAACCCACGGCCCACGCCGAGGTGGAGAACTTGCCGTTGTGGCGGGTCCAGCCGTCCTGGGAGAAGGTCACCCAGTTCCACTTCGTGGTGTCGGCGCCGAACCAGCCGACCTCGGCGATGTCCTGGCGTGCGTAGAAGGAGCCGCCGTAGTTGCCGCCCTTGCCCGAGTGCCAGGCGGAGCGCAGGAACGCGTCGCCTGTCTGCACGAACCCGCCGGTCGGGTAGTACAGGTCGTCGATCGGGTCGTACTTGTAGCGGCCGTGGAGGGTGCCCGTATCGTCCATCGAGAGGGTGGAGAAGACGTCCGAGCTGTTCTTCGCCGTTGTGACCTGGATCGCCGTGGCTGAGGCCGCAGTGTGGGTGTTGTCCCAGCCGTTGATGTAGGCGTAGGAGTTCCCGTCGTTGGAGTAGAAGCGGATCTCCGGGACCGCGGTGGGATTGATTTCGACGCGGCGCCCCGTCGGCCCGCTCCTCAGGGTGCCGGTGATGGCCACCGACCCGTCGGCGCTGGCGATGTTCACGGTCTGCGTGCCGCTCGCGTTGTACGCCTGGAGGCCAGCCGATGAGAGTTCGACGCGGGGTCCGGTGTCGGCGGTCTTGATGCGGGCTCCGACGATCCAGTCCGCGTTGATCGTGCCGGCGGTGACCTTAGAGACGGTCAGGTCGCTGATGTGGGCGTCGTCGATGAGGAGCGCCGTCGCGGTCGCGCTGTCGCTGGGCCCGGACTTGTTGCCGGTCTTGTCGACGGCGACGATGCGGACGTAGCGTGCGCTGGTCTCCTCGACCTGCACCGTGAACACGACCGGGATCTGGGCCTGGATCATCCCCGCGTTGGCCGCTGCCTTGCCCTTCAGGGTGGTGGCGTCGGGGGTGAACGTCGGCTCGTAGGAGACGTGGATCTCCAGATGGTCCAGGTCGGACTCCAGGTTGTACGTCCCGCCGCTGGACTTGCCGAGCTCGTGGGTGATCTGCACCGCGATCCGCGACCCGGCCACCGACGGCGGCGCCGGCGTGCTGGGCGGGATGTTGTCCGTGGATGCCACGAACGTCGTCGTCCCGGACCAGGCGCCACGGTTACCGGCCTTGTCGACGGCGCGGATCTGCACGTCGTAGCCGATGCCCGGGCTGAGGTCCTGGAGTTGCGCGGTGGTGGTGTCCCAGCCTGCGATCATCGTCTGCCATTTGGCGGTGGGGGCCGCGAACGGCTGGCGCCAGATCTGCATGTCGGACCAGCGGATCTGGGCGACGGATGCCCACGACGCGGGGTAGATCATGTCGGTGTCGACGGCGTACCGGATCTCGTAGTGGTCGCCGTCCCGGATCGTGCTGCCGTCGGTGTTGTTCGGGGCGTTCCAGGAGATCACGACGCGGGCCCGGGTGAGGCCTCTGCTGTCGAGGTAGGCGGTGCCGACGAACGGCTCGATCAGCGTCGGAGGGCCGGGGATCGAGGTGTCGGCGTTCGGGCGGGAGCCGACCGGCTCGCCTGAGCTGCTGGTGAGCTGCCGGGAGAAATCTCCGACTGTGACGGTGGACGTGCTGTCGGTCTCCCACTCCACGTACTGGGTGAGGTCGATCCAGCGGCCGTCCCCGGTCCGGTAGGCGACCGTGTACTGATCGGTGATGGACCAGCTCGCCTCGGTGACCTGCAGCCGCATCGGGTTGATCCGCTGGCCCCGGAACACGATCTCGGTGTTCATGTCGACCAGCCCGGAGTCGGGGTCGTACACCCATACCCGGTCGCCGACCTGGAACGTGCCGTGCACGTCGTAGTCCGCCGTCGACAGGTTGATCTGGTTGCGGGTGGACGTGAACTGCGCGAGCGCCAACTGCGCGCGCACGGACGCGTTCGCGGTCGCCGTATCCGACTCAGACACGAGGCGGGTCAACTTCAGCGGGTTGCCGTGGACGTCCCGGTACGGGGTCGCCGGGGAGATGTCAGCGGCACCGGTGGCGATGCTGGCGCCCTCGCCCTCGGCGAGCAGCACCACCCGCGTGCTGTAGTCCTCGACGTCCCGGGTGACGTCGATGGAGCCGGGCAGCGCCCGCAGCGCCATATCCTCGCCGGGAGCCTTCGTGGTGATGACGCACGTCGGGTTCGTGACGAACAGCTGGCTGTCCGGGCCGGCATCCAACGTGCCGTTCCCGTTGACCCGCCACGACACCGGCACGCTGGTGGTGGACATCGTGTCGCAGACGTAGGTGATCGCCTCGCGTGGCGTCTCGTACTGGTGCCGGCCGGTGTACTGGCCGGCCACCGGGTAGACCGTGCCGACGGTGACCGGGTACGCGCCGCTGGCGGGGAGCAGCATGTTGATCGTGTCGGCGAACGTCGCGGACGCCGGGGTGACCGCGTTCTCGTAGACGGCGCCCTTGTTGTCCTCGTCGCCGAGCCACATGGCCATGCCGACGCCGCCCACGGACAGGTCGTCCTGGGGGGCGTTGGTGCGGCCGTCGTCGCCGATCGTCCGGGTGCGGAGGACCCCGACGTAGCGGGCCGCGGTGAGCAGGTTGTCGCCGTACTGCGCCGGGTCGAGACGGCCCGGGACGATCGCGACGTGCCCGAAGTAGTCCAAGCTGTCGAGGACGTCGCGGGGGGTGATCGGCTGGAGTTTGATCTCCCACGACCCCAGCGCCTTCAGGATCTCCTGGACGGCCACCCGCTACCTCCGCACCCCGTAGACAGCCTCCGGCATGCACGCGATGTACTGGTTTCGCAGATCCGTCGCCGCGTCTCCGGAGATCGCGCTGCCGCCACCGGCGACGACACCGATCCAGAAGTCCAGCGCCGTTGTGGCGGCCTTGAGGACGCCGCCGTTCGCGTGTGCCGTGAAAGCTCTCGCGCTACCTGCGGCGAACTGGTTGCCGTCGCTGTCGGCTGCGGTCGCGGTGACGTACCCGGATGCCGCGAACGAGGTGTTGGCTTCCAGGGTGCTGCGGTACGCGGCGAGCGTCGCGGCGGTACCGGTCTGAAGGTAGCCCTCGACGAACCGTGAGCCGCGCCGCAGGGTGAGGTCGAGGGTGGCCCGGCCCGGACTGAGGCTCTTGGTGAGGCGCAGGATGGCAGCCTCGGGATCGTTGCGGAGCAGCGTCGCACCGTCCCACGAGGGGATCGAGGATCCGCTGCCAGCGATAGAGACGTTCCACAGTTTCGACCGCAAGGCACCCGCGGTGTACGCCTGCACGTCAAACGTGGCCGAAGCGGACGGGGCGATGTTCACCAGGCCGTTGCCCAGCACCCAGCCGGCGGCGGCGAGCGGCACGTCGACGCCGTACACCTCCTGCCCGCCGGTCGTGGTGACGCGGACCCGGCCGGTCAGGTAGCTGGTGGGTGGGCAGCCCCATCGCGGGGAGACGTTGGCGGGGACGCCGCGGTAGACGGTCATGGCGCCGTCCGCGGTCTGCCGGGTCATCGTGGACGGGTTGGTGGTGCCGGTGTAGTAGCCGTAGTGGCCGATCGGTGGGGCGTGCCAGCGCTCGCCCGCGAGGCCGAAGTCGTTGAGGCGGACCGCGCCGGTGAGGCGGGATTGGAGGTCGGTCTCCGAGTCGGAGCCGACCCGCTGCAGGCTGACCTTCCAGTCGGCGGTGACCCGTTCCCCGCGGTGCTCGCTGTACGAGGACGCCGCCGACTTGACCGCGTAGTAGCCGGAGCGCTCGGGCTTGTCGGTGAAGGTGACCGGGATGACCTGGCCCGGGGTCAGAGAGTTGATGCCGTCGTGGCGGGCGATGACCTGCGCGCGGGTGAGCGGCGGGTACGACTCCTGTCCGTCGAGCTCAAGGGTGCGGTCGTCGCCGCCGGCCTCGCCGGCCTCGAAGGTCTCGCGGAGAGGGATCCGGCCGAGGGTGGTGTCCCCCCATCCGTACAGGGCCATCAGGCACGCTCCCGGTCGAACTTGCGGAGGGCTTCCTTCATGTCCTTCACCAGGGCGTTCGCGGCCGCGCGGCGCGCGTTCGGGCTGGAGAAGTCGAACGTGCCGGACACGGTGATGTTCTCGATGGTGACGCTGCCACCGCCGACGTGGCTGCCGGAGACGAGCTGCTCGAACAGAGCGTTCTGGGACGGTGTCAGGATGCGTTCGGGCTTCCGCGTCTGGTTGACCACCATCGTTGCCCCGTCGGCCAGCAGGCCGCCGGAGTCGTACTTCGTGGCCGGAGCGAAACCCCACCGGCTGGTGAACAGCGGGTCACCGGCACCCCGCGCAGTCCGGCCGTAGTGGACGCCGCGGCCGCCGCTGGACTCGAAGTTGACGCCGGCCAGCGTGCCCGCCGTGTGGCCTACGCCGGCATTGGTGATGCCGATTTCGAAGGGGCTCTTCAGGTTCCGCACCCAGCCGGCCGGGCCCGAGTTTCCCACGAACGAACCGGTGGCCCACCGGCGGTGCGGTTTCTCCCCGCGGATGACGGACTCAATCGCGCTCATGAACCCGGAGCAGTCCCAGCTCGGGTTTCCGTTGCCAGCCCACTGGTACGGCAGGCCCGACTGCGACTTGGCCCAGCTGAACGCGCGCTGCACTGCGGGGCCGCCCACGGCCTTCTTGTCCTCGTTGCCGAGAAAGCTGAGCATGCTGTCGAGAGTGTTGTTAGTGAGGCCCTTCAGCAGGCTGCCGAACCCGCCGCCGGGGATCATGTTGACGAGCGGCCGGACGAGGGAGTTGATCGCCTTACGCGCGGCCGTCTTCAGCCCGCCTATCACCAGATCCTTCGCCCAGTCCAGAGCCCCGCCGAACAACCCCTTCGCGCCGCTGGTGAGGGTGCCGACGATGCCGCCGGATGCGAAGTGCTGCCCGCCGGCCTGCTCGCGCTGCCGCTCCTGCTGCCTGCTGGGATTGCCGCCGGTCCGAGTGGGCGTGTCCTGGCCGAGTATGGCGTCGATGCCGCGGTGCCCGCCGAGCTGGGCGACCTGCCGCTTGGACAGGATGCGCTCGCCAGGAGTGAGCATCGCAGGCACCGTGTCGGAATTACCCGACCCCGGAACGACACCACCCTTGTTGAAGCCCAATGTGATGGTCGGAAGGGTCAGGCTGCTGGAGATTTTCCCGGCGATGGTGTTCCACATGCGGCGCATGCCGTCGTTGTAAACGTGGGAAATCACCCAGCGAATGGGGGCTGCGACTTTGCCCTTTACGCCGTCCCAGATCTTGCCGATGCCCTGCTTCAGGTTCGAGAAGGCGGTCTGGGTGTTCGTCTTGAATTCGGTGATCTTCCTGCCGATCGTGGTGAAGACTCCCGTGATCGTGGTCGTGGCGCCGTTCCACAGGTTCTTCCAGGTGGTGGACAGGGATGTCTTCAACCCGGTGAAGCTGTTCTTGAAGCTGGTCCACGCATTCGACACCGACGTCTTCAGTCCAGTCCAGAAAGTGGACCAGGCCCCCGACAAGGTGGTCCACAGATCCTTCCATATCTGCGCCACACCCTTCTTCAGGTCGGTGAAGATTTTCTTCGTGTCCGTCCACAGTTTGGAGAAGTAGCCGACGATCGCCTTTACGAGGTCGGGAATGATGGAATGCCCGACGAGGACGTCATAGAGATCCTGAAACTTTTTGACGATCCACTTCACGGCGTTGGTAACAGCCGTCGTGAACGTCGTGATCCAGGTGATGACGGTGGTGATCGCCGGTACGAGTACGTTGATCGCTGCGGACAGGACCGTGGTCAGCAGGGTGGCCAGATCCACGATCAGCGGCAGCAGCGGTGTGATCACGTTGAGGGCGAGGTCCGCCAGCGCGACGGCCAGCTCAGCCACCGGCGGGATCAGCGGCAGCAGCGCCGTGATCAGCGGCGGGAACAAGGGCGCCAGCTGGCCGAGGAACCCCCCGAGCGCCTCCACGATCGGCACCAGCGCGGCCACGACCGGGGTGAGCCCCTGTGCCAGCGCGGCGACCAGCGGGACGAGCGCGGCCCCGATCGCGGACAGGACCGGCGCGATCGCCGTGATGACCGCAGCGATGAGATCACCGAGTGGCTTGAGGAGAGGCAGCACCGCCTTAACGAGGCCGACGATGACACCGCCGATGTTCTGCACCACCGGCAGCAGGGCCGTGACGATCGGAGTGAGGGCCTGGCCCAGCGTCTGTGCCAGCTCGACGAGGACGGGCGCGAACTTCTCGGCGAGCTCGGTGACGACCGGTGCGATCGCTGCGAGCAGCGGGAGCACCGCCTCGATCACCGCACCCAGCGTCGTACCGAACAGTGTTGCGATCGACTGGACCGCCGTGAATATCGCGGTAAGTGCCTGTTGCACCTCCGGCATCGCTGTGATGCGCCGCAGCTCGGAGAAAACTGCACCCAGAGAGCCGAGCGCGTCACCGCCTCCGGCCGCCGCGGCCTTCATGATGTTGCCGATCGTGCCGAAAATATCGCCCAACAGCTTCCCGAACTGCCGGGCGATCTCAATGCCGGCGTTGATGCTGTCCTCCAGCGCGCCCGACTTGAACGCATCGGAGATCTTCTGCGAGATACGGTCCGCGGCGGAGCCGGCCGCTGTCGTCAGCCGCGCGAACGCGGGACTCGCGGCAATGGAGATCTGCGTAAGCGCGGTGATGATCTGGCCCGGGACCCGGGTCAGATGGGACATGGCCCCGTTCAGGCCGCTGAACATCTGCCGGAGCTGGCCGGTCTTGGCGAGCTCGATCACCGCGTTCGCGGCGTTCTTGCCCATCGCGTTCAAGTTGCTGGCCATGCCGACCAGCCCGGTGCGCAGCGACGGGATGACCGCGGTGGACAGCTCAGTGAACTTCTGCCCGAGTCCGGCGAACAAGGCGTCCTGCACGTCGAGCTTCAGGCCCCGCCAGGCCCCGCCCTGCGCAATGACCGCGTTGACGAACTCGCGGGCGTTCGGGCTGAGCTTGGCCATGGCGTCGGCGACCTTGTTCGTCGCCGTGGCACCAGCGGTTTGCGCCTCGGCGAGGGCACGGGCTGCGTCGGCGGCCGCGTCCTGCGCGTCCCGGATCTGCTGAGCCCCGTCGACCGCGGCTTTACGAGCGGCTTCCTGCGCGTCGGCTACGTCCCGCTGAGCGTCAGCGACCCGGCGGGCTCCGTCGGCGGCCGCCTTCGCGGCTTCGGCCTGGGCATCCGCCAGGTCACGCTGCGCTTTCGCTGCGCGCTGCGCTCCTTCCTCCTGCGTCCGGGCGGCATCCCGCTCGGCGTCGTGCAGCTCCTTGGTCTTGTCCTTGACCTCTTGGGTGGCGTCCCGGACCTTGTCCTTGGCGTCCTTGACCGTCTTGGAGCCCTCGACGCCGGCCGCGTTGGCCTCGTCGGTCTGCTGCTGCAGGCGTTTGGTCTCGGTCTGCTGCTCTTCCAGGGCCTGCTTGGCGCGGTCGTACCGCAGCTGCGCCTTGTCGATCTCCTCTTGGCTTGCTTTGGAGCCCTTGGCCTTCACGGCCGCCAGTTCCTGCTCGGCGTCCTGCAGATCCAGGACCTTCTGCCGCTGGTCCAACTGGGCGTCGGCGAGTCGGTTGTTCAGGTCTTCGAGATCCTCGGCGGCCTGCTTGCGCGCGGCCGTCAGGTCGAGCTGTGCCTGCCGGGCCGCGCGCTGCGCGTCAGCCAGGTTCCGCTCGGCGTCGGCGACCTGCTCAGCAGCACGCCGGTTGGCGTCCGCGACGTCCTGGACCGTGTTCCGCAGCTCCTGCTGAGCGTCCTGCACGGCCCGCGCGGCCCGGACCCGGTCCTGGGCAGCGGTGCGTTCGGCGTCTGCGAGCGACCGCTGCGCGTCAGCGACCCGGCGCGCCGCAGCCACCCGCGCCTCAGCCGCAGCCTCCTCGGCGTCCTTTACTCCCCGCTGCGCCTTCGCCAGAGCCCGCTGCGCTGTCTCCACACGCCGGGTTGCTGACTCGGCTGCGGCCCCTGAGGTGACGGCCGGCGCGAACGCTGCTTTGAAGGCGTCACCGATCCCGCTGGTGCCGACCTTGATCGCAGCGAAGGCGGTACCAAGGGACAGGATGGCGGGCGCGGCGAGTGCGGCGGCCGGGCCCATCGCGGCGATCGACTGCCCGAGCGATGCGAGCGTCGGCATCGCGGCCACGGCCAGCGCGGCGATCCGCGCGATCGAGGACGACAGCAGGCCCATCCCGCCGGCTGAGCCGCCGGCACTGTCCCCCAGTCCGGTGAGGCTGCCGAGGCCGAAGAGGCGGGTGCGGATGTTGGCGGTGCGGTCGCGGGCCGCGTGGTTGAGCGCGGTGTTCGCTGCCGCGGTGTCGGCGCGGGCCTGCACGGTCATCTGCCGGCGGCGGGTCAAGTTGGCGAGGGAGTCCGCCGCAACCCTGGTGTCGACGTCAATTCCGATGCGGACCTGGCGGCGGGCAGTGAGGTTGCGGATCTCGTCGGCGGCGACTCTGGTGTCGGTACTCGCGCGGATGGTGACGACCCTCTCGGCAGTGAGCCGGTCGAGATGGGTCTGAACGCGCCGGTAGGCGGCCTCGGACACCTTAGGAGTGACGGTGACGTCGATGTCCTTGAGCCGAAGCCGGGACAGCGCGGCGTCGTCCACGCGTAGCTTGACGGTCGCCAGGCGGTCGCGGGTGAACCGTTCGAGGCGGGCGAGGGCGTCGCGGTCGTCGAGTTGGATGCCGACCTTGACCTGGTTCCGCTTGGATTTCAGGCGGTCCATGGCGCGGTCGTAGGCGGACTCGTCGGCCGTAACCTCGACGTAGCCCTCAGCGATCCTGAAGCTACCCGCCACCGTCGCTTCCTCCAACGCTCACGAGCCCGGGGAACTGCGCCCGGAACTGGGTCAGCGAGACCTCGGTTGTCTCGCTGTTGCCGCGCCCGGTCGGGGCGGCGGTGCTCGTGCGGGTTGGGGTGGTGCTTCGCTGTGGCTGCTCTTCGCGCTCCTCGTCCGCGCGGGCTGCCATCACGCCCATGTAGGCGGTCAGCCGGTAGGCGAGGGCGAAGTAGCGGCGGGCGGGGACCTCGACGTGCTCAAGGTCGAGGCCGTATATGGCGAGGAAGTCGGCATCGATGTCGGCTTCGTGGTCGATGACCCACATGACCTGGCCTGTCCGGTCTGCGATGGTCTCCAGCCACGGTTGCTCGGTCAGCCAGTCACGCAGGAGGGTCAGCCACGCCTGGCTTTTCCCTCCTTCCCCTTCTCCTTCTCCTGCTTGCCGAGGGCCTGTTCGACGATGATCTCCACGATCCTTTCGAGCTGGTCGTCCTCCAGCGCCTTGGACTGCTCCAGCGCCATGTAGGCGCCCTCGCCGAGCACTCGGATAAGGAGCGGAGCGGTGGCGACTTCATGCCCGACCTCGGAGGCGTGCCGCAGGTACTGGAGGGCGACACCGCGGGGGATGTGCCGGGGGATCGTGTACTCGTCGTCGCCGATGTAGAAGAGCGGGACGCGTTCCTCGACGACGTCGTCGTCGGCGGCGATCCGGACCGGTTCGAAGCCGAGGTCTCCCGGCGCGACGCTGGGCTTGGCCGCGGCGCGCTTGCGGGCCGCGGCGGACTGACGGGTACGGGCGGGGGTGGATGCCATGGGTGGTGCTCCTCGATGTGGTCAGGGGCAGGGCGAGGCCGGGTCTAAGTGGTCTGGTCGACGATGTGGAACGGAGCGATCGACGCCGACACGTAGTGGCCGGACAGCTTGATCGGGATGAGGGTCTGCTTGTCCTTGGTGTAGGCCAGCTCGGTCGAGTCGGTGTTCAACATCCGGCGGCCGATGACCCTGCGGCGGAACTGGGACGGCGCGTAGCCGTCCATGATCACGGCGAAGTAGTTCGGCTGCGTCGCGCTGGACGAGACGTTGGGGTCGTAGGACTTCCAGCCCGTCCCGGACGCCGCGGTGCCGCCGTTGAGGCTCATCGAGAGGTTCTCCAGCGTGGCCTCGGCCAGGCTGGTCTCGATGGTGAAGTCCACCTTGGTCAGGCGGCTGCCGACGCGGACGGTGATCTGGTCGACCTCCAGCTCCGAGTACGTCTGGTCGACGGACAGCTTCACGCCGTCCTGGGTGCCGCCCAGGTCCGTCCACGACGATGCGGCCGGCACCGCGTTGACAGCCGTGTCCAGCGGCTCGGTCGCCCCGAAGGCTCCGCTGTAGAGCGTCGCGGGGCCCTGGATGAGGTTGGTGGTGGTGACGGCCATGGGTCAGTTCTCCTTGCTGATGCCGGGCTTCTTCGGCGCGGTGGGCGTCGCCGGGGTCTGCGGGGCCGGCTGCTCAGGGGCCGCAGGGGCCGCGGTCGCGGGCGGCACTTCCTCGGCCGCGCTCTCCTCGGCGAGGAGGCCCTGCCGCTGGAGGTCGAGGTACTCGGCGTCGTCGACTTCGATCTCCTGGTCGGGGCGCATGGTGGTACGGACGGTGGGCATCAGCGGTAGTCCTCTCGGCGGATGGGGAACCGGTGGTGGGCGAACTGCGGCAGGTGGGCCAGTGCGATGGTCTGCTCGGGCGGGATGCTCGGCGGACACGGCACGATCCGGATCGGCCCAGTCAGGAGGAACTCCAGCTCCGCGCGGTCGCCGTGGACGATCGTTCGGCCATTCCAGGACAGGAGCTGCCCGTGCGGGGTGTCCTCCTGGACGGCCCACATGCGGCTCATGCCGGGCCCTCCGTCCATGCGATGACCAGGCCCGGGATGCTGTAGCGGGCGTAGGAGGAGGGGTCGTCCGGGATGCGGCGCGGCTCGCCGGTGGTATACGCGGACAGCACCCGCGCGGCCGGATACCCGGCGGGCAGGGCGACGGTCTGCGGGATGGCCGGGTGGTCGTAGCAGGCGGCCTGGATCGCCTCGGCCAGAACTGCTGCACGGTTCCATGGCGGTTTCTGTGAGCCGAGGCTGGCAGCCCAGCAGTCGATGCCGATGGCGGGTTCGCGTAGCGGGACGTACAGGTTGGGGGTGCCGCCAGCGACGACGAGGGTGACGAACCCGCCGTCTGCCCAGGACAGCGTGCCGTCCTTGGCGGGTTTGGGCAGGGTGGTGGCGACGCGGTCGCCGATCACGGTCTTCAACCAGGCGGTGGCCACCAGTTCGTGGGTGGCGCGCAGCGGCGGCGTGCTCATGCGGTCCTCCGCTGGAACAGCGCCGGCCGCAGGTAGGGCTTCGCTTTCGTACCGGGGTGGTTGACGCGGGCGACGGGATGGTCGGCGTCCGGCCAGTGCAGCGCCTTCTTGTTCCTTGGGAGGATGACGTGGGGTGCGGTGCCCATTTCGACGTCCACCGCGTAGTTGCAGTCGAGGGAGCCAACCCGGAGCACCTTGCCCTGTACCTCGGCGCGCAGGGACTCGGCCAGGCGGCCGGAACGCTTCGGGACGAGGTTGCGGGCGTCGGTGAGGATGCCGCGGCCGATGGTGTTCTCCAGCCAGTCGCTGATCGCCGCGTCGACGTGCGCGCGGGAACTGGGGTCGATCCGTACACCGGATCGCGCCATGGCCGCCTCCTCTCCGAAGGTGGTGTCGTACGGTGGCCGCCCGGTCTCCCCGGGCTGCTGGCCTGTTCAGTTCTTGATCACGTTGCGGACAGCCGCAAAGCGATCAGGTGGTGCGCCGCAGGTCGATCCGGAGATCGGCTGCGGCCGCGGGGTTCGCCATCGAAGAGACGGCGTCGACGATGTAGACCACGCCGGTGCGCTCATCACGCACCCGGTCCTGGTCCTGGACGTCCGTGCCGGCCGCCACGCGGGCGATGGCGTACCGGACGATCCGGGGGGTGGGGTCGTCGCGGGTGGTGACCCGCCGGGACTGCTCGGTCAGGGCGGCCGGGAGGCCCGCGGCGACGGGAGTGTCGGTGTCGACTTCGTCGCCGTAGGCGTCGGTGGTGGTGCCGCGTAGGACACTGATCCGGGTGGTGGCGATGGCCTGCATCACGCTCCCCCGGTGTACGGCGCCCACACCATGTGCTCGTCCGACCCGTAGGAGAGGGCGTCCCCGATGATTGGGCCCGCCCCTTCGATCGGGGAGCGGACGTGGACGGTGCGGGACCGCATCCACGACACCCGCTGCAACGCCCGCTTCGCCATCGGCGCGAGGACCAGGCCGTCGCCCTGCAGCGTGGTGGAGACCTGGTCCTGCTGGATCTGCGTGGCATCCAGCCGCGTCTCCAGCCCGTACTGGCCTGCCAGCCACGCTGCCTGTCGGGCGACGGCCCGGCCCAGCCAGTAGAGATCCCGCGTCCGGATCCGCAGCGTGTCGGCGTAAATCCGGTTCGTGAAGATCTCGATGTCCGACTGTGCCTGGGCAAGCTGCTGATCCGTCACCGTCACCCCAGTGGAGTCGATGACGTCCTGCGCCGTCGCCCAGGCCTGGACCATGCGTCAGCCCTCCGCCTTGCTGCTACTGGTGTCCTTGCCGTCGGCTTCGATGACGTCGCGCGGCGTGGTGGTGTCTTCGGGCGAGTGGTCCACCGAGGCGGGCACCGTCTCCACCGAGTAGGTGAGGACCAGCGACTGGCCGTCGGGGTGCTCCTCCTGCCCGTCGAAGGAGACGTCACCGCGGGCGTGGAGTCCGCGCTGGATCGCCTCGTTGGTCAGGGCGGCCCGGTTGGCTTCGTGCTGGTAGTCCTCGCCCGTCCACCTGTCGGCCTTGACGACGAACTCCTTGACGAAGCGCACGCCTTCGGCGCCGTCGGCGGACCGCTCGTCGACCTCGACGTCTGCGGCTCCGACCTTCGCCGGGAACTGCCGCTGCCGGACCTGCTCGCGGGTTTCGCCCTCCGCCGCCCGCACCTCCTCGGTGCTGGCCTGCTCGTCGGGCTTGCTGCTGCTGGTGGTCTTCCTTGCTGCCATGGCTCACCTCCCTGTGGTGTGGCCGTACCGCCCGGAGCCGGCGGGCGGTACGGCGACTGGGGGTGGGTCAGCCGACGAGGATGCTGGCGCCGCCCGGGTGGCCGTAGGCCCAGCCGCGGCGGGCACGCATCTTCAGGATCGACTCGTCGGTAAGGGCGGAGAGGCCGTCGCGTCCGTCGATGAACACGGACTCCGGGCCGGAGCGGACGCCGAGGAGCATGAGCTCCGGGTTCACGAACGCGCAGATCGGGCGGCCGGTCGGTGTCGGGGTGGCGGTCGCGGAGATGCGGGCGCCGAGGCTCCAGCGGACCTGGACACCGAAGATGGTGTCGGGGGTGCCGGACAGGCCCTCCATGAAGATCGGCCGGTTCTGGGAGTCGAGGACACCGCGGAGGCTCTTGCGGAACGCCGGGTGGGCGATGGCAACCATGTTGCCCGGATCGAAGTAGTCGCCGCCCTCGACGCCGGCGATGGCGGTGGAGAACTCGGCGTAGCTGGGGGCGCCGGTGCTGGCGGCGGTGGTGATGTTGGTGCCGCCGGTGTAGCCGAGGGTGGCGTCGGTGGTGTTGAGCAGGGCGTACAGCGACGTGAACGGAACGGTGGTGCCGTTCGACGCGGCCGACACTGCCAGCGTCGCGTTGTCGATCATCTTGGCGTAGGACTTGCCCCAGCCGATCATCTTCGCCTCGATGACGTTGGCGACCGAGTCGTCGATGTCCTCTTCGGCGATGCGGGCGGCCTTGCCGAACTTGACGGCGCTGAGCAGGACTTCGTCGTTCAGCGAGGTGTCCTCGCCGTAGGCTCCGCCCTTGGCGACGACGTCGACGCCCATGCCGGCCGTGCGCGGCACGTGCTTGGTGTCGGAGCCCATGGGGATGCGGGAGGCAAGCGACTCGACCGCGCTGATCTGGTTGATGCCCTGGATGACCCGGCTGGTCTCGTACTCTTCCGGGATCCAGGCTTCCATGGTGTTGCGTGCCACGGGGCCCTCCTGCGGGCGTGTGATGGGGAGGCTGGTGGGCTCGGGCCCCATCACGGGCGCCTTCGCAAGCAAGGTCGTAAGCGCGATTCGATCTCCGAATCAAAGCTCACAGGCTAAATGTACCTGCGAATGTCAAGCTTTGCCCAGCAGTCGAGCCGCGTGGATCTCCGCCGTCGACCGCGGTTTGTTCGGTGCCGCCTGACGCGGGGCCGCCGTGGGCCGGGGCTTCAACTTGCGCTCCGGTACCGCGAACAGCTCCGGGTAGTCCCGACGCATCTCGTCCACCGCCGAGTCCAGCCCCGACACGGCGCCGTCCTCGTCAACGTCCAGGCCGTCCAGGTCCACCAGCTTCAGCAGCCGCTTCAGCCGGGACTCGCCCTTCTCTCGTGCCGACTCGGCGTTCGGGTCCTTCTCGTCCTGCAGGAACGCGAGCGCCCCGGCTTCGACGAGCGCGCCCCGGACCGCGGTCCGTACCAGCGGGGTGCGGTACCGCTTCTCGCCCTCCTCGCGGGCCTCGCGGAGCGCCTTCTCGTGGTCGGTCTCGTCGCCGCGCGCCTTGTCCTCCAACTCCTTATTGCGGAGCCGGTGGCGCTTCGCGTCCTCGTTGGCCTTCTTCAGCGCCGCCTGCGTCCGCGACCACTCGTCCTTGGACGGCGGCTTGTAGTCGTCTCCCTCGTCGGTCTTCTTCGCCGGGGGCTTCGGCTTCGGCGTCTCCTCCGGCTCCGGCTCGTCGTCCGTGACCGGCTCCGGCTGCTCCTCGGCCTCGTCGGGGACCTCGACCTCGGGGCTGTCATCGGTGTCCTCGGCGCCACCGGCGATGACGTAGATGGGGCGGCCGTCAGTGCGGTAGCCGAGGATGGTGCCGGGGGGCAGGCTGATCGGGTCGGGCTGGTCGGTGGCGGGGTGGATGCCCATGGTGTTCTCCTCCATCACGGGGGCTTGCGGCGGCCCATCGGCGGGCGCCGGGGGTCTATGCGGCAGCCGGGAACCGGCCAGTCCTCAGTGCGGTGCGAGCGCGGGCCTCGACCGCGGGCAGCAGATCATCGACGGTGCGGAGCAACTCACGGGCGGCACGCAGCCGGACCGCGCGGGACTCCGACGGCCGGCCGGTGCCGTAGCCGATGGAGCGCTCGGCCTCGCGGCGCAGCGCCTCCGGGAACGGCGTACCCGACGTCCGCCACACGTCGTTCCAGGGCACGGTGCGGCAACGACAGTGCGCGTGCAGTGGCGGCCCGTCCACGTCGGCCGCCCGCGCGCGGCGCTGGCGGGGATCCCACGACAGGCCGCCCGGAAACGGCTCGCCCGGCTTCGCTGTGCGGCCGGTGTAGGCCAGGCAGCGCACGCACGCATCGGCCTCCGACACCCACAGCCGCAGCGGGGCGGTCGCGCGGACGACGGCGTCCAAACCCTCGCGGACCGCGGTATTGATGACCCAGGCGATATGCGCCCGGATCACCGCCAGCACCGCCCGGGCCGCACCCAGCCCTGCGAGCAGGTGCGACCAGCGCGACACTCGATCCGGGTGCAGCAGGAACAATGCCCGGTCCCGGCGCTCGACCACCATGTCCCGAATGCGGCGCGCTTCATCCCGCAGTACCCGACCCGCGCGCGGCACCGACGGGGTCCGGCGTCGGCGGCCCGCTGCGGCCCGTACGAAGTCCGCGCCCTGCTGGACACCCATGGCGAGCGCCGGGGCGAGCCCGCCCTCGATGATGCCGGGCGCGCGCTCGGCGAGACTGTCCAGGACACCCCGGACGCCGACTCGTGCGGCGTTGATGACTCGCCGCAGCAGTTCACCCGACAGCGCGGGCTCGCCGGGCCCGCCGGGCCCGCCGGACAGCCGTGTCCACAGGTCGAGGCTGCGTCGGATCAGTTCCTCGAACGCGCGGTCAGCGCCCAGTAGGACCCTGCCGGCGAGCCGGTTCTCCAGGTCAATGACCTCGCCGGTGTGGTCGTCCTGCACGAGGCGAGTGAGCCGGTCGCTGGAGTACGGCATCAGCTTTCCTCCTGCGCCTGCGCAAGCGCTTCGAGGTCGCTGATCGTGTCGGACATGAGCGCACTGACCTGCTCGTTGGTGATGACACCGAGCGCGGCCGCGGCACCGAGCTTCTGCGCGCTGTCGGCCAGGCTGGCGAGGACGTCGACGCGGCGCTGCAGTTCGGCATCGTCGGTGCCGGCGAGCCAGGCGTCGACCTGCTCCGCGCGATAGCCGGCTTCCATGAGCGCTTGACGGCGCGGTACCCCGGCCTCGATCTTCGTCTTCACGGTCTGCCAGCCCTCGACCGTGGACACGGACCGGGCCGGTACCCAGTCGACGGTGACGACAGGGTCCTCGACCCCGAGACGGCGCAGGGCGAAGACGAACGCCTCGTGGAGGGCGGCGCCGTAGCTGGTCTGCCGGTTCTCCACTTTGGAGATGAACGGCCCGTCCTCTTCCTGAAAGGACACGCCGGACCGCTGCGTGGACTGCGGGTCGAACATGCGCAGCGGGGTCTCGGTGATCTGCGCCATCGCCCGCACGTTGAAGGTGATGGGGTCCAGGAACACGGACGGGTTGGCGGCGTCGAACTGCCCCACGCTCTTGTAGCCACGAAGTAGCCACATCTCACCTGGGCCCGCCTTCAGGCTGGAGTCCTCGCCGGAGTCGGATGGGCCGAGGCCGCGCTCGTTGGTGGGCCAGTCGCCGTCGTCCCAGTCGCCGGGCTCCAGGTCGCTGGTGTCCGTCGTGGATGTCTCCGTCAGCGCGTACCGCTGGGGTGCGCCCTGGTAGTCGACCGTGCCCATGTGGGTGGCCTGCAGCTTCGTGATCGCGTTCTGCGGGCCGTAGGCGCCGTAGTGCTCCGGAGTCCCGTAGGGCCGGTCGGTGCGGAAGTGGAAGCAGGGCTGTTCACCCCAGCCGTCGAGGAGCCACGACTCTGGGTCTTCTGGGTCGGCGGGCCAGCGCATCCAGTCCTTGGGCTGGTCGCCGCGGGAGTTGGCGCTTGTGGTCCACCGTTCGGTGCGGTCGTCGTAGTACAGCTCGGCCCGGTGGTACTTGCCCTCGCACCACTTCTTGATCGTGTACGCCTTGCGGCGCGGGTTCTCCTCGTCGTAGATGACGCGGACGGTCTGCGGGCTGTTGTAGTACATCTCGACCCGGACGACGTTGCCCTGCTCGTCCTCCACGGGCAGCACCATGAGGTAGGCGTCGCCGTACTCGCCGGCTCTGCGGAAGAGGTCGGGCAGTTCGATGTTGAGCCGGTTGTCCTGCCAGATCGACGAGATGAGGTCGTTGACGTCTTGGTCGGGGCTGGTAACGGAGGCGACCTTCAGCTTGTTGGTGACCGCGTTGACTGGGGTCTTGGCGAAGTTGAGGTCGAAGTCGATGTCGTGTGCCTTGAGGGCGCGGCGGAGGCGGGCGTTGGTGAAGACCTCGGGGACTTTGCCGTCGTAGTAGGTCTGGGCTTGGTCGTAGGCGGGGCGTGCCTCTTCGAGTTCTCCGATGCCGTACATGAGGTCGGCGCGCGGGTCGATCGCCTCGTCTTCCAATGCACCCTCCCGGCCGTCACCTTTGAATCGAAGGATAGACGGTTCAATTAAGTGCGTCATGCGCCCAGTCGGGCTGATTAATGCTTTGAAACCCAGGCATCAGGTGTACGCAGCCTTCGAAGCCGACGGCGCCGCCCGCTTCACCGGCGGGATGAACCGGCGCACCGCGCTGCCGACCGCGTCAACCATGTCGTCGTTCGGGCCCTTCGGGAACGTGCACATCTGCTGTTCCAGCTCCGGCAGCCGTCGCGCGTGCAGGACCCGGCCCCGCTGGTACAGTCCGAGCAGGCCCTCCGCGCGCGTGACCTTTGGCTCGTTCTGGTGGACCGTCTTCATCCGCACCGGCAGATCGTGCAGCACCGACCGCCACGCGTCGCCGCCCTGGTTGACCTCGATCAGGACCAGCCCGATCCGCGGATACTCGTCCAGCAGAGCCAGCACCCGCTCGCGCAACTCCGGGCCCGGGCGGACCTTCAGCGCCATTGCGGCGTGCACCGTGCACCGTCGGTGCTGCGCCGACCATGACACCACCGCCAGCCCGGTGAAGTCGGACGCGCGTTTCGCAGTGGTGGCCGGGTCGATGGACAGCATCATGTGGGTGACCGGATCTGCGCCGGTAACCGGGTCGACGCGGTCGGCCGCGTTCAGGGCGCCGGCGAGGCGGTCCAGTGGGCCCGGCATCTCGGGGTAGCGGAAGTCGTCCGGCGTCCACAGTGCGCCGTCCGCAGCCAGCGGATCGTTCGCCATGTTCTTCGCGTACGAGCGCGTGTGCCGGATCTCCAGCAGGTAGCCGATCGGCCACTTCGCCGGCCACATCGACCGTTCCGTGCCGTCCGGGCGCTCGACGATGGGCAGGCTGTGGTGCGCCCGGATTCCCTCGTCACGGATCCACTGTGCGACCTGGACTCCCTGGGCAGCCTTCACCAGTTGGTGGATGATGCTGCCCGGCATCGTGACGGTCCCGCAGATCGCCACTCTCGCGTAGATGTTCAGCGGCAGGATCGCGTCGAGCAGGGTAGTGAGCCGCTTCGCCGCGAGAGTCGCGGAGTACGACGCCTCGTCGGGTTCGATGTCGTCGCACAGCAGCAGGTCGGGGCGTTTCTCCTCGACCTTCATGCCGAGCGCGCTCGAATCGATGCCGTGCGCTGCGAAGATGAACCCGCTCTTCGCGATGTACATGGACTGGGTGTCGGCGACGTTCTGACCCGACGGCCGCTTCGCCGCGGTGCACAGGTCGGGGAAGTCGCGGCGCAGCAGCGGGTTGCCGTCGAGCTCCCGCTTGAACGTGGAGAGGTGGCGTTCGGCCTGTGTCGCGGCGGAGGCGAACGCCGCGGCGAACCGGACATGGCCGTGGGCGGCGGCCCACATCGGCAGGATGAGGAACCACCACGTCGTCTTGCCCGTGTTCCGCGGGGCGATCCACGCGTCGCGCTCCTCGGCCGGGCCCGTTGATGAGCGGACCCAGCGGCGGCCAGCGCGACACCAGTCGAGGTGGGCGTCGCCGAAGGTGATGTGGCCGTCTTCGTCTTTGAGGTGGTGGCGGAGATAGACGAGGGCGAACAGCAGCGGGTCGAGGCGTGTGAGGGTGCGCCGGCCTTCGGGGTCGGCGAGGAGCCGCGGGTCGAACTGGGCGAGGTAGGTGTCGAGGTTGAACGTCTCGGCGTCGAGGCCGTCGAGGTAGCTGGGGGTGCGGGTTGCGGTGGTCACTCGGTCAGCCCTTGGCGGGTCCGTCGAGGATCTGCCGCTCCTCCATCTCGGTGCGGGCCTTGGCCTCGCGGAGCATCTCCTGCAGCTCCAGGTCCTGCTGGGTGACCTCGTGGACGGTCGCGTCAATCTTGACGGGCTGGTTGAGGCCCATCATGGTCCGGAACGACTCCAGGGTCTGCCGGGCTTCGCGGAGCGCGGCGAGGACCGGGGCGTGGTCGCGGAGCGGGGTGCCGTCCTCGTCGGTGATGACCTTGCCGTGGGAGACGACGACGTGGTCGGTCTCGGCGATCTCCACCGCTTTCATGTAGGCCCATTCCAGGCGGCTGGTGTACAGCCGTAGCACCTGTTCGGCCGGGCCCTGGACGACTTCGCGGACGGCGCGCTGCACGGCGCGGACGGCGCCGGCGCGGTCGGCGTAGCCGAGGTGGTCGGCGATGGCTTGGTAGGTCCAGCCGCCGGCGGAGTAGAGGCGGGCTGCCTCGGCGTCGCGGCGGACGTTGTCCATGCTGCGGACGAATTGTCCTTTGCCGTTGCGGCCGGCGCTGCTGTCGTCGGCTGTCATGGTGGCCCCTCCTCATACGGGTACCTTTGAATCGTAGGTGAAAATGTGGCTCTGTCTTCGATTCGCGGGTGGAGGGTGGGGTGCTGGCTATGGTGTCCGACCGAGGAGGCCGGTACGGGTTCGTGTACCGATCGCGACAGAAGGTCTACCGGGCGCTGCGCCGCAAGGGCATGTCCAAGCGGCGAGCCGCGGAGATCTCCAACGCGGGCCGGACGTTTCCGCAGCGGAGCCTCATGGCCCGCAAGGCGGCGAGGACGCGGCAGATGCGCGGGCGTAAGCGTCACTGACACGGCGGGCAGCGGAGGCCCCAGAGCCGGCGGTGGCGCCGGGGCCTCACGCGCATGTGGGCTGATCTACGGGAAGCGGCGTCGGCTGTCGGTGGCCGGCGATAGCATCCCGGCACTGTGCGCTGGGGAGCGTGCGCTGTCGTTGGGGGGTTTCATGGGCATTCGGCTGTCGGGTGGCATTGGGCCGTTGCGGGTATCGGCGTCGCCGGGGCGGGCTGCATCTGGTTTCTTTGCGCTGGGTGCGGCGGCGATCGTGGGCATGTTCCAGTTGGTGTGGTGGATGCTGGTCGCCGGGTACTGGATCATGCGTGCTGTGTACTGGGAGGCGCCGCGGGCTGGTTGGCGGTGGTGGCAGCGCCGTCAGGGCCGGGCGATCGGGTAGCAGAAAGGGCGAAGGCCCCGATCCCTTGATGGCGAGGGATCGGGGTCTTCAGTGTGCTCGGGTCAGGCGTTAGGGGGCTCGCCGTGGTGGGCATCGGGCTGGGCGGGGTGCGGCTGGGTGGTCGCGTACACGCCGGGCCGGACCTGGGCCGGCGGGCTCAGGTGACAGTGGCAGGGGATGACGGTGCTGCAATCGGAGCAGAGCGCCACGGCGTCCTCCTTCTCGTCGTCGCGTTCGGGCTGTCAGGCGGTGGGCGATGGGCTACTCCTCGTCGGGCCAGACGATGCGCGGCGTCACCTTCTCCGCGCGACCGCCGCGGATGACGACGCGCCAGAGGTCGCCGTTCTCCTCACCCTCGCAGTCCAAGCGGCCGGTGAACGTGTGACCGGGGAAGGCATCGATGGCCTGCTGCACATGCTTGATCAGGTTGTACGCCTTGTAGTTGCCCTCCCAGCTCGGCACGAGTGCGGGGGCGGTCTTGCGCATGAGAGGGCCGTCGTCGGTGTCGACAGTCTCCACCTCGACGCGGAGCTTCACGTCGAGGTCGTCACCTGCGAACGGGCTGTCCTTGAACTCGCGCCAGGTGAGCGGCGGCTCGATGCGAATTTCTCCGTCGACAGAGGTGTTGTAGCCCATGGCGGGTTCCTTTCGGCGGTGGGTTGAGCGTACGGCGGGGGGCAAGCGGCGAGGGTGGTCACTCGTCCTCGTCACGTGCGGTCGGTTCGTCGTCCTCCTCGGCGCACTCCTCGCAGCCGGTCTTGGGCTGTTCGGCGTGGTCAGGGCAGACCGCGGTCACCTCGTAGGCGTCGACCATGCCCGGATCGGCGGCGACTAGGTCGGCCATGTGCGCCTCGGCCGCTGCTCTGCCGATCTCGCCGTGGAACCCGGCCTCGATGCAGGCGCCGTCCTCGAAGACTGCGTACTCGGTCACGGGGGTCCTCCTTTCAGGCGGCCAGGGCAAGCCGGGCGGTGGCGATGCGGTACGCGGGCTTGCGGGGTCGGTAGATGACGGCGATGCGGGCGACCTCGGCCGGGCTGTACCGGACACAGGTGCGGGCGCGGCCGTGGGTGTAGCTGACGGAGGGGGTGCCGGTGACGCCGGCCTTGGCGGCGTTCTTCCGGAGGCTGCTGGCGACGGTGCGGGCTTCGCGGATGGGGAGGCCGGCGGCGAGGCAGTGGGTGGCGAGGGTGCCGGTGCCGGTGCGGCGGATGCGGGCGGCGGCGCGGTGGGTGCGGGTCCGGGCCTTGAGGGTGGCGCGGCGGATGCGGTTGGTGGCGATCATCTGGACAGTCCCCCTGCTTCGGTGCAGTTTCTGTAATACGAGAATGCACCCGGACCGGCAGGCTTGTCAACCGTCCTCCGCAGATGGATAGTGATTTCTGTAATACGAACCCGTAGGAGGAGCCATGGCCCGGCCCGCAACCGGCCAGACACCCGTCAAGACCTTCCGGCCGCCGCCCGTGCTCTGGAAGGAAGTCGAGGACATCGCCGCCGCCGAGGGCCGGAAGAACTCCGAGCTAGTCATCGAAGCTCTGCACGACCTGGTCAAGAAGAAGCGCCGCGAGCGCCCGGCGAGAAGCGAGGGGGAGACCGCATGAGCGAGAACCTTGACCCCGCCGAACCGCACGACCACATTCGTGAGGCCACGCAGGCGATGAAGCGGCTCACCGGAACCTTCAACGCGGGTATCGCGCGCGACGTTGCCCAGCACCCGGACCTGGCCGAATTGAACGTGCAGATGGACGGCTTCTACGGCGCGGGCCCGGCGCGCCCGGACGAGGAGCCCACGTGAGCGCCCGCCGACCGTTGATCACCGACCGTTGACACTGGCCTCTGCCCCGGCGGCGGAGGGAACAACTCAGCCAACTGCCTTTACCGTGCTGGGTATGGCAAAGATCTACACGAAGTCGGAACTCGCGACGCTGCAACCCGAGCCCTGCCCCAGGTGCGGAACACCCGGCAAGCGCACCCTGCACGACGCCACTCACCCGGGAGAACTGGAGCGGTCCTACATAGTGGAATGGCGGTGCCCAGTAAAGGGCTGTACCGCGCAGCCCGAGGAATGAACAACGGCCCCGCCCGGATGATCCGGTGCGGGGCCGTTGTGCGTCTACGCGGCAGTCGCACGGGGGAGGCAGGGTCGCAGCTCCGCAACCCCCGCCGCTTGGTCAGAGCGAACCGCGCGGCTGCCGCTGGCCGAAACGCTACGACGCCGGTGGCCTGATGTCACTACCGCGGACGCGTTCAACCGCCTCGCTTCGAGACGTCGGTGATCTCTACGGACACCTTCGTACCCGCTGAAGCAGTCTGGATCATCGACGGCGTGTAGTTCAGGCTGGTCTGGCTCGATAACTCGGCCGTTGCGATGACCGGGCCGGAGTCAGTACCGCTGATCTCGTAGGTGATCTCGTACACGGCGTCCGGATCGATGCCCGAGCTGTCTCCCAGGTAGGAGAGTTTCGGCTCGACCGTCATGTTGCAGCCCGCTGACCCGAAGCACTGGCGTCTGGTGGTGCGCAGTTCGATGGTGAAGCTGTTGGCTGTGACGTCGGTGTACGTCTGCTCGGGTTCCTCGTCTGCGGCTGTTGTGGTGTCGTCGGCGGCCGGCGCGCTCGGCGTAGCGGCCGCGGCGGGCTTGCTGTCGTCGTGGTTGGACTGTACGACCACGACGCCGGTAGCTACGACGGCGGCGATGACAGCGGCAGCGGAGCCGATGATGACGAGGTTGGTGCGGGACTTCTTCGGTGCCGGAGCCGGGGGCGGGAAGCTTGGCGGCGGCGGTGTGGGCGTGGTGTCACTCATGGGGTCCCCCCAGGGATCGTGCGGTGGGGGAATCATCCGCCCGGCTGTGTGGGGTGGGAGGCGGATGTGGTCAAGCTGTGACCCGAACGAAGTGCGCCCCGCCGTCGACGGGGGGCGACAGCGGGGCCCGATTCCAGTGTGGCAGGACGTCAACGGCTTTGCTGGTCTTGCGGTGTGCCGGGGACGGGCTTGTCTGCCGGCTTCAGCCAGCCACCGCGGGACGCCTGGTAGACGGTTTCGTGTCCCTTCAGGCGCGGGTCGCCCTGGACGGGCGGTTTCTTCCAGCCGAGTGCCATGATGGCGGTCTCCTGTCTCGTGTGCGGGATGGGGACCGGGGCGGTCGGGCGCCTGGCAGCAGTCGGCCGCCCCGGGGCTTGGGGTGGGTCAGCGGCCCCAGCAGTTCGCCAGGACCGCAGCGAGCAGAAACATGAAGAACAGGAACGACCCCGACGGCATGCAGCCGCCGCCGCGGGAGGCGTCGTGCACCGACCGGACTCCGTCCCCCGCCGCCGGCGCCAACCCGCCATGCGCGGTACGGCGGTGCTCCAGCAGTTCGTCCTCGGCGGCCGCGCTGCGCGCGTGCTGCGCTGGCGAGACGGCCCCGCACTGACGGCACCAGTAGACGTACGGCATCGGAAGGGTCCTCTCGGGCGGGTCAATCAGCGGCCGTAGCAGGCGTAGCTACGTCCGTAGGGGCGGCTGCTACACCGCAGGTCACAGCCGTAGTAGCAGCGTTGCTACGCGGTTTGGAGAGGGGCACCGGTGGGGCCGGGGAGCGGGCCTCTGCCCACGCCTTCAGGTCGTCCCGGTGCACCCCCCGGTTGACCCGGTTGGCGGCATCCCGGACAGACGCCCGGATGGGGATGCCACGGCGGTCCAATGCGGCGGTCACGTCGGCGGGCGTGCAGAGGGGGTCCTGTCCGCTTTCGTGGAGCCACTCGACGACCCGCTTGATGTGGACGCCGGGGGCCTCGCCGATGAGGTCGTGGAGCATGCCTGGGAACGGGTCGGCAGGGCCCTCGACGGGCGTCTCCTCCCCTGCCTGGTGATCGTCGTCCGCTGCCTCATCGTGGGCGGGGGCGTGCATCCAGGCGGCGACGCACCATGCGAGGAGCAGCCAGGCTGCCCCCTTCGGGTACCGGGCGATCACGTAAACGATCGCGGTGGTCAGGCCGGCTGCGGCTTTCCAGCCGAACCGGCCCAGCAGGCGGGCCCAGAGCGCGCGGGATCCTGTGCTCAGCGGGCCGAGCAGGGCCAGCAGGGTGCGGATGAAGTCGGCGAGGCGGCGCACCATCAGGACACCTGCTGGCCGAGGTTGGCGATGGACTCGGAGACGGTGCCCCACACGCCGCCCGCGCCCGAGGCCGCGTACCAGAACACGATGCCGAGCAGGGCGACCTGCTTGGTGTCGAGCTTCTTGAACAGGATGACGATCGCCAAGGTCAGGGCGACGGCGGGCATGGTGACGCCGGGCACGATGCCTTGGGCGGCTTTCAGCAGGGAGCCGACCAGGTCCGGGACCAGTTTGAAGATGCCTCCGGCCGCCGCGTATGCCGACCCGGCGAGCATGCCGAGGACGAGGCACGGCCACCAGCCGAGGGGCTTGACCTTGCCGCCGCCCTTGATGCCCACGAGCAGGAGCACGGTCAGGGCGACGGCCAGGCCGACGATGCCGAGGTTGCCGAACACGCTGTTCACTGGGGGTCCTTACTGGCCGGGGGCGTAGAGGAGTACGCCGAGGGTGATGGAGGAGACGGGGATGGCCGCGGCCCAGGCGGCGGGCCAGGCCCAGGTGCGGGCTCGGCGGTAGAGGGCGATGGAGCACAGGCCGAGCCCGTACAGGACCCACGCGGATGTGCTGGTCCAGTTGCCGTCGGCGTACCAGGCGGCGGTGTTGGTGCCCCAGTGGACGAGGCCGAGGGGCCAGCCGGCTGCTGCGGCGGTGGCGTGGCGGACGAGCCAGCGGGTGCGGGGGCGGATGCTGTCCCAGGCGTCGACGAGGGACTGCCGGCGGGCGCGCTGCGGCTCTGTGGGGGGGAGTTGTGGCGGGTGCTGGGCGGTCGGCGGGGTCGTGGGGCGTTCCGTGCTGTTCGGGCTGATGGGGGCCGTGTTCGGGGGGATGTTCGGTGGGGTGTTCGCTGCCTGTTCGGTGTTGTGCTCGGCGGGCTCGGGCATCTGCTCGGGCTTGTTCTCCCACCAGTTCGGCAGGCGCGGCGACGGGCGGCGCGCGACCGCGGGGGCGGCCGGTTCGGTGCCGCCGTACAGCTCGTCCCACCACGCGTCGGACGGGTCGTCGGCCACCTGCGGCCGACGCTCGATGGTGGGGGTGGTCGTGGGTGCGGCGTCGGGGCCGACGCCCAGGCGGACGAGGAAGTTGCGGATGCGGCGCTCGTCGGCGCCTTGACTGATCATGCGTATCCACCCTTGGGCTGGCCCTTGCGACGCTCGCGGCGGACGGCGGCGGCGACGCTGTCTCGGTTGGCGGTGGGCAGCGCGGCCATGACGCCGCGGACTGCGTCGGCGTTGCTCGGATTGTTCGCGACCTGCTCGCGGACGAGTTCGGCGATGCTCGGCTGGTCGCGATCGGCGTTCGCGCTGGTGGTGGCGTTGTTCGCAATCTGTTCGCGGACCGTGTTCGGGTTGCTCGCGGTCGTGTTCGTGGTGGCGTTCGGCTGCTCGGCCTGTTCGCTGGCGACGGTGATCGCCTGCTCGGCGACCACGTCGAATGCGGCTTCGGCCGGGCCGGGGCTCGTCGCGGACGTGAGGGCGAGCGGTGTGCGGCGGACGATCTCGGCGCGCTTCTCCAGTCGTTCCAGGCCGATGGTGAAGTCGGCTTCGTCGTGGGCGAGGGTGATGCGGGCCTGGTCCTGGATACGGGCGATCTCGGCGTCGGCGCGGGCGTGGCTGAGGGCCGTCTCGTGCGCGGAGTCCCGCATCACGGCGTGCACTTCGGCTTGCTGCTCCGGGGTCGGGGCGGTGGGGTCTTTCATCGCTTCGAGGGCGAACGCCCACACGATCTTCCCGACGAGGACGACGAATGGTCCGGCGATGGCCTGGGCGCGGCCGCCGGCTTGGTTGCCGTGGATGACGAGGAGGTAGGCCACTCCGCCGGCGATGAGCCAGCCGGCTGTGGTCGCGGCCCATGTCCTGCCGAAGATGGTCACGCCGTGGTACTCGGCCCAGAGGACGGTGATCCATCCGATGTCGCCGGCGATGGCGACGGACAGGCCGAACCTCCCACTGTGCATGAGGTCGGTGATGGCGTATGCGGACCAGATGAGGGAGAGGACGGCCAGGGCGGCGGCACCGTAGAGGATGTGAGGGGGGCTGGGGTCGGTGCGGCGGATCTTCACGGTGCTTCTCCGGGAGCAGAGGGGGCCGGCCCCGCGGACGGGGGGATTGTCGTACGCGGGGCCGGCGGTCTGGTGGGTCAGTGGAGGTGGCGGCCGAGGAGGCAGGCGCCGAGGGTCAGGCGCCGTCCTTCCACCCGAGGCGCGCGCGGACGTCGCGTGCCTCGGCGTAGTCGGCGCGGCATGCCTCGACGGTGGCGGGCTCGGCGATGACCCGGTTGGTCTGCTGCGGCGTGAGGTCCGCAGGGGTGTGCTGGTCGGGCTGCTGGTCGGTACGCTCCATGGCGGACCTGCTCCTTTGATCGCTTCTGGGTGGGTCCGCCCCCGGCCATGTGGAGCGGCAACTCCGGCCGGGGGCTTTGTACGTAGCGGCGCGGGGTGACCCCCGAGGCTGTATGGTGACCATACACCAGTTGTGCGGTCACCATACAGCCTCTGGGGAAAGGCCCGCCGAAACAGGAAGGTGCGGGCGTGGCAGATGAGGAGGAGGTGCAGCGAGTGTTCGAGGCCCTTGACGCCGTGGAACAGATCGCCGACCCGGAGGCGCGGTCGCGTGCCCAAGTCCAGATCACGGCTGCGACACGGGAGCGGAGCGCCCGCTGGAACGCGGAGCGCGGTGCACTGGCCCGCCGGTTGAAGGACGAGGAGGGTGAGTCGGTGCGCGGCATCGCCAAGCGCTTGGGCATCAAGCCGGCCACGGTGCAGGATCTGCTGCGCGGCTACAAGGGGTCTGGGAAGGATCGGCCGGCCGCGGCGGAGCGGGAGGCCTCGGATGGATGAGCTGGTGCGGTGGCTCGGCGAGCAGCTCGACGAGGACGAGAGGATCGCGTGGGCGGCGGGCGGTCAGTGGCGCGAGCTGTCCGGGAACTGGGTGGCTGCGGGGTCCGTGTCATCGTCTGAACCCGCGCACCGGGTTGCCATGGTGCTGGTCGCTGACGAGCGCGCGCACATCGTCCGGCACGATCCGGCGCGGGTGCTGCGAGAGGTCGACGCCAAGCGGCGCACGCTGGAGCGGCACTCGCCCCACAGCAGCGGATCAGTCGACTGTTCGATGCACTGCGAGCGGGCACACCCCGGCGTGCAAGTCTGCAACCACGACGGCCGCGCCTGGCCCTGTCTCGACGTGCTCGACCTGACAGCCGGATACGCGGACAGGCCCGGCTGCCGCGTCGAGTGGCGGCCGTAGCCGCGCCTCGTTCAGCCCCCGTCTCGCGTGCCGAGGTCGGGGGCTGTGTCATGCCCGGCCTACGATCCGCCTGTGGACATCCCCGATGATCTGATCGCACTGGAACGCGCCGCCGAAGAGCAGCGAGCCAAGCTCGCCGGCCTGGACGGCGAGGAGTACGACGCGCGGCGCCGGGCCTGGCGGGAGGCGGCGCAGGCCGTTCAGGCGGCGATCGCCGACCACGCCACGGCGACCGGGCAGCCACGGTACGAGCTGGAGATGGCTGTGAAGAAGGCCGTCCGGCACACGGAGGAAGACCCTGCGGAGTAGCCCCGGGTGCGGCCGGCCGGTGCCGCGGTGAGGGTGGGGGTATGGCTTCAGCTCGTGTCGTCGTGGCGTCGCCCGCGGAGAACGGCGGCCGTCGCGTCTACGTCGACGGGCAGCCGCTGGGGACCGCGTTCAGCTTGCACGATCTTGCCGTGTTCCTGGAGCGGGCCGGGCTGGAGGGCTGGGACGAGCTGGATGTCGCGCAGCATGCCGAGCTGATCGAGTGGCGTGGCGGCGGACCGGATGTCTGGACGCAGTGAGGCGTCGGGCCGCGTGCCGCCACTGCCGGGGATGGGCGCGCCGGGCCTTGCGGATGGCGCCCTGGATGCTCGCGCTGCCGCGGGCTGCGCCGTCTTCACCCGGGGAATCGGGGGACGTCACCGCGGTCCAGGTCGGAGCGGACGCGTAGGAACCGGACCGGGTGCCGCCACCGCCCCTCGTCGACGGAGGTGTCGGCGAGGTACTCGACCACCAGCGCGGGCTCGACGGGCGTCACGTCCAGTTCGCCGCGGCCCCAGCCGGCGGAGAAGTGGCACCCATGCCACGGATGCTCTGCCCCGCCCGTGTGTAGGAGGGGGCCGAGGTCCCGGCGCGCGGCCGCAGACAGGGGGGCGGTCCGGGCCACGAACCGCAGCCGGCCTTCGTGGTCGTAGCGGCCGAGTAGCAGTGTGCTCGGCGTCCGGGCGCTGTCGGTGACCCCGCCGAGGAGTGCTTCGGCCGTTTCCCGGGCTCTCACCTTGATCCAACTGCGGCGGCCCGGGGCGTAGCGTTGGGTGGCGCCCTTGGCGACGATGCCCTCGATGCCGGCGGCGCCCCATGCCGGGTCGAGCCAGTCCTCGGCGACCGCCCGGTCGGTGGTGGCGGGGCAGAGGGTGAACGGGGCGACGAGCACCCCGTCCGCGATCAGGTTCTCCAGCAGGGTGCGGCGCTCCTGGTACGGCCGGTCCAGGAGCTCTACCCCGTCGGTCTCCAGGACGTCGAAGACGATCAGGTGGGCTGGCTGCTGCGCGGCGGATTGGAGCGCGCTGCGGCCGCGGCGGCGGGCTCGTGCCTGGAGTGCCCCGAAGTGGAGTCGGCCGTCGTGGACGACGACGAGTTCGCCGTCGAGGACCAGCGGCTGGTCAAGGGCGAGCGCGGCCGCGGCCAGATCTGGGAACGCGGGGGTGAGGTCGGCGCCGTTGCGGGACTGGATGTGGGCGTGGCCGGGCCGGGCGAAGACGATCGCGCGGTACCCATCGGCTTTCTGCTCGTAGGCGAGCCCGCCCGGCAGGGCGTGCTCGGGCGGCAGGGCGGGCCAGGGCTCGGCGAGCATCGGTGCGATCGGCGGGGTGAGGGCCACAGCTCAGGTGTACGCGCTGGCTGCTGGGGCCGCACGTGGACGGTGGTGGCGGCCGGTCGCGCTGCGTATGTTGGCTCGGGCCTGGGCGAGGCTGGCCCGGGCCCGCTTGGCGGCCCGGCGGGTGGAGACGGCGGACCAGACGGCGATGACCGCGGCGGTGCCGCTGATGGCGAGACGGATCCAGTCGGCGGTGGTCATGCCGCCCGCCTCTCCGCGAGGGGCAGCCGGAGCGCCTCGCTGTGCCCGTACTGGGCCGAGCAGGCGGGGCAGCGGACGCCCGCGGTGTCGAGGGTGACGCGGAGGGTGTGACCGCAGGAGCAGGTGACGCCTATCCGACGGGCCGGCTTCTCTCCGCCGGTTGCAGCCTCACACTGGCCTTTGAGCTGCGCGGTCTCCCTCGCGAACTCGTCGAATGCCCCGTGTTCGGCCGCGGCCCAGGGCAGCAGGTTGCGGAGCCGGCTGACGGCCTGGTCGAGTTGCTGCTGCAGGTCGCCGTCCCAGCGGGGGTGCTTGTAGCCGAGCGTCTCGTGCCAGTCGATCAACCAGGTCTGCAGGACGGTGACGACTCCCCCGCGCGCGGCCAAGCTGAGCGGCTGGAGCCGGACGGGCAGCGGCGCTGTGCGGCTCCCGGAGACCGCGGGCCCGCCCGTCCCGCTGCCGGGGTGCAGGGAGTCCGCGAGGCGGGCGTACAGGCCGTCGGGGTCGGCGAGCGCGCGGAGGTTGGCGGCGACCCTCTCGGTGCAGGGCCGGCAGGTCTGCAGCTCGTCGTCGTACAGGGCGGCCGGGCAGACGATGCAGGTGCGGGCGGCGTCCATGGCGGTGCCTTTCGTGCGGGCCGGGCGGTGGGTCAGGAGCGGGGCAGTTCGATGTCGTCGGCGTCGAGGAGTCCGGTGACGAGGGCGATGGCGACGGCGTGGGCGCGGTCGCGGGCGCCGAGTTTCCGGTAGGTGCGGTGGAGGCGTTCGTTGACGGTGGATGCCTGGATGCCGAGGCGGCCGGCGATCTGGCTTGCGGTGTAGCCGCTGCCGGCGAGCGCGAGGATCTCTTTCTGCCGGCTGGTGACGGCGGCCTTTGGCTGGGCGGGGCGGCGGGTGCCGGTGTACGGCGTCGACCAGGTCACGGCCGTCCTTTCGGCAGGTGGAGGTCGGGCCGCCCGCAGCAGTGCTGGGTGCCGTCTTCGACGGTGGCGGTGGCCGGGCAGTAGTAGAGGCGGCCGGTCGCTTGGGTCGCCGCCGCCGGCGCGGGCTGGTTGAGGGCGGCCAGGATGCGGCGGGCGATCGCGGGCCCGGTCCAGCCACTGCGCGCGATGTCGTCGGCGTAGGCGCGGGCGCGGGCGATGGCGGCCTCGGCGCACTCCGCGCGCTGTACCGCTCGGGCGCGTTCAGCCTCGGACCGGTTGGACGTGTCGTGCGCGATGCTGAGAAGTTCTTCGACCTGGTCTGCTCGCTTGCGCTGGTCCTCCCACTGCTGAGTGGTCGGCGAGGCGTCGCCTCGCCCGCATGCGGGGCAGTAGCCGCGAGCCACTTCGCGCAGAGCGGCGATTTCGGATTCGAGTTCCTCGACGCGTCCGGCGTAGCTGCCGGCGGCGGCGGCGGACTCGGCCTCGATGCGGTCGCGGAGTTCGGCCTCGGCGCGGTCGAGGCGGGCGCACAGGTCGGTGTACTGGGCGAGGGTGAGCTGGGCGAACGGGATGCGGTGGTTCACGGCTGCTCCGTGGATGGGGGCCGCCCCGCGTGGGGGCGGCCGGCGGGCGGGGGTTAGGCGGGGCCGATGTACCGGTAGCCGGTGCTGGTAGGCCGGAAGCGGTCGAGGCGGATCCGGGTGCGGCGGCCGGGCTTGGCCTGCTGGTGGCCGGCGCCGCGGGGGACGGCCAGTTCGCAGGTGGCGTGGGTGTCGTCGATTTCGACGATGCGGAGCCGGCGGCCGTAGCTGCGGGGGTCGTTGTCCTGCCAGATCTGGCCGGTGGCGGGGGTCGGGGTGTCGGTCACGGTCTGCTCCTGGTGGTGGGCGGGGTGCGGGCTACGGCTGGGCGAGGACGGCGCGGGCCACGGCGAGGGCCCACGGGTTGACCACGCCCTCGTCGTCGCCGTCGGCCTGGTCGTCGAGGAGATCGGCGAGGGCGAGGCCGGTGGCGGGGTCCATGGCGGCGGCGTAGTCGCCGACGGCGGCGTGGACGTAGGGAACTCGGCCTCTGCCGCCTCCGCCGAGGAGTGGGCGTACTCCGGTCGCCCACAGGGTGGTGAAGGTGGAGTCGGGCTGGTCGGGGTGGTGGCGGGTGGTATGCCAGTTGCTGCTGCCGCTGTTGTCGGCTGCGGCGGTGGCGAGCGCGCGGAGCGTGGCGGCTGCGGTGCGGATCTCGTCGGCGGGTGTCACGGGTTCTCCTCGGTGCTGGATCGGCTGCGGCGGGGCTGTGAAGCTCTGTGAGGGTCCGCCCCCTCCCGGACTGCCCGCGCGGGCTGTGCGAGCGTCAGGCGGGCGTACAGGGCCGCCAGAGGGCCCGCCGTGGGGCCGTGCGACGGGCACGACCCCCGGCAGGCGGGCGGTCAGGCGGAGTCGACGGGCGACTGGAAGCGGGAGCAGACACAGAGCACGACCGTGCAGCCGCGGTAGTTCTCGTGCTGCCTGAGCGTGTGGAGGCAGGCGTCGCACCGGGAGGCGAGGAGGGCCTCGGTGGGCGAGACCGGCGCCTCGTCGGCCGTGGGCTGCTCGCCAGCCAGCCGACGCAGTACCTCGTCCCGGTGACGGTCGATGAGCGCCTGAGCCTCGTACCGGTCCTCGCCCGCCTTCCGCAGCAGGACGTACAGCTCAGCCTCCGCCGCGCGTCCGGACGGCCGGTTGAGGCAGGTGTCGGGGTCGACGGTGCGGCAGGGCAGGCCGGTGGTGGTGGCGGTGAGGTCGTGCAGGCTGGTCATTCCGGCGCTCCCGGGGGGTTGGTCGTGCGGCGGTTGGTCGGCGGCGCTGGTCAGGCGGTGGTGTCGAGGTCGAGGACGCCTTGGGCGAAACGGTCGCGAGCGAGGTCGTGATACGCGGGGTTGAGGTCGATGCCGATGTATTTCCGGCCGAGCTGGCGGGCGGCTGCGCCCGTGGTGCCGGATCCGCTGAAGGGGTCGAGGACGGTTCCGCCCGGCTTGCAACCCGCCTGGATGCAGCGGAGCGGCAGCTCGATGGGGAACACGGCGAAGTGGGCGGCGGGGTAGGGCTTGGTGGTGATGTCCCAAACGTCTCCGGGGTTGCGGCCGAGAGGGTGTCCGTCGACGCCGGGCTCGTCGCGCTGTGAGGTTGAGTGAGTCTGGGCCGGGAGGACGCCAAGGCGCTGGCGCTCTTTGTGACCTCGAGGCCTGCGCTGCGGGCGCATGGTGTGGGGCTCGCGGATGGCGTCGAGGTCGAACCAGTACCTCGAGGCCTTCGTCAGCAGGAACAGGTGCTCGTGCCGCGAGGACAGCCGGTCCGTGACGGACTCGGGCATGGCGTTGTGCTTGTACCAGATGACCTCGTTTCGGAGGATCCACCCGTCGTCCTGGAGGGCGAAGGCGGTGCGCCACGGGATGCCGATCAGGTTCTTCGTCGGCAGCGCCGTGGTGCCGCGGATGGTCTCGGCGGTGAAGGTGCAGTCTCGACGTTGGCCGGTCTGGCCCTGCTTGTGCGTTGATCCGGGCGGATAGGCGTAGCTGTCGCCGAGGTTGAGCCACAGCGTCCCGTCGTCGGCGAGCACGCGGCGTGCTGCGGCGAACAGCTGGCGCATCGTATCGACGTACTCGGCGGGTGATGCCTCGAGGCCGTACTGCCCTTCGGTGCCGTAGTCGCGGAGTCCGTAGTAGGGCGGCGAGGTGACGATGCAGTCGACGGAGGCGTCGGGCAGGGTGCACAGAGTCTGGAGGGCGTCGCCGAGGAGCAGCGTCACGTGCTCGTCGCGGTAGTACTCGGCGGGCGTGGTCATGCGCTGTGCCTTTCGTGGTCGGTGGTGGCGAGGTACTGGGCGCAGCCGGCGCAGATGCCGGGCGTGACCGGGTCCTCACCCGGTCGGTGCACGGACTGGGGGTGCGGGCAGCAGACGGCTGGCGTGGACGACGGCTGCGCCGCGGGTGCGGTGAAGCGCATCGCGGTCCGGGCCTCGACAACGGTCTCCAGATCGGCGATCAGCGAGCGCACCCGGTCCGCCTCCCACGCGGGCAGCAGGATCAGGGACTCGTGGACGGTGCGGCGGGCCTCAGCGACGAGGGCGTCGGCGGCCGCGCGGTCGGGCTGGGTCATCGGGGCTCCAAGGGCTGGGTAGGGTCGGGGCAGGCGGCGGCCCGCGGTACGAGCGCGGGCCGCCGTCGTCGCGTGGGTCATGCGCTGGCTTCGTCCGCGGCCCACACGCCGCACGCCGCGTCCAGCTCGTCCGCGCGCTCCCATGAACCGCCGATCACCCCGCCGTCCCACTGGGCCCGGCCACCGTTGAAGAAGTGGCCGGCGCCGATCTCGCGGGCGATGACCTTCCGGGCGGCCTCGACCACAGCAGCCGGGGAGGCGTAGCCGTGCACCGGCAGGTCGGTCGGGTACTCGTTGCTGCCGTCGCTCTTCAGCTCGGCGAACTGCCAGGCGGGGCCGCGCTCCGGCTCGCCCTGGTCGGCCTCGATGCCGGTGTGCCACTCCCAGAGCAGGAGCAGACCGTGCGGCCACGCGGCACCGTCTTGGGCGTCTTCGTCGTCCGAGCTGATCGTCTCGGACGGATCCAGGGTGATCACGGCATCGAGGTAGCAGTAGGTGCCGCGGGTCTCGCCGTCGGACGTCCAGCAGTGGTCGGTGAGGTTGAGGCCGGCGGCGGTGAGGGCGTCACAGACGGCGGTGATGTACGGGTCGTGGGGAAGCTGCTCGGACATGATTTTCCTCCTGTTTTGCAGTGGTTTGGGGCGGTAGTGGCGGCCACTGACAGCGGTCGTCGTCGTGCGGGGCCGGCTCACGCGAAGGCGGGGGCAGGCTGTTCGTCGGTCGCGCAGTACTCGCAGAGGTCGCGGCCGTCGCGCTTGTGGACCCAGCCCATGCGCTTGGCCTCGCGACGCGCCTCGCGGACGGTGGTGGCGCTGGGCACAGTGCTGCTGTCGAACGGCTGGTGACAGCCGCTGCAGAACAGGAACGCGCGGAGGAAGGCGGTCATGCGGGTCTCCTTGGGTGCTGTGGTGGTGCCGCGGGTCAGGCGGCGGCGTGGCTGTCGCACCGCCAGCGGTCGCGGTGCTGCTCGCGGTACTGGCGTCCGGTCACCGGCCGGACCGTGAGCCGGGCGTCGGCGGCGCGGACGAGGTCGGCCGGGGTGGGGTTGAAGTGCTCGTGGGCCTGGCCTGCGGTGGCGAGCTTCGACTCGTCGGCCACGACGGCGGCGACGATGCAGCCGCAGGGGCGCTGCTGGAGCCAGATGGTGTCGTCCAGGTCGACGGGCTGGTCGACTGCGGCAGTGGGGGTGCGGGGCCGGTCCGCGATCGCGGTGAGCTTGCCGGCGAGGACGGTCTCCGGCTGGTCGGTGATCGAGGTGAGGGCGACCGCGGCGGTGACGATGACGTCGACCAGCTCGCCGGCGACCTGCTCCCGGGTGTGGGTGACGCCCTTGCGGGGGTTCTGGCCGGTGTAGCCGATCCAGGCCTGCGCGACCTCGCCGGCCTCCTCGACGAGCTTGAGGAGGCGGAGGGTGACCTCCTGCTGGGAGCGGCCGTTCTGCTGGTCGAGCCAGGCGGTGAGGTCGCGGATCGTGGTCCACTGGTCGGGGGTGAGCATCGGGGGTCTCCTTCAAGGTCAGGTGGTGGGGTGGCTGTCGTGGTCAGGTGCTGCCGCGGGGTCAGGCGGCGTCTTCGGCGCGCCACCGGTAGACGGTGCGGGGAGTAACGCCGATCAGTTCGGCGATCTCCTCGGGGGTGGCATCGCGTTCGCTGAGCCGGCGGGCGGCGGTACGGCGTCCGAGTCGGGTCAGCCCCCAGTCGGGGAGCCGGTCACGGACGACGAACTCGATGTCGGAGTCGTCCGCGGTCGACCAGGTCTTGCGGGCCCGATGCCAGGCGCTCACGGGGCGGGTTGGGTGTACATGGGCTGTTCGCCGCGGGCGGTGCGCTGTCGGTCGACGCGGGCGCGGACGACGGTGATCCACGCGGCGAGTTCGGCGGGCGGCATGTTGGCCCGGTGCAGAAGAACTACTGCGTGGCAGGCCCGGTCGAGGGGGCAGGTGCAGGCGAGGTCCTTGCCGCGGAGGAGGTGGAGGCTGGCGAGGCTGCCATGCGGGGGCTGGACGGGGAAGCTGTGCTTGCAGAGCGACACGGTCATGCTGCGGTCTCCTGTGCTTCGGCGTAGCGGCGGTCGTGGACGGTGGTGCGGGGGCGGCCGTCGTCGTGGCAGGGGCTGCCGGGGGTGGTCTGGCATTCGGGGCAGACGGCGGTCTGCTGCGCCCAGGTGCTGACGCGCTGGGGGTGCGGCTTGGGCAAGGCTTGGCCGGTGGTGCGGAGGGTGCAGGGTCGGCCGGCGGGTGCGTGGCAGTGGGGGCAGGCGATGGTGCGCGCGGGGTGGGTGGCGGTGCTGTGGATGAGGGCGCGGAGGCTCGCGGGCATGGGGGCGCCGGGCTGGCGGGTCATCGGGCTGCCTCCGTCCCGTCGAGCAGCGGCTCCCAGATCGCAGCGATGTAGCGGGCCTTGCGGGTCAGCCACTCGCGGATCGCGGGCTCGTCGGCCTTCGTGACGGGGCACTCGGTGGAACGGAGGATGGCCTTGCGCTGGAGCACCCAGTACACGTGCAGGGCGGGTTCCGGCATCTCGTCGCAGCCGCCGTCGTCGTGTCCGTTGCAGTCGGCCGGGCAGTAGTCGGCGGGGTCGGGGGTCTTCCAGTCCCAGCGGAAAACGGCGTTGAGGTCGTCATCCAGGTCGCCCCACTCGGCGTGGAACTCGGCCCACGAGCCGTAAGTGAGGTGCTGGCCTGCCTTATAAAAGTTGCCCTCGGCGCAGTAGTACGGGTGGGCGTACTCCCGGAGCGGACGGACGGCGGCGTTCATGCGGTCTCCTCGGTGTGCGGCTGGCTGGCGTCGCGGTGCTGCCAGAGGGGGCAGTGGAGGACGGGGAACCGGTACTGCTCGTACTCGGGGCCGTCGGGGTGGGTGCAGGACTCGTCGTCGTAGGGGCCGGCGTCCTGGTGGTGGACGCAGGTCTTGCAGCAGCGGAGCCGGGGGTTGGACCAGCAGCGGGTCATGTGGTCGCGGACGGCCTGCTGGTCGGCGCGGGTGAAGCGGCGGCAGAACGGGCACTGGTGCCGGGACACGACGACGGGCATGGGCAGGTCGACGTGGAGCCTGGCGTGGTCGGCGGGCTTGCGGGTGATCCGGTACGCGGCGTGCAGCGTCTTCGCCGCCTGCCCGGTGTCGACGGGACCGAACGGACCGTCGAGGCTGGGGGTGGAGGCGATGATGCTGGCGAGGCGGTGCCGGTTGTTCAGGCTGAGGCCATTCCTCGCAATGAAGTCGAAGCTGCCGAGGAGCCGGTTGGCGGTGTCGTAGTCGTCCCGGATCTCGGGGCCGAACTCGCGTATCAGCCAGGCAGCGAGGTCGGATTCGGTGACGAGGGGCTGAAAGCCGGTCATCGGGCGGTCTCCTGTATGCGGGCCGGTGGCGCTGGGTGGGCGGTGGGCGGTCATGCGTCGCCGAGTGGGAGTTCGGTCTGCTGGTCGGCGCGGGTCGCTTCACGGGCGGCGCAGCGCCGGCAGACCTCCGGGTAGTGGATGGCCAGGGAAGAACGCAGGGCCATCGCGGTCTGGAACTTGACGTGCTCAGCGAGGAGCCCGTGGGCGGCCATGTCGTCGATGGCCTCGTCGGTCATGAGGGGCTCGTCGAGGGGGACGTGGCAGCCGCAGGGGCATCCGGGTTCCCCGCCGATGCCGAGGGCGGCGGTGTGGGCCCAGCAGGCGTTGTGCTTGTGCTGGCGGCAGGCGGGGCAGATGTTCGTGTTCTCGCCGAAGGGGACGACGACCTTGCCGGGGCGGAGGGCGGAGTCTTGCGCGCGGTAGCCGCGGGAGCGGCCGGCTCCTCGGGTCATGCGGGCTCCTCGGTGAGGTGGCGGGAGGCTTCCTTACGGCGGGCTTCCTCGGCGGCCGGGTCGTGCCGGCGGCCACGAGCGGCGGCCTCACGAGACTCATGCGGATCACGCTCCCGGCCGCGGTTCGTACGGCACGGGCGGCCGACCGCGGCATGGCAGGTCGGGCACTCCCGACCAAGCGGTCCGGGACGACGGACAGCCGGCACCGGCTCAGGCGCGTCGCGTTCGGGGGGCTTCGGGATGGCGTCCGCGAAGCTCTTCACGAGCTCAGCCACCGGCCGGGCGGGGAGCGCGGGCTGATCTATGACCGGAGGCCGGTAGCCGTCGCCGGTGGCTTCGAGCTGGGCCCGGTAGTTGGCGATGTAGTTCGGGTCCCGGTCGCCGGGCGGGGGCTCGTACCGGAAGTCGTGGGTGCGTTCGGCGCGGATGGTGCTGATCTCGGCGGCGATTTCGGCTGGCGCGACGAACGGCTGTCGGCGGGCCACGCGGGCGGCGGCCTGCTGGGCGTCGTTCAGGGTGTAGGGCTTGAGGACGTCACCCCAGGCGTCTGCGGTGAACTCGTCGAACTTCTGCTGGGGGCACAGGGCCCGCACGTAGCGGCAGAGGACCGTGGCTTCCTGGCTGTTCATCGGCCGATCCCCGCTCGGTCGGCGGCCCGCTTCATGATCTTCACGCCGTCGGGGTGGTCGTAGACCGCGCGGGTGATGTGGTCGTGCCACGTCTGAAGGCTGTCGCGGGCCTGCTTCAGGCTGGCGATCTCCTCGCGGGCGTCCGCGAGCTGTTCCTCAATCGACTTGCAGGAGCACTGGTCGATCTCGGGGGTGATGACGCGGGTCATGCAGCCGGGGATGAGGAAGCGTCCGCCGCGGCCGTCGTCGTACCAGTGGCACGGCTGGGGGCCTTCCTCTTCCTCGGGCGGCAGGCCCTGCTCGCGGCGGATACGGTCGGCTTTCTCCTGGAGCGTTTCGGTGGTGAAGGCCCGGTCGTGGGACTGGCCTTGGCGGGGGCTCATGCGGTTCCTTCCTGGGTGTGGCGGGCCGCGGCTTCGTCTCGGGCTTTCGCGCGGGCCATGGAGCGCTCGAACCAGGCGTCGGTCTCGGACTGCTGGGCCTGCTGGCGGCCGGCGAAGGGGATGACGTTCCGGCCGGGGGCCGCGGGGAGGTTGCTGCCGATGTGGCCGCGCTCGGCTGCCCTCTTGGCGTCGTCGCGGATCCACTTCTGCCAGGCATCCGGCCACGACTTCCGGCGGGCACCAGTCGATCGGTAGTGGGAGACGAACTGGGCGGTGGAGTGGTCGACGTCGAGGCCGGGGTAGGTGGCGTGGGCCCAGCGGCGCATGGCGTCGTTCAGATGGAAGCCGTCGACCTCGATCGGGGAGGGCGCGAAAGCGTCGACAGGGGCGGCCGCTGCCTGCGACTGTGAGCCGGGCTGCTCCCTCTTCTGCGTTGTATCTGTGTGTTCTGCGTTTACTGCGTTATGGGGTACGGATTCTGAACCCCTGCCGGTGCGGAATGTGGACCCCCCCGGTACGGATTCCGCACCCCCCGGGGTCTTCTTTCCGGACCGGTTCGGATTCTGTACCGGTACGGATTCCGTACCCCCCTTGCGGGTGTGACCCTTGGCGCCGGGGATGCGGTAGCGGGTCTCGCCGTGCGGGCCCTTCTTGCCCTCTACGATCTCCAGCTCGCCCGATTTGAGGAGCGTGTCGACCGCCGTGATCACGGCGGTGCGGGACGCGTTGGCTCGGCGCATCAGGAAGGTGGTGCCGGCGTAGGCCGAGACGTCGGACCCGCTCGCCTTGTCGGCGATGGCCAGCAGTACGAGTCGCGGGGTGTTCTTGGCAGCGGAGTGCTCCCACACCCAGTCCTGCGCGTCGAGGCTCACTGGATCTCATTTCGTGTCTGTGCTGGTCAGGGCATGTCGATGAACGCCCCTGATCAGGGCGGCAGTTCGAGCGCCTTGCCTGCCTCTGATTCTACCCCGGGGTGTATAGTCACCCGCAATACATTCGGCATACGGTCATGAAGCAGGGGGTGTGTAGCGGGTGAGAGGTCAGCTACCCTGTCGACATGACGACGAAGGGAACCCCCGGCCGCATGGTCCGTATCGACGACGCGACCTGGGCCGCATACGGGGAGCTGTGCGAGGCGGAGGGCACGTCGCGAGCCGACGACCTGCGCCGGCACGCGCACGCCCGCGTCAACGCCTGGCGAAAGAAGCAGGCCATGGAGCGTCGGCTCAAGCACCTCAGCGACGAACCCGCTGACCACGACATCCTCTGATCGCATATCCCCTCCCTCCTCCGGGCCCCGCACCGTGCTGGTGCGGGGCTCTGCTGCATGCGTCAGGCGTCGGCTTCGGTGACCGGCCCGTGCTCGGCGACGAGGACCCGCCAGCGGATGAAGTGGCTGCCGGTCGCCGTCCACCGGGCACCCCGCTTCGACCAGCGGCGCCCAGCCCGGTCAGTGACCGCGCGGACCCCGGCCGGAGCTTGGAAACTGCCGGGCCCGTTCGGACGCCAGGAGCGGGCGGCCATCACGCGACCCGCCCGGCCTGCGCGGCGCGGGTGCCTCTCCACACGGCCACGGCGCTCTTCTCGCCCGTCGGCCGGCTGGACCGGTCAAACCCGCAGTGCTCCAGCAGCCCGTCCCGAACGAGGGCCTGCGTGAAGTTCCCCCAGTCCGCGCGCGGGTTCGGCGGCTCCGGCAGGTCGTTGTCCGCGGCAACCTCATAGGTCGTGAACCGGCGGCCGGTCCGGGCGGCCGCCACGAATGCGGGCCGCACGCGGTCGCACCACGAGTGGAAGTCGAGGACCGGCGCCGGAACGCTGCCGTCCAAGGCCGGCTGTATCGCCGCGGTCACCGTTGCCCACCCGCACACGTCGGGTCCGCCGCGACCACCGCGATCGCGGCGTACTTCGCGTCACCGTGGTAGGCGATGTACACCCGATTGCCGTGGTCGCACTTCGTGGCCGCGTTGGAGAAACCGTCAGGCATGCGGATCACGTCGGCCGGGCTGCCGTTGTCGTGACCCGAGCGGGGCGCGTCCTTGAACGGCTCCGACCACTTCGAGCAGCCGGCCAGCAGGCCGACGGCGGCGGCGCCGGCGAGAACAGCGGCGGTGAATCGGCGGGTGTTCTTCATGGGGTGGGGTCCTTTCACCGGTAGCGGTAGATCGGCACGACGCCTGTGCCGGGGCGGGCGGGCCGCCAGCCGCACGGCCGGCGGCCCGCGGTCACGCGGCGGCCTGCCGCTGCTCGCGTCGTTGCGCGGACAAGGCGTCCCGGCACGGCTGGCAGGTGGGAACATCGATCCGGCGGTGAATGCTCACGCCTGTCGGGGTGCCACAGAACCCGGTCCAGTCAGGGAAGGCCGCCGGGTCATCGACGGTGTCGTCGTCCCAGGCGCCGACCGGGGCCCAGCCGTTGGCCGCCGCCGTCTTCCGGGCCCGGGTGACACCGGCCGCGGTCGCCCCGTGCTCGGTGGGGTCTGCGCACCACAGCTCGTCGTACAGGGCGCGCACCTGGAGCGCACGGCGGACGAGAACGTGATCGCGCCGGAACATCTCACCGAAGTTGCTGGGGGTCATGCCGAGCCGGTCGGCGAGGTGCTGCTGCGGCCAGCCGCCGGCGACGAGGGCCTGCAGCCTGCGGCGGGTGCCGACCGGGTTGATCAGCGTGGACGGGGCGAGGTTCTTCAGGGTGGGTTCGACGGCGAGGACCGCGGCGGCGACGGCAGGCCGTACCTTTTCCTGCGGGCCGGTTCCTCGATCGGCGCGGCCGTTGACTATGGCCGCCAGACGGCTGCGGTGAACCTGGGCCGCGGCAGCGATGGCGCGGAGCCCCATGCCACACTCTCGGAGGTGCCGGATGTGAACGCGGACGGGCTCGGCGTCCACGTAGGGCTGCCAGGTGCCGCGCTGGATAGCGCGCTGCCGGTTGTCGTCGTACTGCGCGCGAGCCCAGCCGCAGGTGTAGCAGCGGCAGCCGTCGAGCCGGTAGCGGGCGTAACCGTGGGGACGCGCGCTCATGCGGCCACCGCCTCGGGGTGACGAAGCAGTTCCTGCTGCAGGTACTGGCGGGTGATACCGAGGCGCTCGGCGGCTTGCTCGCAGTCGAGACCACTGACCCGCATCAACTCGCGGGCATCATGGGCGATGCAGGCACCGCGATTCGACGCAGCCCCCTTGGCAAGCGCCATCTGTCGGAACCGATCCGGAGCGGGCAGATCCCTGCGCTCAGCCAGCCACGAGCTATGGGCCTGCTCGCAGCGGACGCACACCGGAATCTCGTTGACCTTGTGCGTCCACCAGCCGCGGTCGGTACCGCAGAACCCGGTCCACTCCGGGTGCGCGTTGGCGTCATCGATGGTGTCGTCATCCCAAGCGCCGGGCGGCGCCCAGCCGTGGGTACGGGCGACACCGACGACCTTCTTCCAGGTGCCGACCCGCACGCCGTGCTGACGGGGGTCCTGGTTCCACAGCCGGTCGTAGGCAGCGGCCACGGCCAGCGCGGTGATGCCGTAGATGCGAGGCTGGGCGAGGAGCTGGTTGACGTACACCGGGTGCCGGCCGATGTAGGGGCCGAGGCGGAGCTGCGGCCAGCCGTTCGCCATGAGGGCCTGGAGTCGACGATGCGTTCCGGTGGGGTCGACGTAGTGGGTGACGACGTTCTCGGCGCGGACGCTGAATATCTGCCGGGCGTTGTAGAGGCGGATCTTCTGGGTGGGACCGCGGCCCGGACCGCGGGTGTAGAGGAGGCTGCTGACGACGGCGAAGCCGATGCCGGCGTGCTGGGCGATCCGCTGGACGGAGACGCCGGCAGCCATGAGGTTGCGGACGTGGCGGCGGGCGGGCTCGGCGTCGATGAGTGGCCCCTTGGCGGGGTTGGAGCTCACGGCTTCTCCTTCCGGGAGTAGTGGGTGGAGGCGGTCGGGTTGCTGAGTTGGGTTTCAAGGCGTCGCACGCTGCGGCGGATACGGCCCTCGTGGACCTGGCGGGCGAGCAGACTGGCCGCGAGGACGAGGCCCAGAACGGTCACGTTGAAGATCACGCCGGGGAGGATCCACAGCACGAAGCCGATGACGGTGTTCACGAGCCGGCCTCCGGCCCGGGCTGCTCGTGGCCCTCCGCGCAGCGGACGATGTCCCCGTGCCGGGTGGCCGCGGTCTGCACCCCGCCGCACGGGGTGCAGGTGACGAACTCGGTGGCGACGATCGCGCCGTGCGGGCGGGCGCGATGCTGACCAGTCGGGGCGAGGATCTGCGCGGCGATCCGCAGCGGCGCGGGAAGCCGTCGGATGGTCTTACGGATCACGACACGAGCCCCTTCCTGTCCGGGCGGGTGTGCTGCCACCGGCTGCCGTCGAGGACCGCAGCGGTGTTCAGCCCGAGAGCGTCGTCCAGGCGGGCCTGGAGCTGGTCCGCGCGCCGCTTCTCCGCAGCCCACGCGGCGAGGACACGGGCGCCGACCTTGCCCAACCGGGCCACGCGCCGCTCCAGCGCCGCGGCGTACTCCGGGTCCGCCTCAGCCAGCACGGAGATCCGCTCGCCCAGCTCCTGGTTCCGGCCGTGCAGCCGACGGTTCGCGGCATCCGCCTCAGCGAGCCGCCGCACCAACTGCTCACACCGGAACTCCGCCTCAGCCACCCGGCCAGCAGCGTCGGCGGCGCCAGCCTGCTGACTCTCGACCTCAGCGCGGACCGCGGCGAGTTCCTCCTCGTGGCGGCGCCGAGTGACGAGTCCGAACATCACGCCTCACCCCCACGCTGCGCCGGGATCAGCGGCCAGTCGCCGCGCACCGTGGCCGCGCGGTCCTCCTTGCCGGGGGTGTGTCGGAAGTACTTCGCGAGCGACTCGGCCTGCTCGCGCGCCCACTCGATTTGCATGGCGTGCAACTCATCCAGGGTGGCGTTGCCGATCTCGCCACGGGTGGAAGCGATCCGCCACGCCACCCGGCATGCGGCGACCGCGTCCGCAGTCGCGTTGTGCGCACTGTCCAGCGCGACTTGGTAGTGGCGGCACAAGTCCGTCAGCGTCCGCTTGCCGGACCGGTACGGGTCGACGTGCTTATCCAGGACAAACGGGTCAACGACCCGCAGGTCCGTACCGACGATGTCGGCGAGCGGCCGGACGCCGTGCCGGCGGGCCTCCCGGTCGAGCATGGTCAGGTCGTATGCGGCGTTCATCGCAACGACCGGGATGCCCGAGAGGACGACCGCGGTCAGTGCGGTGACGACCTGCTCGACGACTTCCCCTGCCGGGCGGCCTTCGGCGCGGGCCTTCTCCGTGGTGATGCCGTGTAGGCGCGCGGCCGCCTCCGGGATGTCGACGCCCGGGTTGGCCAGCCACTCGGCCGGCGCGGCCGGGACGTTGCCACCGACCTGGACGACGCAGGCGGTGACGATGCGGTCGCGCTCCGGGCTGACACCGGTGGACTCGATGTCAAAACCGACGAGCCGGCCGAGGTACCACGGCGGCGCGCTGGTGTGGGTCTGCTCCATGCTGTGATCTCCTTGGAGGGGCCGCCCCCGCACTGCCCGCGGGGGCGGCCGAACTGTGTGCGGGCTACTGGGCGGGCGGCTGGGTGACGTTCGGCCAGGACTGCCGGCCGGGCTCGTCGTCCACGAACTCCGCGTCGATCGGCCCCTCGTCGTCCATGGCGTCGTCGCCGTCGTCCGGGATGTCCGCCTGCGGCTGCGGGAGCGCCGGGGCGAAGGCGGCGGACTGCTCGGCGGCGACCTCGGCCTGCGCGCGGAGCTGCTCACGCATGTACTCGGCGGAGGTCGGGACCCACTTGGCGAGGCGGCGGGCGGCCGTCTTCAGCCACATGGCTTCCTCGTTGGTGTTCCACGGGGAGAACTCGCTGTTGCGGCCGTCGGACTTGGCCTTGGCCTGCATGACCTGGGCGCGGTTGAGGATGACGACCTTGCTGGTGGCGCCGTCCTTCATGATCGCGTAGGCGTACACGCCGACGAGGTCGCCGCGGTCGCCGCCGAACCAGTCGACGTCATGGACAGGACGCTCGTCGCTGCCGATGACATACCGGAAGGTGTCACGCTGGCGGACGGTCTCGACGACGACGGAGGACACGGCGCCGGCTCGGTAGATCAGCTCGATGATGCCCTGGTAGCCGACGATCCCCTTGATGATCTTCTGGCCGCGGTGGGCCTTCGACTTCCGCGGGGTCAGGTAGAACTGCTCGGTGCCGGGCTCCAGGCCGAGCCGGGCGGCGGTCTTCAGCTCCCGCAGGAAGACCCCGATGTCGGTCTTGGCGGCCTGCTCCAGGTCCCGGTTGCCGCGGATGGCGCCGACGGCGAGCCGGACCCACTGGTCGGCGTTGACGTGGGAGGGGACGAGCGCGGCGTACTCCTCGCGGTACTGCTCGACCATGGCGCCGGGGCCGTTGTCGCGGACGGCGACGGCGTTGCTGACGGTGTTCTCGGTCATCGGTTCTCTCCGAGGTGGACGCGGGCGATGTCGTGGGCGTGTTCGATGAGGCCCTCGTTCGGGCCGGTGGCACGGATGCCGCCTGCTCGGGCGACGATGCGGCCGCACGTTTCGAGGAAGTAGGCGACGGTGGCGACGAGATCGGTTGGAAGCGACACTTCGTGCTGCGCCTTCTCGCAACTGTCGGCTCGCCTGGTCAGGTCAGCGGCCGCGATGAGGAGCTGCTCGGCTTCGGTCATCGGGCGTTCCTTCGGTTCCTGGCAGGGAGAAGCTGGTAGGTGGAGCCATCGCGGACCGTGCGGGTTGCGATCCGCTGCCGCTCGCAGACAGCGCGCTGGCCGGTGCCGATCGCATCCAGCAGCAAGCCCTTGCAGACAGTCAGCTCGTCCTCCGCCAGCCAGGCCGCGTCCTGCGCCGCGTGGAAGCGGTCGCGCAACCTGGTGGGGATCTCGACGTCGACCAGGTCAAGACCCTCGGGTATCTCACGAATGGCCTGGTAGGTCGCGGAGTGACCATCGATGTCCGGGCGCACATCGCGGGCGAGGTCGTCCATGAACCGGGCCGCCGCATCCCGCAGCAGCCGCGCCTCGGTCTCGTCGTACTGGACGACGTACTCGCGGTAGTCCGACAGCCCGACCAACACGGCAACGTGGCAGGTGGCCAGACCGAGAACGTCGAGGTACCAGAGGCACTGCGTCCGATACCAGACCGGGATCTGGTCGGTGCCTTCCTCACCCCAGCCCTCATCGTCGTAGGCGGTCTTCGCCTCCAGCAGGGAAGCCGGCTCGTCCGTCCCAGGCGTGTACAGCAGCCGGTCCGGGTTGGCGATCTGCCACGGCCTACCGGCCGCCGTGTACGTCGCGGAGTTGTGGACGATCCACTCCGGGTGCAGCTCGGCGAACTCCGAGCAGATGGTGGGCTCGTGCTTCTTCCCCCACCGCATCTGCGGGCTCTCCTCGACCGGCCCGATCAGCCCCTGCTTGCGGTGCCAGAGGGAGAACCGGGACTCGTACGGGGAGAGACCGAGGACGGCGGCGATCTCGCTGCCACCGATACCTTGCGCGCGGGCGGCGTGCCAGTCGGGGCTACCCGGCTCGAACCATCCGACGAGGATCGGGCCGGCGGCCGGGGCCTGGGCCCCGGCCTGCACGGACGTCGTCATCCGGCATCACCGCCCGCCGTGCGGCGCAGCCGGATGCCGTACCGGCCCTCGCCCAGCGGCTGCCAGTAGCTACCCGGGGCCGTCGTGTATCCGTAGTCGGCGTGCAGCAACTCGCTGGCGGCCTCCGGGGACCACTCGGCGATGTCCAGCCGCGGGAACGAGACGGGGACGTGCCCCTCCGGGTGGGGGTCGCGGTGGACGGCGATCACGTAGGCGGTCTCGACGGGGCTGGCCACCGCGGTGAACTTGTCCTGTGTGGTGTCGTCGGCGCTCACGGGCGGCCGTCCTTCCTCGCGTTGAGCGTGTAGAACCGGTCGTTCCAGGAGCCGTGCTCGGCGAGCACGCCCTGCCGGGCGAGGTACTGCAGATCACCCCGCGCCGTGGCCCGGGACGGCCCCCATCCGTTCTCGCGGTAGAGGCGCATCACCTCACCGGTGCGGTACTGGCCGGGTTGGCGGCGCATGGTGCGGAGGAGCCGTTTGCGGCGTTCCTTGGCGCTGCTCACCGGGCCGCACCTCCCGGGTGCGGTGCGCACGCGATCCCGACCAGGCAGACCCCGGCCGCGGCGAGGACCCCCGCCGTGCCGGCCGCCGGCCCGGCAAACGGGACCGCGGCAACCAGGGACACCAGCGCGGCGACCGCGGTAGTGACGGCCCAGTGCAGCGCCCAGCGGGCGGTACGACGGGCGCTCATGCCGCACCCCGCTGACCCGCCAGCAGACGCTTCGGGTTGAACCGCGACAGCCTGCGCGCCACCACGATCAGCTCGTCCAGCAGACGCCGCGAGTCCGGGATGGACACCTCGACCTGCGCGGTGTCCATCGCCGCAGCGTCCTCGACCTTCTCGATCGCCGCGTCAAGGTCGCCCTCACCACGCGGCCCGCAGACCACCTCAGCCAGCGCGTCAAGCACGTCGATGACCGCGTCCCGGTCCTTCGGCTCCGCCCAGTGCTGGACGAGCTGGACGAGGGTGTCGGTACGGATCTGGTCGACGCGGAGCACACCATGGAGTTCGTTGGCGCCGAGGCTGAACGACAGGCTGGGCTTCTTCGAGTGGTTCACGGGGTCACCTCGACGGTGGGAACGGAGAGAAGGAGAAGCAGGCCAGCGACAGTCACAGCCGCGCGGCGACGGACGTCCCGGGCGGCATACCGGCCGTTGGTCACCTCGACCAGCAGCCGGTCACCCACCGCCCGCCAGTCCGACACCAGCCAGTAGTCCGCGCCGGCCCAGACGACGACCGGCAGAGAGACGGCAGCACTCGCGCCGACACCCAGCGACAGGCACGCCAGCCAGTCCGCGAGACTCACGGCGGTGCTCATTCGTCGGCCCCCTCACCGGCCACAGAGGCCTCCGGGCCGGGTGCGGTGTTGTGGGCGTGCTGGGCCTCGGCGATCGCCCGCCACCGGCCGCACGTCGCCTCTACCTCGGCCAGCGCCACGTCGGCGGGCGCGTGGGTGATAGCGGACGCGGCCAGCTCGTCCAAGAACTCGGCCCGGTCCTCGTCGTCCATCAGCTGCGCCCACGGCAGCGCCGGCGGGTACGACGTCCGCTCGACCAAACCCTCGGCCGCCGCGCGGACCGACTCCACCCACTCGGGCACCGGCAGCGGGTCCTCCCACCGGGCCGCCTGCTGCTCGGTCTTCTTGCAGAGGTCGAGTACCGAGTCGATGCACCGGGAGAGGTAGGCCATCTCCTCCGCGACCGTCGGCTCCTTCCCGACGTACTTCGCGAGCTCCGACTCCACCCCGGCCAGACGGTCCCGGTTCGTACGCAGCGCCTCCGCCGCCTCGGACAAGGACTCGTTCGTCGAGTGGCGCTCCGCCTTCAGCGCGGCGACCTCAGCCCGCAGGCTGTCCACCTCGGCGAGCAGGGTCGACGCGATCTGGTGCAGGGCCCGCTCGGTCCCGTTGTCGTACGTCGCCGTCGACCAGGTCTTGGTGCGCTCGCCGTACTGGGCGAGCCTCACGCGGGCCACGTCAGGCGTCATCGGCGTCTCGCTCATGCCCCCACCGCCGCGCCCGCGGAGACCGCCGAGACCAGGCACGTGCCCCACACGTTGACCTTCACGTCCCGCCACGTCGCGTACAGCGCCACCGACAACGACGGACCCGCGTCCGGCGACGAGAACTCGTGCACACGGACCGTGCCACCGAGAACCGCGGCGTACGTCCGCAGCACCTCGCGGATGTCATAGCCGGCGTGCAGGTCCACCGTCCCCGACAGGAGACCGTCCCGCTCCACCGACCAACGAGCCGCCGCCAGTTCGGGGTGCTCCTGCAAGAGCTGAGTCAGCGCGATCGCCGCACTGAGTTGAGTCTGCGATGATGTGCCCATCGCGTGGGCCTCGCTTTCTGTGATGGGTGAGGTTCGCCGATCAGGGGTCGCCAGGCCGGTCAAAGCGGGCGGCCCCTCGGCGCGTCATGGGGTAGGTCAGGCGGCGCGGGGCGCCGGCGTGGTCTTCGCGGGAGCCGCCTCCAGCGGCTGAGCGAAGATCCGGCGGATGATCTCCACGACCTCAGGTGTGGGCTCCGGCGCGGCGTGGGCCACCTCGTGGATGTGCGCAATGACGTCATCGCCGAGGAGCGCGCGGCGCTCTTCGCGGGTCATGCGGCGGCGCCGAGCCGGACGCGCTTGATGACCGTGCGAAGGTCGATGTCGTAGGCCTCGGCGAGTCGCATGGCCGAATTCAGGTCAGGCTGTGCCGTGCCGTTGAGGTAGCGGTAGACGGACGACTCGGGGATCCCAGTACGTCGGCTGATCGCGTAGCCGCTGCGGTCGCCGTGGTTCTTCGCGATGTAGCGCAGCTTCGTGATGTTGAGGCGGAACACGTAGTCACTCCCCTCTTGCGCAGGGTCGTCGCTGGTAGCAGGAGGTTCCTTGCTCACGAGGGAGACTCTGCCATGAATAAACCCTCCCTGGCAAGGGAGCTTGCTTGCCAGGGAGGGGTGCGGTTCGGGGTGGACGTATGTTCGTTTGGTGCCGCGACCTGCGTTGACGCAGGTCAGTGACTTGATCACAACCCTTGCGAGCAAGGGAATCTGTGGCTACTCCCTAGATAGGGAGGTACAGTTCCTGGATATGACCGACGCCACCCCCCGCGCACGACGCTTCGCCGACCTCGTCGTGCCCGCCGCTGAACGCGCCGGCTACACCGGCTTCGGCGCCAAGGCGCGCTTCGCGCGAGATACCGGCATGCCTGACAGCAGCGTCACCCGGCTATGGCAAGGAACTGCCGTACCGGACGCCCGGTTCTACGAGGCGATCAGCGAAGTTACCGGCATAAACCTCGGAGTGCTCCTCACCGAGGGGCTCGGCCTCCCGCCTGAATCACTCCAGTCACTGTCCGAAACGGATCGATCGCAGGTACGATCAGCGCTTACTCCCGAGGAGGCCGCTGATCGTCTGGGCATCCGTGACGAAGTCGGACGGGAAGTGTTCTTTGCAACCATCCGACGCCTCAAACGTCTCGAAGATGACACCTCCGACGATCACCCGGCTGACAACGGAGGGGCAGCAGCACAACTGTGATGCGGGGGTACGAATGGATTCCAAAGGCAGTACGCGAGTCACCAACAGCACGGCGGCAGTAACAACCCTCGCAGGACTCGCGCTCATCGCCTGGGGAATACCAAGTGACCATCTCCCCGCCGCCGTCGGCGGCCTGTGCCTGACACTGTCCTCCCTGACAGCGTTCGCTCTCGTCCTCATCCGGTCGTGGATAGTCGACACCCGAGACGTACGCCAGGCACTCGCCGCCACCCAGCGCGAGGCACAGTCCCGAAAGGACACCTACCTCGCCGCCCAGGCCGCCCTCGAAATCGAGCAGGGTCGCCTGAACCGCGACGCCGCCGCCGAACGCCGGCGCATCGCCAACACCCTGGCCCAAGAGCGAGAAGCGATGCGCGCCGAGTTCGAAGAGAAACGAGCCACGCTGATCGCCGAGTCAGTGGAAGCGGCCTTCTACATGTACCGCAACGGCAAGTTCGCGCCCGACACCACGAGCAGCAGCGGCCGACTCATCAGGTTCCCGCAGAAGGACCGAGACGCCGCTCCAAAGGGTGAGAGGTCCCGCGAGCACGGGGTCGTGGGCCCCTGAACCCCGGCGTCCCTATAAACGCCAACTGGACTCGTCCCGGCTCGATCTTGTGCACACCCGGCCGTGACGCCTTGAACAGTCGCACCGTCACCAGTTGCCGGATCGCCTCCCTCTTCTTCTCCAGCGTCAGCTTCTCCCACGCTGCATCGACATTCACGGCCGCCAGCAACTGCTGGACGAGCAGCGGCAAACCGGTCGCGGTCTGAAGCTTCTGCTCCAGCTGCTCAATCTTCGGCAGCAGATCCAACTCCGTATTCGACAGCGCCGCCAGAGAGAGCAGGGGCCGGCCGCTCTCGTTGCGCGTCCGGGCAAGCCGCCGCGCCTCTTCCAGCTCCTCGCCATAGACCGCGAGCAGTTCCTGCGCCTGCTCGACGTCCTTCCGCTGCTGCGCCTGGTCCGGGATCAGCGCCGCCCGCGCCGCATCCTTGTCGCGTAGCCACTCCAGGAGGCCCTCCTCTACGTACGCATCGAGCAGTGACGTGCGGATGCGCACGTTGCGGTTAGGTTTGCACTGGTAGATGGGCGCCTTGTCGCTGTGCCGCTTGTCGCCTTTCAGGACAGGGCCGTCTAGGCATTCGCCGCACACGGCGAGGTGAGAGAGAAGAGACGCGGCCCGGGAATCGTACTGTCCGCCGCGGGCAGGGTCGGTGAGGATCTTGGTGACGCGGCGGAACAGGGCTCGGCCCTCGGCGTCATCCAGTCCCCGCAACGGTGCCCACATCGCCTTCGTCGACTTACCGTGGTGGACCCGCTCGCCGAGGTACACGCGATTGAGCAGCATGTACTTGACCGAGTTGTCGTTCCACTCGGCACCGTCCGGGCGGGCAGCGTCCGGGTTCCGCTTCAGCTCTTGGACGAGTGAGTGGAGCGATCCACCGCCGTCGACGTGCTGGAGCGCTCTGACAACGATCGGGCCGTGCGTCTTGTGCTCGTACTGTCCGAGCAGCTCCCCGGTGTTCGGGTCGTACCGCCGGTAGTAGCCGAACGGGATCTTCCCCCAGACGCCGCCCTTCTCTGCTGTCTGCCGGGCCGTGCGGACGTTGCGGTCCCGGATGCCCTCGACCTCGTCCTCCGCGGCGATGGCGTCCTGCGCGGTGGCCTTGCGGTCCTCCCTCTTGCTGAGGTCGTAGACGGTGTTGTTGTAGCAAAGCAGCACGCCAGCGTGGTAGCAGGCGTTGCGGAGCCGCACGTACGCCTCAAGGTCGCGGTAGTAGCGGGAGGCTTCGTAGGCGACGCAGATACGGATGACGCCGGGGAGAGACGGGCCGTTCTCGATGGCGTCCAAGAGCGCCTCGAAGTCGTCGCGATCACGGCGTGCGTGCCGGCTGGCACTAAGGCCAGCGTCCTTGAACTCCTCGATGATGTGCCACTCGAAGCGCTCCGCGAGGGCTCGGCCGTCGTGCAACTGGGCTTCGACGGACCGGCCTTTCTTCTTCGGATCCCGGCTGTTTCGGCCGTACAGGAGGGCGTGAAAGGCGACGCCGGGATGGACCATGTGCAGGTACTCGGGCGCGAGCGGCATGCGCTGAGGCTAGCCATCAAGCGAGGGATCTGGAAGGGATTCGCCGACGCCGCCCCCGGGCCCTCGGCGCACGAGAACGCCCGCCGGCCCTTCGGCGACCGGGTGCGCTGAGCCGCGGCACCGCTCACCCGGCCGCCCGGCGGACGGCCGCGGCGCGCGGACGTGTCATCACATGATCCGCGCGTCCACCGCGCCGCCCGCCGGCCCCGGAGAATCACTCTTTCCGGCGATGCGGGCCCCCGACGCACCCGCCCCGGGGGACGCACTGTCGGAGCCGCCGCCCCGTGCGGCCACAATGGGGGGATGACCGACAGTCCCGCCCATCCGGCACCCCTCGCCGATCCGCACCTCGTCTACGACCCCGTCCGCGGCGACGGCCCCAAGGACGTGGTGGTCCTCGGCTCCACCGGATCCATCGGCACCCAGGCCATCGACCTCGTGCTGCGCAACCCCGACCGCTTCCGGGTCACCGCCCTCTCCGCGAACGGCGGTCGGGTGGCCCTCCTCGCCGAGCAGGCGCACCGGCTGCGGGTGCGCACCGTCGCGGTCGCGCGCGAGGACGTCGTGCCCGCGCTGCGCGAGGCGCTGGCCGCCGAGTACGGCGGCCGGGAGCCGCTGCCCGAGGTCGTCGCCGGACCCGACGCGGCCTCCCAGCTCGCCGCCTCCGACTGCCACACGGTGCTCAACGGCATCACCGGCTCCATCGGCCTCGCCCCCACCCTGGCCGCCCTGAAGGCGGGCCGCACGCTGGCGCTCGCCAACAAGGAGTCGCTGATCGTCGGCGGGCCGCTGGTCACCGCGCTGGCCCGGCCCGGCCAGATCATCCCGGTCGACTCCGAGCACGCGGCCCTCTTCCAGTCGCTGGCCGCCGGCACCCGCGCCGACGTCCGCAAACTGGTCGTCACCGCCTCCGGCGGCCCCTTCCGCGGCCGGACCCGGGCGGAGCTGGCCGACGTCACCGTCCAGGACGCCCTCGCCCACCCCACCTGGGCGATGGGCCCGGTGATCACGGTCAACTCCGCGACCCTGGTCAACAAGGGACTGGAGGTCATCGAGGCGCACCTCCTCTACGACATCCCCTTCGACCGCATCGAGGTGGTCGTGCACCCGCAGTCGTACGTCCACTCGATGGTCGAGTTCACCGACGGCTCCACGATCGCCCAGGCCACGCCCCCCGACATGCGCGGCCCCATCGCCGTCGGTCTGGGCTGGCCCGAACGAGTCCCGGACGCGGCACCCGCCTTCGACTGGAGCAAGGCGTCCACCTGGGAGTTCTTCCCGCTGGACGACGAGGCGTTCCCGTCGGTCGGCCTCGCCCGGCACGTGGGGCAGCTCGCGGGAACGGCCCCGGCGGTGTTCAATGCGGCCAACGAGGAGTGCGTCGAGGCCTTCCTGAGCGGCGCGCTGCCCTTCAACGGGATCATGGAGACCGTCACCCGGGTGGTCGAGGAGCACGGCACCCCGGTCACGGGAACCTCGCTCACCGTGCCGGACGTCCTCGAAGCGGAGACCTGGGCCCGGGCCCGGGCCCGCGAACTCACAGCCACGACGGCGACCGCGGAGGCGCGTGCATGACGACCTTGATGTTCATCCTCGGCATAGCGGTCTTCGCGGTCGGTCTGCTCGTCTCGATCGCCTGGCACGAGCTGGGGCACCTGTCGACGGCCAAGCTCTTCGGCATCCGCGTCCCGCAGTACATGGTCGGCTTCGGCCCGACCGTCTGGTCGCGCAGGAAGGGCGAGACCGAGTACGGCGTCAAGGCGATCCCGCTGGGCGGCTACATCCGCATGATCGGCATGTTCCCGCCCGACGGCCAGGGCCGGGTCTCCGCCCGCTCCACCTCCCCGTGGCGCGGCATGATCGAGGACGCCCGCTCGGCCGCCTTCGAGGAACTCCGGCCGGGTGACGAGACGCGCATGTTCTACACGCGCAAGCCGTGGAAGCGCGTCATCGTCATGTTCGCGGGCCCCTTCATGAACCTGGTGCTCGCCGTCGCCCTGTTCTTCACCGTGCTCATGGGCTTCGGCATCCAGCAGCAGACCACCACCGTCTCCTCCGTCTCGCCCTGCTCCATCGAGCAGAGCGAGCACCGCGACACCTGCAAGAAGTCCGACCCGGTCTCCCCGGCGCGGAAGGCCGGCCTGAAGGCGGGCGACGAGATCGTCTCCTTCGACGGCGTGCGCACCCAGGACTGGAACACGCTCTCGGACCGCATCCGGGACAGCGCGGGCAAGAACGTCGCGATCGTCGTCGACCGCGACGGCCGCCGGCTGACCCTGCACACGACGATCACGACGAACAAGGTCGCCAGGAAGGACTCCGCCGGCCAGTACACCGACGGCTACGTCGAGGCCGGCTTCCTCGGCTTCAGCGCCGCCACCGGGGTGGTCCGGCAGGATTTCGGCGGATCGGTGACCTGGATGACCGACCGGGTCGGCGACGCCGTCGACTCGCTCGCCGCCCTGCCCGCCAAGATCCCGGCCCTGTGGGACGCCGCCTTCGGCGACGGCCCGCGCGAGCAGGACTCCCCGGTGGGCATCGTCGGCGCGGCCCGCATCACCGGCGACATCGCCACCCTCGACATCCCCGCCTCCCAGCAGGTGGCGATGTTCGTGATGCTGCTCGCCGGGTTCAACCTTTCCCTGTTCCTGTTCAACATGCTCCCGCTGCTGCCGCTCGACGGCGGGCACATCGCGGGCGCCCTGTGGGAGGCGCTGCGGCGGAACCTGGCCCGGGTGCTGCGCCGGCCCGACCCCGGTCCGTTCGACGTCGCCAAGCTCATGCCGGTGGCGTACGTGGTGGCCGGGATCTTCGTCTGCTTCACCGTCCTGGTGCTGATCGCCGACGTCGTCAACCCGGTCAAAATCTCCTAGCCGTCCGGCGTTCGGGGCGGCCCGGAACCCCGTGGTTCCGGGCCGCGTCCCAACGAGTGGGTTTCCGGGTGGGATGTGCTGGCGCCCGCCCCGGTGCCGTAATCTCGGACTTCGAGCCCGCCGTTCACGGGGCCGGATCTTGATCCACGACTTGGGGTTGCACAGCAGATGACTGCGATTTCTCTCGGCATGCCGTCCGTTCCGACCAAGCTCGCCGAGCGGCGCAAGAGCCGCCAGATCCAGGTCGGCAGCGTGGCGGTCGGCGGGGACGCGCCGGTCTCGGTCCAGTCGATGACCACGACCCGTACGTCCGACATCGGCGCCACCCTCCAGCAGATCGCCGAGCTGACCGCCTCCGGGTGCCAGATCGTCCGGGTCGCCTGCCCCACGCAGGACGACGCCGACGCCCTGGCCACCATCGCGACCAAGTCGCAGATCCCGGTCATCGCGGACATCCACTTCCAGCCGAAGTACGTCTTCGCCGCCATCGAGGCGGGCTGCGCCGCGGTCCGGGTGAACCCGGGCAACATCAAGCAGTTCGACGACAAGGTCCGGGAGATCGCCAAGGCCGCCAAGGACCACGGCACCCCGATCCGCATCGGCGTGAACGCCGGCTCGCTGGACCGCCGCCTGCTCCAGAAGTACGGCAAGGCCACCCCCGAGGCCCTCGTCGAGTCCGCCCTGTGGGAGGCGTCGCTCTTCGAGGAGCACGACTTCCGCGACATCAAGATCTCCGTCAAGCACAACGACCCGGTCGTCATGATCGAGGCCTACCGGCAACTCGCCGAGCAGTGCGACTACCCGCTCCACCTCGGCGTGACCGAGGCCGGCCCGGCCTTCCAGGGCACCATCAAGTCGGCCGTCGCCTTCGGCGCGCTGCTCTCCCAGGGCATCGGCGACACCATCCGCGTCTCCCTGTCGGCCCCGCCGGTCGAGGAGATCAAGGTCGGCATCCAGATCCTGGAGTCGCTGAACCTGCGCCAGCGCGGCCTGGAGATCGTCTCCTGCCCGTCCTGCGGCCGGGCCCAGGTGGACGTGTACAAGCTCGCCGAAGAGGTCACCGCGGGCCTGACCGGCATGGAGGTCCCGCTCCGCGTCGCCGTCATGGGCTGCGTCGTCAACGGCCCCGGCGAGGCCCGCGAGGCCGACCTCGGCGTCGCCTCCGGCAACGGCAAGGGCCAGATCTTCGTCAAGGGCGAGGTCATCAAGACCGTCCCCGAGTCCAAGATCGTCGAGACCCTCATCGAGGAGGCCATGAAGCTCGCCGAGAAGATGGAGGCCGAGGGCACGGCCTCCGGCGAGCCGTCCGTCTCGGTGGCGGGCTGACGCGGACCGGGGCCCGCACCGGCCCCGCCCTCCCGCGGACCGGACCGGGCCGCGGCGCCCCACGCCGCCGCCCCCGGCCGCGTCCGGTCCGCGACGTCCCGCGGCGGCCCGGACCCGGGATACCCCCGGTACTCCGGGGCGCACGGCCCAAGCGGCGCGGTTATAGTGCCGGGACCAGCGAAACCCCCAGGGTGAGGCCCCGCACGTGTTGACCCAGACCACCTCCCGGGTGCTCGAACCGAGTGACCTCGACGCCGCGCTCGCCGTCCTCGACCGCGAGCCGGTCGCGAACGCCTTCGTGACCTCGCGGGTCAGGGTCGCGGGCCTCGACCCCTGGCGCCTCGGCGGCGAGATGTGGGGCTGGTACGAGGGCGGCATGCTCACGTCCCTGTGCTACGCGGGCGCCAACCTGGTCCCCATCTGCGCCACCCCGCGCGCCGTCCGCGCCTTCGCCGACCGCGCCCGCCGGGCCGGCCGCCGCTGCTCCTCCATCGTCGGCCCCGCCGAGTCAACCGCCGAGCTCTGGCGGCTGCTGGAGCCGCACTGGGGCCCGGCCCGCGAGGTCCGCGCCCGGCAGCCGCTGATGGTCACCGACCGCATGCCGGCCGACATAGCCCCCGACCCGTACGTCCGCCGCGTCCGCAAGGACGAGATGGAGACGATCATGCCGGCGTGCGTGGCGATGTTCACCGAGGAGGTCGGCGTCTCCCCGCTGTCCGGTGACGGCGGACTGCTCTACCAGGCCCGGGTCGCCGAACTCGTCGGCTCCGGGCGCTCGTTCGCCCGCGTCGACGAGCGGGGCCGGGTCGTCTTCAAGGCGGAGATCGGCGCGGCGACCCCCCATGCCTGCCAGATCCAGGGCGTATGGGTGGCCCCCGAATACCGCGGCAGGGGCGTGGCGGCCCCCGGCATGGCGGCGGTCCTGCGCTACGCCCTCGCGGACGTGGCCCCGGTCGCCAGCCTGTACGTGAACGACTTCAACACCGCCGCGAGGCGCACGTACCGCAGGGTGGGCTTCCAAGAGGTGGGCGCCTTCATGAGCGTTCTGTTCTGACCCCCCTGTACCCTCCCCGCATGGACCTCGTGATCGGCCCCCTGGACCTGACAGCCCACGTCGACGAGGCCCTGGCCGTCCAGGCCGTGGCCTTCGGGCTCGGCCCCGAGGAAGTCTCCGTACGCCGGCAGATCGTCCAGCGCCACATGCAGTACCGGGGCGCGCGGGCCCTCGGAGCCGTCAGCCGGGGCCGGCTCGTCGGCTTCGTCTACGGCATGCCCAACAGCCGTACCCACTGGTGGTCCACCGTCGTCGAGCCCTACCTCCGCGCGGGCGGCAACGACGACTGGCTCGACGACTCCTTCGTCATCACCGAACTGCACGTCCACCCCGACCACCAGAACCGCGGCATCGGCCGGCGCCTCATCACCACCATCACCGACAGCGCCGCCGAACCCCGCTCGATCCTCTCCGCGATCGACACCGACAGCCCCGCCCGGGGCCTCTACCACTCCCTCGGCTACGTCGACCTCGCCCGCCAGGTCCACTTCCCGAGCGCGGCGCGGCCGTACGCGGTGATGGGCGCCCCCCTGCCCCTGCGCAGGCGCTGACCGATTTCCACCGGCACAGCCCCCCCGGCTAACCTCCTATGCCATCACCCGATTCCGGCAGGAGTACGAGAACCATGGCCAACGCACCGGTCCAGCGCATGTCCCAGTTGATGACGAAGACGCTGCGCGACGACCCGGCGGACGCCGAGGTCCTCAGCCACAAGCTCCTCGTCCGGGCCGGCTACGTCCGCCGCACGGCCGCCGGCATCTGGAGCTGGCTCCCCCTCGGCAAGAAGGTACTCGCCAACGTCGAGCGGATCGTCCGCGAGGAGATGGACGCCATCGGCGCCCAGGAGGTCACGCTGCCCGCCCTGCTGCCGCGCGAGCCCTACGAGGCCACCGGCCGCTGGGACGAGTACGGCCAGGAGCTGTTCCGGCTCAAGGACCGCAAGGGCGGCGACTACCTCCTCGGCCCCACCCACGAGGAGATCTTCACCCTGCTGGTCAAGGACCAGTGCACGTCCTACAAGGACCTGCCGGTGCTCCTCTACCAGATCCAGACCAAGTTCCGCGACGAGGCCCGCCCCCGCGCCGGCATCCTGCGCGGCCGCGAGTTCCTGATGAAGGACTCGTACTCCTTCGACCTGGCGGACGAGGGCCTCGCGCACTCCTACGCCCTGCACCGCGCGGCCTACCAGCGGATCTTCGAGCGCCTCGGCCTCGACTACCGCATCTGCGCGGCCACCGCCGGCGCCATGGGCGGCTCGAAGTCCGAGGAGTTCCTGGCCCCGGCCGAGGCCGGCGAGGACACCTTCGCGGACTGTCCGAACTGCGAGTTCGCCGCCAACACCGAGGCGATCACCTACGCCCTGAAGCCGGTCGACGCCGCCGGCGTGCCCGCGCTGGAGGAGATCCCCACCCCGGACACCCCGACCATCGAGACGCTGGCCGCCTCCCTCGGTGTCCCGGCCTCCGCCACGCTGAAGAACCTGCTGGTCAAGGTGGACGGCGAGATCGTCGCCGTGGGCGTGCCCGGCGACCGCGAGGTGGACCTGGGCAAGGTCGAGGCGCACTTCGCCCCGGCCGCCGTCGAGATGGTCACCGAGGCGGACTTCGCCGGGCGCCCCGACCTGGTCCGCGGCTACGTCGGCCCGCAGGGCCTCGGCGAGAAGGTCACCTACATCGCCGACCCGCGCGTCGCCCCCGGCACCTCCTGGATCACCGGCGCCAACAAGGACCAGGTCCACGCCAGGAACGTCGTCGCCGGCCGGGACTTCGAGGTCGACGCGTACGTGGACGTCGTCGTCGTGCAGGACGGCGACCCCTGTCCGAACTGCGGCACCGGCCTGAAGCTGGACCGCGCCATCGAGATCGGCCACATCTTCCAGCTCGGCCGCAAGTACACCGACGCCCTCAAGCTGGACGTCCTCGGCCAGAACGGCAAGCCGGTCCGCGTCACCATGGGCTCCTACGGCATCGGCGTCTCCCGTGCCGTCGCCGCGCTCGCCGAGCAGACCGCCGACGACAAGGGCCTGGTGTGGTCCAAGGAGGTCGCCCCGGCCGACGTGCACGTCGTGGCCGCCGGCAAGGCCCTCCAGACCGAGCTGGCGCTCGACGTCGCCGAGAAGCTCGCCGCGGCCGGCGTCCGCGTCCTGGTCGACGACCGGGCCGGCGTCTCCCCGGGCGTGAAGTTCACCGACGCCGAGCTGATCGGCGTCCCGCAGATCCTGGTGGCCGGCCGCCGCTCCGCCGAGGGCGTGCTGGAGCTGAAGGACCGCAGGACCGGTGAGCGCGAGGAACTGTCCGTCGAGGACGCGCTCACCCGCCTCACCGCCTGACGCCGGGCGAGCGGTGAGCGGTGCGCACGCCCCGGCGCGCCGCCGCCCACCGCACCGGCCCGCGGTTCCCGTCCCACGGGAACCGCCTACAGCCAGCTCGCGAACTCCAGCAGCAGCTCGGCGTCGCCCTCGCGGCCGACCCGCCGCGCCCGGATGCCCGACTCCACCGCGCGGAACAGCGTCCACCCGCGCAACCGCTCCTGGTCCACCTCCAGCGACTCCGCGAGCCGCTTGATCCGGCGCCGGGTGGTGGACGGGCCGGACGGCGCGGCGATCAGGTCCTCCACCCGGTCACGGACCAGCCGGGCCAGGTCGAAGGCGCTCTCGCCGACCACCGGGTCCGGCCCCACCGCGAGCCACGGCATCCGGTCGCCCGCGAGCACCTTGCTCTGCCGGAACGTGCCGTGCAGCAGCGACGGCTCGGGCGGTGCGGCCAGCAGCTCCTCGCGGGCCGCGAGCGCCGCGGCCACCAGGGGCGCCGCCTCCGGATCGGCCGCCGCGCCCGCCCGCATGGCCACCGCCTGCCGCCCGGTGCGCTCGGCGACGGTCTCGAAGACGTGCCCGGCCGGCGGCGGCACCCACAGCCGGCGCAGCGTCCCGGCCGCCTCCAGCAGCGCCTTCGCCTCCGGCAGCGAGCGCACCGACACGTCCGGGTGCAGCCGCTCCAGCAGCAGCGCCCCGTCGTCCGCGCCGGACTCCAGCAGCTGTACGGCGCCCAGCCCGGACCAGCGGGCCAGAGCCGCCCGCTCGCTCTCCGGGCGGGCCCGGGCCGGCGCCAGCTTCAGCACCGCCGGGGAGCCGTCCGGCCGCCGCACGAGCAGCACCAGACTGCTGCGCCCGCCCGGCACCTGGACCCGCTCGACGGTCAACTCGCGGCGGGCCACGGCCCGCTCGGCCGCCGCGGGCAGCCGCGCCAGCCAGTCGTCCCCGGCCGGTGCCGTCTCACCGAGCGCGCGTACCAGGCGCGGCGGCGCTTCGAAAGCCATGCGCGAGTCGTTCCCTTCCTGTCGGGTCCCGTCGGGTCCCGTCGGGTCCCGTCGGGTCCTGTCGGGGGCGTGCCCGAGTCCGTCGTCCTGTCGCCCGGGACCGTCGTCCCGACGCCCAGCCGTGCGGGTCCGTACCCCGCCGTCCGTTTCCGTCCCGCCGAAAGGGTCCGCCGTAGCGCTGCCTAGCGCCGCACCGGCGCCGAGGGCGACGGGGCCGTGCCCGCCGCGCCCGTCCGCTCGCCGGACCGCTCGGCGAGCCCAGGGAAGGCTACGCTCCCCCCGCTCCAGCGCACCGCCCGCACCGCGGCCTCCCGCAGCGCCCCGGCGGCGTCGGCCCGCCGTGATCCGGTCGCCGCCCGCACCAGGTCCGAGTAGACCCCGGCCACCCGCTCCTCCAGCCGCGCGGCGAGCCGCACCGCGGCCGTGCCGTCCCGCACCGGGAACGGCAGCGCGTACGCGGCGCTCGCGGCGACCGGCGCACCGCCCAGGTCCCGCACCGCGCGCACCAGGGCGTCCCGGCGGGCCCGGTGGGCGTCGTACGCCGCCCGCGCCTCGGTCCGGCGCCGCTCGCCGATCCGTCCGCCCACGACGCCGTAGCCGTACACCGCCGCGTGCTCCGCCGCCAGCGCCGCCTGCAACGCGGTCACCTCGGCCTGTCCGGCCCGTCCGGCCGCGTCCGTCCCGTCGCTCACCGGGCCCCCTCCGTCAGCAGGTACGCGTGCGCGGCACCGGCCGCGGCGACGGACGCCAGCAGCCGCGCCAGCTCGCCCGGCGCCCGCAGCAGGTCCGCTGCGCGCCGGTCGGCCAGGGCGCGCTCGGCGGCCGCCAGCCCGGCGACGGCGTCCTTCTCGGCGGCCGGGACCGCGGTGGCGGAGACCCGCGCCGCGGGCGTCACCGCGGCGGTCGCGGGCGCGCCCTCCTCGAAGGCCGCCGCGTGCGCCGCGACCTGCGCCCGCAGCGGGCGCAGCCGGTCCGCCAGCCCCGGGTGCGCGGCGAGCACGGCGTCGTACCGCGCCAGCAGCCCCCGGCTGTCCCGGGCCGCACGCGCGCGTCCCCGGGCGGTGGCCGAGGGGCCGTCGTCGCCGGAGCCGGGGGCGGCCGAGCAGCCCGCCAGCAGGGCGGCGCCGACGCCGGCGCCGGAGGCGAGCAGGGTTCTTCTGCGCGGCCGCGGAAGGGCGCGCGGAGGCGGGGAGTACGGCACGGCTGACGTCCTCGGGAGCTCGTACGAACACACGGGCGGGAAGGCCGGCCCGCCGCTGATCACGGTACCCGCGAACCCGTCCGCCCCGCGTCACCGGCTCAGCGCTCCGTCGCCGCCCGGCCCACCCGGTCCGCCGGGCGGCGGCGGTCCCCGCCCGGCGCCGGGGGCCCGGGTGGACGGCAACAGCCCTCGCGACCGGATACCCTTTGACCAGACACGCGCCCCATCCCACAACAGCACACGCGGCCGAGGAGTCACCCGGATGAGCACCACCCAGAGCGAGAGGCTGCGAGAGCTGCTGGAACCGCTCGTCACCTCCCAGGGGCTGGATCTCGAAGAGATCGCCGTGGACTCCGTAGGACGCAAGCGGGTGCTGCGCGTGGTCGTCGACTCCGACACGGGGGCGGACCTGGACGCCATCGCCGATGTGAGCCGTGCGCTCTCGGCGAGGCTCGACGAGACCGACGCGATGGGCGACGTCGCCTACGACCTGGAGGTCGGGACCCCCGGCGCGGAGCGCCTCCTCACCGAGCACCGCCACTTCGTGCGGGCCACCGACCGTCTGGTGAGGTTCCAGCTCACCGAGGGCGGCGAGCTGGTCGCCCGGATCCTGGCGGTCGACGAGGACGGTCTCGACGTCGAGGTCCCCGGGGTCAAGGGGCGCAAGGCCACCACCCGCAGACTCGGCTTCCCGGAGATCGACAGGGCGCGCGTGCAGGTCGAGTTCAACCGCAAGGACAAAAAGGACATGAAGGAAGAGGAGGAGGCGTAGCCGTGGACATCGACATGAGCGCCCTGCGGGGCTTGGTCAGGGAGAAGGAGATCTCCTTCGACCTGCTGGTCGAGGCGATCGAATCGGCCCTCCTCATCGCCTACCACCGCACCGAGGGAAGCCGCCGGCACGCGCGCGTGGAGCTCAACCGGCAGACCGGGCACGTGACCGTGTGGGCGAAGGAGGACCCGGAGGACCTCGAGGAGGGCCAGGAGGTCCGCGAGTTCGACGACACCCCGTCCGGCTTCGGCCGTATCGCCGCCACCACCGCCAAGCAGGTGATCCTGCAGCGGCTGCGCGACGCCGAGGACGACGCGACGCTCGGCGAGTACGCCGGCCGTGAGGGCGACATCGTCACCGGCGTGGTCCAGCAGGGCCGCGACCCGAAGAACGTGCTGGTGGACATCGGCAAGCTGGAGGCCATCCTGCCGGTGCAGGAGCAGGTCGCCGGCGAGACCTACCCGCACGGCATGCGGCTGCGCAGCTACGTCGTACGGGTCGCCAAGGGCGTCCGGGGCCCGTCCGTGACCCTCTCGCGCACGCACCCCAACCTGGTGAAGAAGCTCTTCGCCCTGGAGGTGCCGGAGATCGCCGACGGCTCGGTCGAGATCGCGGCGATCGCCCGTGAGGCCGGTCACCGCACCAAGATCGCCGTACGGTCCACCCGTTCGGGTCTGAACGCCAAGGGCGCCTGCATCGGCCCCATGGGCGGCCGGGTGCGTAACGTGATGGGCGAGCTGAACGGCGAGAAGATCGACATCGTCGACTGGTCGGACGACCCGGCCGAGATGGTCGCGAACGCCCTGTCACCCGCCCGGGTGAACAAGGTGGAGGTCGTCGACCTCGGCGCCCGCTCCGCCCGGGTGACCGTGCCGGACTACCAGCTCTCGCTGGCGATCGGCAAGGAGGGCCAGAACGCCCGCCTCGCGGCCCGGCTCACCGGCTGGCGGATCGACATCCGGCCCGACACCGAGCAGACCGGGGAATAGATCCCGGCCGCAGGCCGCTGAGATCACGACAACAGCCGTTCGATTCTTGCCCCGGAGGGGTGAGGTCGGTACGGGGAGGTAGACTGAACCGTGTCTGGCCGGACGCAAGCCCGAGCATGCCCGGAACGCACCTGTGTGGGGTGCCGGGGGCGGGCGGCCAAGAACGATCTCCTGCGGATCGTGAAGATCGAGGACGCGTGCGTCCCCGATCCTCGCGGTACGCTGCCCGGCCGGGGTGCATACGTGCACCCCGCCCTGGTCTGTCTCGACCAGGCGCTACGCCGCCGGGCGTTCCCGCGGGCACTGCGCGCCCCGGGAGCGCTCGACACAAAGGCGTTGCGCCGACACGTCGAGCAGACGACAGTTGCCGAGCAGGCAACACCGTAAGAGCAAGACGCACGGAACCCTGTGCGGTCTGGTACCTCGCGAGTCGAAAGCAGGTCGAGATTGCGATGAGCACTCGATGAGTACGCGATGAGTACGCCCATGAACTAGCGACGGTCCGGCTTCAACCCGGACCTCAAAGGAGCGAAGTGGCTAAGGTCCGGGTCTACGAACTCGCCAAGGAGTTCGGTGTCGAGAGCAAGGTCGTCATGGCCAAGCTCCAGGAACTCGGTGAATTCGTCCGTTCGGCGTCTTCGACGATCGAAGCGCCGGTTGTACGCAAGCTGACCGACGCCTTCCAGGGCGGTGGCAACGGCAGGTCCGCCGGCAAGCCCGCCCCCCGCAAGGCTTCCCCCAAGCCCGCCGCGCCCTCTCCGGCGCAGGCGGCACGTCCGGCTGCCCCGAGGCCGGCGGCCCCCAAGCCCCCGACGGCTCCGGCCGCCCAGCAGCCGGCCGCCCCCTCGGCACCCGCGCCCGCCCCGTCGGCGCCCGCGCCGGCCCAGGGTCCGCGTCCGGTCCCGGGTCCGAAGCCCGCGCCGCGTCCGGCTCCGGCCGCCCCGGAGTTCACCGCTCCGCCGGCCGCTCCGGCCGCGCAGGCTCCGCAGGCCCCGGCCGCGCAGGGTCCGCGTCCGGGCGCCCGTCCGGGTGCCCCGAAGCCCGGTGGCCGTCCGGCCGCCGGCCAGGGACAGGGTCAGGGCCGTCCGGGCCAGGGTGCCCCGCGCCCCGGTGGCCAGGCCCCGCGTCAGGGTGCCCGTCCGGCCGGTCCGCGTCCGGGCAACAACCCCTTCACGTCCGGCGGCAACGCCGGCATGGCCCGTCCGCAGTCCCCGCGCCCGCAGGGCGGTCCGCGTCCCGGCCCCGGCGGTCCCGGCGGCGCCCCCCGTCCGCAGGCGCCCGGCGCCCAGGGCGGCGGTCCGCGTCCGCAGTCTCCCGGCGGTTCCCGGCCGTCCCCGGCGGGCATGCCCCGTCCGCAGGGCGGTCCGCGTCCCGGCCCGGCCGGTCCGCGTCCCAACCCCGGCATGATGCCGCAGCGTCCGGCTGCCGGCCCGCGTCCCGGCCCCGGTGGCGGCGGTCGCGGTCCCGGTGTCGGCGGTCGTCCCGGTGGTGGCGGCGGCGGTCGTCCCGGTGGCGGCTTCGCCGGTCGCCCGGGTGGTGGCGGCGGCGGCTTCGCCGGCCGTCCCGGCGCCCCCGGTGCCGGTGGCGGCTTCGCCGGCCGTCCGGGTGGTCCCGGTGGTGGCGGCGGTGGCCGTCCCGGCTTCGGCGGCCGTCCCGGCGGTCCCGGTGGCCGTGGTGGCACGCAGGGCGCCTTCGGCCGTCCCGGCGGTCCCGCGCGCCGCGGTCGCAAGTCGAAGCGGCAGCGTCGCCAGGAGTACGAGGCCATGCAGGCCCCGAGCGTCGGCGGCGTGATGCTGCCGCGCGGCGGCGGCGAGACCATCCGTCTCTCCCGCGGCGCGTCGCTCACCGACTTCGCGGAGAAGATCAACGCCAACCCGGCGTCGCTCGTCGCGGTCATGATGAACCTCGGCGAGATGGTCACCGCGACCCAGTCCGTCTCCGACGAGACCCTCCATCTCCTCGCCGACGAGATGAACTACACGGTTCAGATCGTCAGCCCGGAGGAGGAGGACCGCGAGCTGCTCGAGTCCTTCGACATCGAGTTCGGTGAGGACGAGGGCTCCGAGGAGGACCTGGTCGTCCGTCCGCCGGTCGTGACCGTCATGGGTCACGTCGACCACGGTAAGACCCGACTGCTCGACGCCATCCGCAAGACGAACGTCATCGCGGGCGAGGCCGGCGGCATCACCCAGCACATCGGTGCCTACCAGGTCGCCACCGAGGTCAACGACGAAGAGCGCAAGATCACCTTCATCGACACCCCGGGTCACGAGGCGTTCACCGCCATGCGTGCCCGTGGTGCGAAGTCGACCGACATCGCGATCCTGGTCGTCGCGGCCAACGACGGCGTCATGCCGCAGACGGTCGAGGCGCTGAACCACGCCAAGGCGGCCGACGTGCCGATCGTGGTCGCGGTCAACAAGATCGACGTCGAGGGCGCCGACCCGACCAAGGTGCGCGGTCAGCTGACCGAGTACGGCCTGGTGGCCGAGGAGTACGGCGGCGACACCATGTTCGTCGACATCTCCGCCAAGCAGGGTCTGCACATCGACTCGCTGCTGGAGGCCGTGGTCCTCACGGCCGACGCCTCGCTCGACCTGCGGGCCAACCCGAACCAGGACGCGCAGGGCATCTCGATCGAGTCCCGTCTCGACCGCGGCCGCGGTGCCGTGGCGACGGTCCTCGTCCAGCGCGGCACGCTGCGGGTCGGCGACACGATGGTGGTGGGCGACGCCTACGGCCGCGTGCGCGCCATGCTCGACGACAACGGCAACAACGTCGCCGAGGCCGGCCCGTCGACGCCGGTCCAGGTCCTGGGCCTGACCAACGTCCCGGGTGCGGGCGACAACTTCCTCGTCGTCGACGAGGACCGCACCGCACGCCAGATCGCGGAGAAGCGCGCCGCCCGTGAGCGCAACGCGGCCTTCGCGAAGCGCACGCGCCGCGTGTCGCTCGAGGACCTGGACAAGGTGCTGAAGGCCGGCGAGGTCCAGCAGCTGAACCTGATCATCAAGGGTGACGCTTCCGGTTCCGTCGAGGCCCTCGAGTCCTCGCTGCTCCAGCTGGACGTCGGCGAAGAGGTCGACATCCGCGTCCTGCACCGCGGCGTCGGTGCGGTCACGGAGTCCGACATCGACCTGGCGATGGGCTCCGACGCCATCGTGATCGGCTTCAACGTCCGCGCGGCCGGCCGCGCGGCGCAGATGGCCGAGCGCGAGGGTGTGGACGTCCGGTACTACTCGGTCATCTACCAGGCGATCGAGGAGATCGAGGCGGCCCTGAAGGGCATGCTCAAGCCGGAGTACGAGGAGGTCGAGCTCGGCACGGCGGAGATCCGCGAGGTCTTCAAGTCGTCCAAGCTGGGCAACATCGCCGGTGTTCTCATCCGCTCGGGCGAGGTCAAGCGCAACACCAAGGCGCGCCTCATCCGCGACGGCAAGGTGGTCGCGGAGAACCTCAACATCGAGGGCCTGCGTCGCTTCAAGGACGACGTCACCGAGATCCGCGAAGGCTACGAGGGCGGTATCAACCTCGGCAACTTCAACGACATCAAGGTCGACGACGTCATCGCGACGTACGAGATGCGTGAGAAGCCGCGGGTGTAACGCCCACGGTGCGTGCCGGCCGACGGGACTCCGGTCCCGTCGGCCGGCACGCCGTTTGCGGCCCGCGCGCAGGGTCGGCGGAGCGTAATATCCGTCGATCGCGCGGACCGCTTCGTTGTACGGTTCTTGATGTCCCCGGCCACACGGCTTCGGGCCATCGATCCCGTACCGGCGGGTTAACCGGTTACACATGTACGTGGGGACTCTGTCCTTCGACCTGCTCCTCGGCGACGTCCACTCGCTGAAGGAGAAGCGCTCCGTCGTCCGCCCGATCGTCGCCGAACTCCAGCGGAAGTACGCCGTGAGCGCGGCCGAGGTGGACCATACGGACCTCCACCGGCGGGCGATCATCGGCCTCGCCATGGTCTCCGGCGACGCGGCGCACCTCAGCGACGTCCTGGACCGGTGCGAGCGGCTGGTAGCCGCCCGCCCCGAGGTGGAGCTGCTGTCCGTGCGGCGGCGCTTCCACGGCGACGACGACTGACCACAGCAGAACGCAAGCAAGAGAAAGAACGGGAGACGGACCAGTGGCCGACAACGCGCGGGCGAAAAGGCTGGCGGACCTCATCCGGGAGGTGGTGGCCCAGAAGCTGCAGCGCGGGATCAAGGACCCGCGGCTCGGCTCGCACGTCACCATCACGGACACCCGGGTCACGGGTGACCTGCGGGAGGCGACCGTCTTCTACACGGTCTACGGCGACGAGGAGGAGCGGAAGGCGGCGGCCGCCGGCCTGGAGAGCGCCAAGGGCGTCCTCCGCTCGGCCGTCGGGGCGGCCGCCGGCGTGAAGTTCACGCCGACGCTCACCTTCGTGGCCGACGCCCTCCCGGACACCGCCCGGACCATCGAGGACCTGCTCGACCGGGCGCGCCAGTCCGACGAGAAGGTGCGCGAGGTGTCCGCGGGCGCCTCGTACGCCGGGGAGGCGGACCCGTACCGCAAGCCCGGTGAGGAAGACGACCGGACGGACGACGCCGCCGAATGACCAGCAAGCCCACCCCGCCCGACGGCCTCGTCATCGTCGACAAGCCGTCGGGCTTCACTTCGCACGACGTGGTCGCGAAGATGCGCGGGATCGCCAGGACCCGGCGCGTCGGCCACGCGGGCACCCTGGACCCCATGGCCACCGGCGTCCTGGTCCTCGGGGTCGAGCGCGCCACCAAGCTCCTCGGGCACCTGGCGCTCACCGAGAAGGAGTACCTGGGCACCGTCCGCCTGGGCCAGAACACCGTCACCGACGACGCCGAGGGCGACATCACCTCGTCCGCCGACGCCTCCAAGGTGACCCGGGACGCCATCGACGCCGGCATCGCCAAGCTCACCGGCGAGATCATGCAGGTGCCGTCCAAGGTCAGCGCCATCAAGATCGACGGGGTGCGCTCGTACAAGCGGGCCCGTGAGGGCGAGGACTTCGAGATCCCCGCCCGGCCCGTGACCGTCTCGTCCTTCGCGGTGTACGACGTCCGGGACGCGGTCGCCGAGAACGGCACGCCCGTGCTCGACCTGGTGGTGTCGGTGGTCTGCTCCTCCGGCACCTACATCCGCGCGCTCGCCCGTGACCTGGGCGCCGACCTCGGCGTCGGCGGCCACCTGACGGCACTGCGCCGCACCCGGGTCGGCCCGTACAAGCTGGACGCGGCCAGGACGCTGGACCAGTTGCAGCAGGAACTGACCGTGATGCCGATCGCCGACGCGGCGACCGCGGCGTTCCGGCGCTGGCAGGTCGACGCGCGGCGGGCCCGGCTGCTGCTGAACGGCGTCCGGCTGGACATGCCGGAGGAGTACGCGGGCGCCGGCCCCGTGGCCGTCTTCGACCCCGAGGGCCGCTTCCTCGCGCTCGTCGAGGAGCACCGGGGCAAGGCCAAGAGTCTGGCCGTCTTCGGCTGAGTGCCCTTCCGGGACCGGTCCGCCGCCGGTCCCCGCACCGTGGGCCGTGGAGCGGCGGCCGGGCCCGGCCCCGGCCGCCGCTCCACCATTTCCCCCCGGTTCCCCCATTCCTAGGGCTTTCCGGCCGCCCGCGCCCATTCACCCGACCGGGCAGGCGCTCGGAGTGAACCGGGGGAGCGGAAGGGGGCGCGTTCACCGCACGAACCGTTCCGCCGATCACCGCGCGCCTACCGTCGAGGCCAGGGCACGGGGACGGGCGGGGAGGTACGGCATGGCGGGACGGGGCCCGCGCACCGAGGGCGGGCGCCGGGCGCGGGAGGAGCGCGCGCCGGGGGACCGTGCGTCCGCGTACGGCGAGGGTGTGCACGGGGCCTCGGGGTACGGCGAGCGCGTGCGTGGCGCGTCCGGGTACGGCGACATCCCGCACGGTGAGGGCGCCTACGGCGGACCCGGCGTGCACGGCGGGCCGGACGCGCGGGACGTACCGGGCGGGCTCGGCGGGCCGGCCCTGCGGGGAGTACCGGGGAGGCTCGGCGGGCCGGGCGCTCCCGGTGGGCCGGGCGGCGACGTGATGGTGCCGGGTGGCCGTGCGGACACGGGTGCCGCCGGTGCCGTGGACCCCGGGCGGGCCGACGCCTCCCTCGTCCGCATCCGGGACCTGGCCGGCCGTCCGCGCGGCCTCGGCTTCCTCGCCGATCACGAGGGCACGCTGCTCACCGGTCACGAGACGGTCGACGGCCTGGACTGGCTGGTGCTGGACACCGCCGGCGACCGTACCTGCGTGCTCGCCGCCGACACCGTCACCCCGCTGCCCGGCCGGGGCCTCGCCCTGGTGCGCACCGCGGACCTCGGCGTGGAGCCGCTGCCGCTGACCGCGCGGGAGCGGATCGACGCCGGCGCCTACGCCCGGGTCCCCGCCGGCTGCTGGCGCGAGGCACGGGTGCTGGCCGCCACCCAGGTCACCTGCACCGCCAGCGACGGCTCCCGCCCGCTGGACGACGTCCTGGAACTGGCCATCGGCACCGCGGGCCGCGACGCGCTCCGGCCCGGCGGCGGCGCGGCCGGCGGACCGCTGCTCGACGCCCGCACCGGCGCGGTCCTCGGCGTCCTCGCCACCACCCTGCGCTCCGCCCGGTACGACGCCGGTTTCGCGCTGCCGCTGCGGCCCGCCGACGGCGCGCTCGCCGACCTCCTCGCCCGCAACGCGGCCACCGTGCCCGGCTACGGCGCCGACCTCAACCTCGCCGGTGCCCTCCAACTGGCCGCCACCTCCGTGGGCCAGGACGGCCCGCCGGGCGCCCTCACCGGCCACCTGCACGCCGTCGCGCCGGTCGAACGCGCCGCCATCACCCGGGAACTGGCCGCCTTCACCGCGGGCGACCGGTCCGTGCTGGGCCTGGTCGGCGCCCCGGGCAGCGGCCGTACGACGGAACTCGCGGCGCTCGCGGCCCGCCGCACCCGGGGTGAGCGGCCCGCCCCGACGCTGTGGCTGCGCGGCGCCGACCTGACGGACGCCGACGGCTCGGTGGCCGATGCCGCCCGCCGCTCCCTGGCGCGTGCCGCCCGGATCGTCGCCGCCGCCCGTTCCGCCCGGCCCGAGGACCTCGGCGACGTCACCCCCGAAAACCTGGCCCGGGTCGCCGCCCGGGCCGGCCGCCCGCTGCTGCTCCTCCTCGACGGCCCCGAGGAGATGCCCCCGCTCCTCGCCCACCGCCTGCCCGAGTGGACCAGGGGCACGGCGGACTGGCTGCGCGCGACCGGAGCACGCCTGGTGGTGGCCTGCCGGGAGGAACACTGGGAGCGCGCGGGACGGGCGTTCCCTCGGACCCTGCTGCACGACCCGGCATCCGGGCCCGTACGCATGCTCGCGGGCCCCGTGGGTCCGGCCTCCGGTTCGGGTGTGGGAGGTCCGGCGGCCGGCGGCGGGGCCCCGGTGCCTGGTCCGGGCGTGGATGGGACTGCGGCCTGCCGTGCCGTCGCCCCGGTGGAGGGCGTGGGAGGCCCGTCGGCCGGGGACGGTGACCCGGTGCCCGGCCCAGGCACGGGCGGGGCCCCGGGCGGTGCTGCCGTTCCGGTGGAGGGTGGGGGAGGTCCGGCGGCTGGTGCCGGTAGTGCGGCGGCTTCGGTGGGCGGTGCGGAGGTGTTGGGGTCCGGTGCCGGACGCCCGGTGCCTGGTCCGGGCGCGGGTGGGGCTGCGGCCTGTCGCGCTGCCGCCGCTCGGGAGGGCCGGACCCCGGCCGGTGCTGCCGTTCCGGTGGAGGGTGGGGGAGGTCCGGCGGCTGGTGCCGGTAGTGCGGCGGCTTCGGTGGGCGGTGTCGAGGCGCTGGAGCCGGGTGACGGACGCCCGGCACCCGGTCCGGGCGTGAGCGGGACCGCGGCCTGTCGTGCCGCCGCCCGGGGGCCCGGTGAGCCGGGGCGCGTCCCGGCCGGTGCTGCCGCCCCGGCGGAGCGTGCGGGAGGGCCGGCGGCCGGTGCCGAGGTCCGGGAGACCGGTGCCGGGGATCCGGCACCCGGTGGCACCGACGCGGCTGTCAGGCGGGCCGCGGACGCCGGTGTGCTGCCGCCCTGTGTGCGGATCGGTGACCTCACCGACGGGGAGGCGCGGCTCGCGCGGGCCCGCCATGGCATCCCGGACGGTCTGCTCGCCGGGCGGGACGCGCGCCACCCGCTCACCCTCCGGCTGCTGTCCGAGGTCCGGGCCGCCGTTCCCGACGCCCCCACCACGGGCTCCCTTGACCGGCACGCCGTCCTCGCCGCCTACCTCGACCTGGTGTGCCTGCGCGTCGCGGTCCGCCTCGCCGCCGCGGCCGGCCTGCGCGGCACGGCCGTACGACGGCTCGCGGCGCGGGTGGCCGGGCAGGTGCACGAGGCCGCCCGGCGCAGCCTCGGTCCGGGCCAGGGCACGCTGGCCCGGGAGGCGTTCGAGGCCGTCTTCCCGTGGGGGCCCGCCCCGGCCCGGCTCGGCGGCGGCACCGGCTGGGCCTCTGCCGTGCTCACCGAGGGCCTCCTCGTGCCGGCCGGCGACGGCTACCGCTTCGCCCACGAGGACCTCGCCGACTGGATCCAGGGCATCCACCTGGACCTCGACGAGTCCCTGCGCGTCCTGGTGCACCGCGCGGGCGAGCGGTCCGCGGGCCGCCGCACCGTCCCGGTGCCGCACCACCGCGTCGGCCCCGTCGTCCAGTCCCTGCTGCTCCTGGCCCGCCAGCACGGCACCCCCCAACTCGACTTACGGCTGCGGGAGTTGCTGGACGCCCTGGACCACGACACCGACTCGTGGTGGGCCGCCCGGCTGCTCGCCCGGACCCTGCTCCAGGTCCCGGACGCGACGCCGTACGCCGAGGTGCTGGGCTTGCTCGCCGACCGGGTCGTCGCCTGGCACCGCGCCCGGCGGCCCGTGCCGCCCGAGTTCGGCCCCGCCTTCTGGACCGCGCTCCCCGTCACCCACGCCGAGCGGCTCGGCCTGCTGCGCCGGCTCGTGCTGGCGGACCCGGCACCGCCCGCGGCGGACGGCCGGTACCTGGACGCCGTCGCCGGACTCCTCGCCGCCGCCCCGGACGCCGTACAGCCCCTGCTCACCTCATGGTTCGCCGACGAGCGGCCGTTGCCCGCGACCCCGCGCGCCACCGTGGCCACCGCGGCGCAGGCACTGCTGCACACCCACCGGTACCGAGGCCTGGACCAGCTCACCGAGGCGCTGGCGGCCTGCGCCCACCGGCGCGCCGGGGAACTGCTCGGCGTCCTCGCCGAGGACGAGTCGGCGGCCGTCTGCCGGGCGGTCGACCGCTGGGCGCACGACGAGCGCCCCGCCCGCCGGGCGGCGGCGGTGGCGTTCGGGCTGCGCGCGGCCCCGGCCGCCCGTTCGCACCCGGAGCGCGAACTGCTGCGCCGCGCCGCCCGCGCGCTCCTCGCCCGCCCCGCCGACCGCGCCCTGCACGGCGGTGCGCTGGCGCTGCTGGCCCACGACCCCGAGACCCGCGACCGGTACCTGCCCGCCGCCCTGCGCCACTTCGCCGACGGCGACCCCCAGGTCCCGCCGAGCGCCCTGACTCCCGCCTTGAGCACGCACCCGGAGCCGGTCCTCGAAGCCTTCCGCGCCCGCCTGTGCGGCCCGGACCCCGGCAGCGCCCTGCGCACCCTCGCCGACGCCACCACCCCGTCCCTCGCCCGCGGCGTCGCCGCCCTGCTCCGGGAGGCGGTGTGGCTGCGCCCGGACACCGCGGGACACGTCGCCGGCCAGGTCGGGCGCCGTCTGGGACGGGGCCCGACCGCCCGGCCGGTCCTGCTGCCCCTCGTCACCGGCCTGCTCGACGGCGGCCCGGAACGGCTCCGGGCGGCGCTCGCCACCGTCCTGGCCGCCGACGGCCCGCCCGCCGCCCAGCCGCTCCGCCGCGAACTGCTGGAGGTCCTGCTCGCCCGGGAGCGGGAACCGGCCGTCCTGGAGGCCGTCCTGCGCTCGGCCGCGGCCCGGGGCACCGGGCGGCACGGCGGGGAGGAGGGCGACCCGGGCGGGACCGGGAACCTCGCCGAGGACGAGGTCCGCGGCCTGGTGCACCGCACGGGGCTGCTCCTGGCCCGCACACCGGAGGGCGCCGGCCGCCTCGACCGCGCCCTGGCCGACCTCGGCCGGCACGTACCCGGTTTCGCCGGGCGCCTGGCCCGCTGGCTGACCGGGGCGCCGGACGAGTGGGCCGCCGTGGTGGGCCCCGGCGCCCGCCGCACGATCGAGCACCTGGCGGGCGTACGGGTGCCGGTGTGAGCGGGGACGGGACCCGCGCGCGCCGCTGCGGACGGGTACGGGACCGGTGCGCCCCCGCCGGAGCCGGACCGTGAAACGTGCGCCCCGTCACAGCCCCCCGGCCGGTGCGGGCGAGAGACACCCGGCATGGCACTCTTAGACCTGCACCACGAGGTCAAGGTAGTCACGGACGAGGGTTCGAGGAGCGGTCACTGTGCAGCGCTGGCGTGGCTTGGAGGACATCCCCCAGGACTGGGGGCGCAGCGTCGTCACCATCGGTTCCTACGACGGCGTCCACCGCGGCCACCAGCTGATCATCGAGCACGCCGTCGACCGCGCCCGCGACCTGGGCGTGCCGGCCGTCGTGGTCACCTTCGACCCGCACCCGAGCGAGGTGGTCCGCCCCGGCAGCCACCCGCCGCTGCTCGCCCCGCACCACCGCCGTGCCGAGCTGATGGCCGAGCTGGGCGTCGACGCGGTGCTCGTCCTGCCGTTCACCACGGAGTTCTCGAAGCTGTCGCCCGCCGACTTCGTGGTGAAGGTCCTGGTGGACAAGCTGCACGCCAAGGCGGTCGTGGAGGGCCCCAACTTCCGTTTCGGCCACAAGGCGGCCGGCAACGTCGAGTTCCTCGCCGAGCAGGGCAAGGTGTACGACTTCGAGGTCGAGGTCATCGACCTGTACGTCAGCGGTGAGGCGGGCGGCGGGCAGCCGTTCTCCTCGACGCTGACCCGCCGTCTGGTCGCCGAGGGGGACGTCGCGGGCGCCCGCGAGATCCTGGGCCGCCCCCACCGCGTGGAGGGCGTCGTCGTGCGCGGCGCCCAGCGCGGCCGGGAGATGGGCTTCCCGACGGCCAACGTCGAGACGCTCCCGCACACCTGCGTCCCCGCCGACGGTGTGTACGCCGGCTATCTGCACGTCCAGGGCGAGGCGATGCCGGCCGCGATCTCCGTCGGCACGAACCCGCAGTTCAACGGCACCGAGCGCACGGTGGAGGCGTACGCCATCGACCGCGTCGGCCTCGACCTGTACGGCCTGCACGTGGCCGTCGACTTCGTGGCGTACGTGCGCGGCCAGGCGAAGTTCGACACGCTGGATGCGCTGCTGGAGCAGATGGCCGCGGACGTGCAGCGCTGCCGGGAGATCGTCGCCGCCGAGACCGCGTAGTCCCTCGTGCACGGGAGGGCGGACGCCCGCGCTCCCGGCCACCACGAAGGGCGGCCGGTGCGATGCACACCGGCCGCCCTTCGTCGTACCGACCTACTGCTGCGGGGGCGGGGCCTGCGGCGGCTGCTGTCCCTCCGGCTGGGGGTAGCCGTACGGCTGGCCCGGCTGCGGCTGCCCCTGCTGAGGCGCGTACGGCTGCTGCTGCCCGGGCGCAGCCTGGGGATGGGGCTGCTGCCCGGGCGCGGCCTGCGGGTACGGCTGGCCCTGCTGGGGCGGGTAGGGCTGCTGGGACGGATAGGGCGGCTGGGCCTGCGGGTACGGCTGCTGTGGCTGCGGGTACGGCTGCGGCTGCCCCTGCGGATAGGGCTGCCCCTGCGGATAGGGCTGGCCCGGCATCGGCTGACCGGGCACCGGCTGCCCCGGCGCGGCCTGGCCCGGCATCGGCGGGGCGGCGACCGGCGGCGGGTTGCCGTCGCTCGTCCACAGGCCGTGCGCCTGCTGGTGCCGGGTGAAGTCCTCGGCCACGAGCGCGGCCAGGTTGAAGTACGCCTCGCGCGTCTTCGGCCGCATCATGTCGAGGTCGACCTCGGCACCGGCGGCCAGGTGCTCGTCGAACGGCACGACCACCACCGCGCGGGTCCGGGTCTCGAAGTGCGCCACGATGTCCTCGACCTTGATCATCTTGCCGGTCTCGCGGACCCCGGAGATCACGGTGAGGGACCGGGAGACGAGGCCGGCGTACCCGTGCGCGGACAGCCAGTCCAGCGTCGTGCTGGCGCTGCTCGCGCCGTCCACGGACGGCGTCGAGATGATGATGAGCTGGTCGGCGAGGTCGAGCACGCCGCGCATGGCGCTGTACAGCAGACCGGTGCCCGAGTCGGTCAGGATGACCGGGTACTGGCGGCCGAGCACGTCTATCGCCCGCCGGTAGTCCTCGTCGTTGAACGTGGTCGAGACGGCCGGGTCCACGTCGTTGGCGATGATCTCCAGCCCCGAGGGCGCCTGGGAGGTGAACCGCCGGATGTCCATGTACGAGTTGAGGTACGGGATCGCCTGGACGAGGTCGCGGATGGTGGCCCCGGTCTCCCGGCGCACCCGCCGGCCGAGCGTTCCGGCGTCCGGGTTGGCGTCGATGGCGAGGATCTTGTCCTGCCGCTCGGTGGCCAGGGTGGAGCCGAGCGCGGTCGTCGTGGTGGTCTTGCCGACACCGCCCTTGAGGCTGATGACCGCGATCCGGTAGCAGGACAGCACCGGCGTGCGGATCAGCTCCAGCTTGCGCTGCCGCTCCGCCTCCTCCTTCTTGCCGCCGAGCTTGAACCGGCCGCCGCCCGCCGTGGGCCGGCCGCTCTTCGCCTTCTGCCGCTTGTTGTTGAGCAGCCGGTCCGCGGACAGTTCCACGGCGGCCGTGTAACCGAGCGGCGCGGCGGCGGGGTTGGTCGGCTGCCGCTGGTCGTGCTGCACGGGCTGCGGCCAGGCGGCACCGGAACGGGGGTCCACCGGGGGCTGCGACCCGTCGGGAGCGGCGGCGGGACCGCCCGCGTCCGGACCCTGCGGCGGCTGCGGGAAGGCGTATCCACCGGGCTGCGGCTGGGGTTGTGCCTGGGCGTGGGGGTGTCCGGGGGGCGGGAAGCCGTATCCGCCGGGCGGGGTGGGTCCGTTGGGGTCCGGCTGGGCTGCCGGGGGCTGCGGGATGCCGTATCCGCCGGCCTGCGGCTGCGGCTGCGGTTGGGGCTGGGGTTGTGCCTGGGCGTGGGGGTTTCCGGGAGGCGGGAAGCCGTAACCGCCGTGCGGTGCCGGACCGTTGGGGCCCGGCTGCGGGCCGGCCGCCGGTGCGAAGGGCTGGTCGGGCTGTCCGGGCTGGGGCTGCTGGGGGTACGGCTGCCGCGGGTGCGGCTGGTTCCACGCGGCGGGCGCGGGCTGCGGCGCCTGCGGCTGGAAGTGCGGCTGCGCGCCGGGTCCGCCGGCCGGGGCCTGGCCCGCCGGCTGCTGGGGCTGTTCACCGGGCAGCGGGCCGGGTTGCTGGGGCGCGGCCTGCTGCGGCGCGGTCTGCGCGGGCCACTGGGCCGCCGGGGCCGGGGCGGCGGGCTGGTACGCGGGCGGCAGCGGGGGCAGCCCGTTCTGCGCCGCGGGCGGCGGGTCCCAGCCGGGCTGGGCGCCCTCGGGGGCCGGGGGAGCGGGCGGCGCCGCGGCGTGCGGGACACCGGGGCCGGGCTGCGGGATGCCGGGCTGCTGGGTGCCGGTTTCCGGGGCGCCCGGCTGGGCCGCACCGGGCTGGGGGAAGCCCTGTGCGCCCGGCTGGTGAAGACCCGGCTGCGGGGCGTTCTGCTGCGGAGCGACCGGCCGGGCGGCGTCCGCGTGCGGGCCGGCGGGGGGCTGGCCGGCACCCTCCGGGTCAGCCTGCTGCGGCGCGCCGCCGGGGATTCCGGCACCCGGGGCGTCGGCCGCGACGGCTCCGGCCGGGACGGCGTCCCCCGTGGCGGCGTGCGGGGACTCCGGCGCCGCGGACCGCGCCGCCTCGGTGGCGTCCTGGGCCGGTTCGCCGGCGTCCTGGGCCGGTTCGGGGGAGTCCTGTCCCGTATCGGGACGTACGGTGCCGGACGCACCCTTCTCGGCGGAGGTCTCCGTCGTCCCGGCGTCGCCCGGCTCCACGGCGGGAGCCTCGGCGGCGCCCGGTTCGGTGACGCCCGCCTCCGCGGTGGCAGGAGCGGCCGACGCCTCGCCCGGGTCCTTACGCTCGCTCTCGCTCCGCGCCTCGCCCGCGTCGGACCCGGCGCCCTCCGGCACAGCGCCCTCCGGCACGGCACCCTCCGGCACGGCGCCCTCGGCGCCCGGGTCCTCCTGTCCGGCACCCTCGTCGCCGGTCTCCGCGGCACCCGCGCCATCGCCGGAGCCCTCGGTGACACCGGAGGCGTCCGGGGCCTGCGCCGTGCTCCCCGCGCCCTCGGCGCCTGCCGCGCCCTCCGTGGCCGGGACGGCGCCGCCGCCGTCCGGGCCGGCCGGATCGGAACCCCGCGCCGACCCCTCGGTCTCGGACTCGGCCGACCGGCCGAGGGCTGCCGCGCGCTCGGCGATCTCGGCCATCTGGCGCTTCAGGGCGACGGCGGAGAACCGCATGGTCGCGCCGCTCTCCAGGTCGCCGTTGTCCGTCCCCGGCTCGGCGGGGGCGGAGGCGGCCGGTGTCTCCGGTGCGCCGGGCGGGGACTGCTGAGGCTCGAAGCCTTCGGGCAGCCCGGGCACGGGGGCGGGACCACCGGCCGGCGGCGCGGCCTGCGCGGCCGGGGCGTACGGCGCACCCTGCGGAGCGGGCGGCGCATAGGGCGCGCCCTGGGGAGCGGGCGGCGGGTGAGGCGTGCCCTGGGGCGGGGTGAAGGAGGGGCCCTGCGCCGGAGGGGGCGGCGGCGTGTAGCCCGTGCCCTGCGGCGGAGTGAACGGAGCGCCCTGCGGCGGGGCGGCGGGCGGCGGTGTCGGACCCGGCAGCGGTGAGCCCGTCGGGAACGCCGGCACCCCGGGCGCGGACGGGGCGGGCGGGGCGCCCGGATCACCGGCGGCACCCGGGCCGGCCGCACCGCCGAAACCGCCCGAACCCGCGGGACCGGCCGGGGCGCCGGAGCCGCCGGAGGTGCCGGACGCGTTCTGCGTGTACCAGGCTGGGGGCGCGTAGTCGATGGTGAACTCGCCGGTGGTCTCGACGGCTTCCGCGTCGGGCTGGTCATCGCCGGGTGTGCCCCAGCCCCCGCGCATCCCGTCCCGATCGCTGCTCACAGTTCCTCCTGGTGTGGTCGAACACCCTCATGCCGTGCCGGGGCGACCATGTCGTGTCGTACCGCGTCGTCCGTGGTCGTGCGGGGCGGTCCGCTCCGGCGGGCCTCCCCGGGCCACCGGCGGCCCGTCCACGGGTCCTGCCAACGCGCCCGCTCCCAGCCTAATCACCACGAGGCGCACCTCGGCAGGCCCGCCCGCCTCCGGGTACCCGGCCACCGGCCGACGGCCCGCCCGACGGCACCCCCACACACCCGGGCGACCGCGACCACGCCCCGAACATAAGGGATGGACGAGGGCAGTTCAGTCCATCCGGCGGGGCGTGCCCAGCAATCCGATCTCGGGGTCGGTGGGTTGGGTCAGCACGTACTGCCGGTCGCGGTCGGTGCACCACAGGGTGACGCCGTCGGGCAGCGCCGGCAGCGACTCCACCTCGGTCCGCGACAGCCCCATGGTGCGCCCCAGTTCGGCCGCCTCGTCGGGCGAGACCCGCTGGATGCCGGTGAGCCGCGCCTGCCGCAGCAGCCGGGGCGCCACGGGGCTGAGGTACGGCAGCAGCGTCAGCACCGACTGCCAGGGGCCGGACACCACCCGGCCGCGCGGGGGCCGCATGCCGCAGTCCCGCACCACCAGCGCCGGCGTACCGGCCGAGGCGCCCTGCGGCGGGACCCGCCCGACGTCGTACACGGACAGGCCGTTCTGGCCGCCGCCCATGGCGTGCACCATCTGCATCCACGCCTGCGGCCGGCCGGTCTCCACCGCGACCCGGGCCCCGGTGGCCGCCGTGCGCAGCGCCAGCACCTGCGCGGTCCACAGACCGCCGATGAGGACGACGTCGTACGGCGTGGGCCGGTTGATGCCCAGCACGGCCGGCTGGCCCTCGGCGTCGACGCCGGCCACCACCCCGTCGTCGCCGATGGGCAGGGCCAGTGCGTCCAACTGCTGGGCGGACAGCCCGTGCCGGCCGTGCCGGGGTCCGATCAGACCCAGCCCGCTGCGCAGCCGCTCCACCGTCCGCCGCACCCCGGACGGCTCCTGCGCGCCCCGCGCGGGCGCCCCCGGCGCCGCAGCGGTCGTGGAATGCGTCGTCACCGCGCACCTCCGAGGGGCAGAGTGGCCAGCATGCCGGGCAACTGCTCGCGGTCGAGCCGGGCCAGACCGGCCCCGGACTCCCGGGCCGCACCCTCCAACGCCCGCCTGGCCGCCACGAGTTCGTCGTCGCCGCGCCCGGTCACCCGCAGGTGCCCGCACAGCGACACCTCCTGCCGCTCCCCGCGTGCGAGCGTCAGACTGAAGGTGGTCGCCAGGGCCGGCACCGCCGTGACCCGGGCGACGAACTGCGGCAGGGACTCGGCCCGGCCGCCGCCGAGCTGGGGCCAGCGCCGCACCCAGTACGTCGTGTGCCGCCGGTTGTCGCAGCGCCAACTGCGCCCGGACTCCTCGGTCCGCCGTTCCCGGGTCTCACCGCGCCCCGCCTCGGCGGTGACCAGCGGATTGGCGCACGCGGAGGTCGCGAGGGCGGCGACCAGCTCCTCCTCGTCCAGCACCCGCGCGCGGAACCCGGCGCCGGTCAGCCGGCTCGCCAGGTGGTCCGCCACCCGTACGACGCACTTCTGCGCCCCCGTCAGACCGCCGCCGCGCGCGGCCACGGCCTCCGCGCACAGTTCGGGGTCGAGCTTCAGCGCGATCCAGGTGATGCGCACCGCGGGCGCGCCGGTCTGCTCCTGCAACGGCAGGTAGTTGGAGACGGCCACGGACTGCTGGGGCAGGTGCAGCGCGGGGGCCGGCTGGGTGTGCAGCACCACCTGGGCCGACTCCAGGCGGATGCCGTCCACCTCCAGCGCGTCCCGCACCAGGCCCAGCGGCAGCGGCTGGCGGGTCCGCTCGGCGCGCAGCGCGGTCGCGTCGGCCTCCACCTGGAGGACGGCCGTGACGAAGGTGCCGTCCCCGACGACGCCGACCGGACGGCGGTCGCGCGCGCCGTACGAGTAGGTGCGCAGGGCCGGCTCGCACTCCACGGCCGGGACCAGGCCGGGCTCCGTGCCCGGCGGTATCGGAGTGCCCGCCGCCCGCTTCTGCCGCGCGCGCAGCTCCCGGGCGGTGGCGAGCCACTCCGGCAGGGACCGGCCGCGCCGCCGTACGAACGCCGGCAGCACCAGGACCAGCGCGACCACCGCGGCCGGCACCAGGGCCGCCGTCCCGGCCACCCAGCCGACGAGCAGCACGGCCGCCGCCAGCTCCACCAGCACGAGTCGTTGCAAACGGAACGAACCTGCCTGGCCCGGGCGTCGTCCGGAGCCCAGCGCGATCTGCTGCCGCTCGCCGCCGCGCCGGGTGGGCCTCCCGCGCCGCGGCGCCCCGGGCCCGGCCGCACCACCCCGTGCCGCCGACCGGCCGCGCACCCGCGTCCGCGTTCCGGAAGCCATCACGCCATCCCCCCGATTTGCTCACAACTCGCTGGAACCAGGCCGCTGATCAAGGCCCTTGAGGGCCCAGGTACCCTACCCGCTCCACGAGACCCGCTCCGTACCAGGCATAGTAGGTGCCGGGTCCGACAACGGAGGGCGGGGGAGCTGGTCCCCGGGCGCGCTCCGCGTGAGACACGGGGAGAAACAGGCACAGATGGCATCTCGGCGGGACCAACTCAACGCCTACACCTTCGCGAAGCGCCGCATGCTCGCGTCGTTCGTGCAGTCGTCACCGGATGGCTCCGACGAGGGCGCCCCCAGGCCGCTGCGCGCCGTCGTGCCCAGCGTCGTCGTCGGCGCGGTCGTCCTCGCCGCCTTCGGCGCCTGGGGCATGTTCAAGCCCACGGCCCCGCAGGACTGGGACAAGCCCGGCCAGAAGGTGATCATCGCCAGCAAGTCCACCACCCGGTACGTCGTCCTGGAGACGAAGCGCAAGGTCCAGCTCCACCCGGTGCTCAACATGGCGTCGGCCAGACTCGTCCTCGACACGCAGAGCGACGTGGACGTCGTCACCGTCGACGAGTCGATCCTCGACAACGGCGAGATCCCGCACGGCGTCACCATCGGCATCCCCTACGCCCCCGACCGGCTGCCCTCCGGCGAAGAGGCCGGCGCGGCCAAGGAGTGGGCCGTCTGCGAACGCCCCAGCGGCAGCGGAAGCTCCATCCAGAAGGCCGCGTTCGTCCTGGCCCAGCGGGACCGGGACAAGCTCACGGGCCCCAGGCAGAAGCTGCGCGGCGGCGAACTCCTCTACGTCGCCACCCCGGACAAGCAGCGGTACGTGGTCGACGCGCACGGCTCGGCCTATCCGGTGGCGGCCGACGACAGCCTGCTGCTGCAGACCCTGGTGGGCGCCGACCGGACCCCGCAGCAGGTGACCAAGGAGTGGATCGCCACCCTGCACGAGGGCGAGGAGATCACCTTTCCGCCGGTCACCGGGGCCCCGACCGCCGACGCCCACGCCCCCGGCCGGCTCGACGAGCGGGCCAACCGGGTCGGCATGGTGCTCCGGGCGCCGGTCAACGGCCGGGAGGAGTACTTCGTCGTCCTGCCCGGCCGGGTCGCCCCCGTCTCCGACTTCGTCGCCCAGCTCCTCCTGACCAGCAAGAACCTGGTGGACCTCGGGCAGGCCGGACACGCCCTGGAGGTCAGCGCGGGCGCCATCACCCGTGGCGCGCCGTTCGCCGCCGACCACGACTGGCCCACCGAGAAGCCCACGGCGGTCAACGACCCCGCCACGGCCGACGGCAGCCGCAACACCGTCTGCAACGTCCTGAACCACGTCGACCCCGCCAACGGCGAGACCACGCTGAGCACCTGGGCCGGCACCGACTTCCCGGCCGTCCTGCCCACCGGCTCCTCCAGCGCCTACGTCACCGCCGGCTCCGGCCAGCTCTACCGCCAGTTCCAGGGCACGAAGACCACGGTCGGCGGCGTCTTCCTGGTCACCGACACCGGACTGCGCTACGCGCTCCAGTCCAACGACGACAGCGCAGGCGCCGACAAGGGCATCGGCATGTCGGACAAGAAGCGCCAGGCGCTCCAGCAGGAGGCCAAGCTGGCACAGACCCGCCTCGGCTACGCCGAGGTCAACCCCGCGCCCATCCCCGCGCCCTGGTCTGAGTTCCTGCCGACCGGCCCCCGCCTGTCGACCGCGGCGGCCCGCCAGCCGCAGGGCTCCTGAGGGGACGACGATGCTCCTGAGAGCCACCCGCACGGTCCGCCGCGCGACGCCGGTGACGGCCGCGGCCCTGGCCGCCACGCTGCTGACGGCGCCCGCCGCCACCGCGGACTCCGCCACCGACCAGTGCACCTTCGACAGGACCAACCACAAGTACGCCGGCACCCCCTGGGCGCTCCAGCGGGTCAACCTGGACGAGCTGTGGACCGAGTCGAAGGGCGAGGGCGTCAGGGTCGCCGTCATCGACACGGGCGTCGACACGGCCAACCCGCAGCTCACCCGGGCCGTGAACGCCTCCCTCGGCGCCAACTTCCTGCCGCGCAAGGACGACAAGGGCGAGCCCGTCGAGGACCGCGGCAACGACAAGGGCACCACCGACACCGTGGGTCACGGCACGCGCGTGGCGGGCATCATCGCGGCCCGCCCCATGAAGGGCACGGGCTTCGTCGGCCTCGCCCCCGCGGCCACCATCATCCCGATCAAGCAGAACGACGCGGAGGGCCACGGCACGGCCCCCCTGCTCGCCACGGCCATCCGGCACGCGATCAAGGAGAAGGCCGGTGTCATCAACATCTCCCAGGACACGGAGGGCGCCGCACCGGACGAGGACCTGCACCGGGCGGTCGACGAGGCGCTGGCGGCCGGCATCGTCGTCGTCGCCTCGGCGGGCAACGGCGGCCTGAACGGCAAGGACAAGAAGACCTACCCCGCCTCCTACTCCGGCGTCCTCGGCGTGGCCGCGTCCGACCGCAACAACGAACGCGCGGCCTTCTCCCAGCCGGGCGCCTTCGTCGGCGTGGCGGCACCCGGCGTCGACATGGTCTCCACGGTTCCCAAGGGCGGCCACTGCTCGGACAACGGCACCAGCTTCTCCGCCCCCTACGTGGCGGGCGTGGCCGCGCTCATCAAGGCCAAGCACCCGGACTGGACGCCCCGGCAGATCGTGGCCCAGATCGAGCAGACCGCCGAACGCTCCATCCCCGGGCACGACCGCCTGGTCGGCTGGGGCGTGGTCGACCCGGTCCGCGCCCTCACCGAGGACGACCACCCGGTCGAGTCGCCCCGCCCCGACTCCGGGCTCACCCACGCGGAGGCGCCCACCCCCGCCAGGCTGACCCTCGGCGAGACCCCCCAGGAGCGCACGGCCCGCATCGCGACGTACGTCGCCGTGGGCGCGGCCGTCCTGGTGGCGGGCCTGAGCGGGGGAGCGGTGGCCCTGCGCGACGCCCGCCGCAGGCGCCGGGCCCCGGACGGGCGGGCATGAGGAGCCTGGCGGTCATCCTGTTCGTCTCGTCGGCGGTCCTCGTCGCCACGGCCCGCGCCGGCTCGGACCGGGTGCGCGGCCGGCGGGAGGCGCTCAACCCCGCGGCCCCCGAGGTCCCCGACGCCGCCTTCTGACGGCCCGGATCATCTTCCGCACGCCGGCCGCGCTCGGTGTCTGCCAGGGCTTCCAGGGCGTCTCCCTCGTCGGCGGCACCGCGTGGCGCGGCGACGAGCCGGCCCGCGCGGTCGGCGCCGCCGCGGACGCCCTGGACGGCCGGGTCGCCTACGCGGGCCCGCACGAAGGCGGCCCCACGGACTACGCCGGGTACGCCCCGCGGATCGAGGACGAGGTGGCCGCCCACGGCGGCGGCGACGCGCCCGCGTGGGGCGTGGACGCCGCCCTCACCGACCCGGACTCCTCCGGGCAGGCGTACTGCACCGTCACGGCCGACGGCACCCCGTCGGCGTTCTGCCTCCGCGTGACGGTGAAGCGGGACGTCGGCGGCGACTACGAGGCCCCGGGCATCGACGGCGGCTCGTACCCGCAGAAGGCCTGGGACTACGCCGTGACAAGCCGAGAGGGCGAATGCTGAGGGCCCGCCCCGCGGGAGCGGCGCTCGCGGGCGCCTGCTGAACCGGTCCGGTGGGCCACAGCGGCCCCGGCACGCAGCGGGTGACGCTCGCCCCGCCGCCGGACGCCGGGCGCCACCCCCCGCGGCCCGCGCGTGCTCACCGGGTCACCTTGGCCGGCGCGTCGCACTTCGCGTCCCGGTGCGCGTGCAGCGCGGCGTTGCGGGCGAGGGAGATCAGTTCCTCCCGCGCCCGGTCGCCCTCGGCGCCGCCGGGCTGCCGGAGGTGGACGACGACGCTCAGGTGCGGGCCGGAGGCGCGGGCGACGCAGGGGAGGTAGACGGCGGCGAGCCGCTCCGAGGCGACCGCCTTGTCGCCGGCGGTGAACGGCCGGACCGAGGAGGCCGGCGGGTTGTTCCCGACGACGTCCTTCACCCAGTCGTCGGTCCGGTCGTACTCCGCCAGCTCGGCCGTGGCCGCGAGGAGCCGGCTTCCGCCGCCGTCGACGAAGCAGGACGCCGAGTAGCCGGAGTCCTTGTCGTCACGGCGCGGGTCGGACACGGTGTCGTCGAACGCGTAGGACGACCTGTCCGGCAGGACCTGCCTGAGCGCGGTGGCGCTGCTCGCCGGGGAGCCGAGCGTCCCGCACACCTCGGACGCCTCGATCCCGCCCTTCCCGTCGTCCGCGAAGGGCCCGAGACCCAGGGCGTGGAGGACACCGGCGACCAGGCAGAGCAGCAGCGCCGTTCCCCCGGCGACCAGCGACTTGGTACGAGTGGATGCCAACGTATCAGTCTTCCGTGTCGAGTTGCCGGGGAATGCCCTCGCCGTCGAGGTACTGGTGGACCAGGCGGCCGGAGGTGTCGAACCCGTCCTGCGCGGAGGTGGCCACCGATGCCTCGATCATCGGGTAGCGGTGACCGGTGTCCTGGCCCGCCTTCTGGGCGGCGAACTCCACCATCTTGTAGGTCGAGTCGGACGTGTCCTGGAAGCTCTCGCCGTTTCGGTAGATGATCTCGCCGGAGCTGTCCCGCATGGCCCCTTCGGTGATCTTGCCGATGATCTCGTCGGCCGCGGCGCCGGCCACGTCACCGATGATGGCGCCGCCGGGACCGGTCAGGGGCTCCGTGGCCAGGCCGATGCCGATGCCGATGGCCGTACCGCCCCAGGTGCCGACGCCCTCGATGGCGGCGTTGTACTCGGCGTCCTTCGCTCCGCCGTCCAGTTCGCCCTGGTAGGCGCGGCCGGCGCCGATGAGGCCCTCGATCTCGCCCGCCGTGCGGGCGACGTGCTCGGCGCCCTGCTTCAGGTTGTCGGCCTGGGAGAACGAGGGGTCCGCGACGTACGCCGTCGGATGGGCGAAGTGGTGCTGCATGAGCTGCGCCGTGTAGCTGTGCTGACCGAGGTTGACCGCCGCGTACCCCTCGGGGTTCTGGCCGACCGAGTACAGGAAGCGGCTGATGTCGCGCTCGTCGAGTTGGGCCGCCGTACCCGCCACGGGGAACAGCGTGTTCTCGCCGGTGGTGCCCGCGTGCAGCCCCCGGTGGATGTCCGGCATGTACTCCGCGGCGATCTGGCCCATGCTGTCCGACATGTAGCCGTGACCGGTCAGCCGCTTCGGGTCCTCGGACACGGAGTGGAAGACGTCCTGTACGAGCTTCGCCTGTCCGGCGTTGTGCGGAGGGGTGTCCGCCGTGGGCATCTCGCCCGCCGGGTGCCCCGTCGTGGCTGCCTCCAGGGCGAGGGCCAGGTTGTTCCGGCCCGTGTCGATGCCGTCCCCGTGGAGGTCGGTCTCCTGCGGCCAGTCCCGTTCCTCGAACAGGTACTGGAAGTTCGACAGCGGCACCTTGCCCTTCTTGCCGTTGCCGTCCGTGTCCCGCTCGAAGGGGTTGTCCGGGTCGTCCTTGGCGATGTACTGCTGGTTGAGGAAGTCGGTGGCCGCGTCCGGGCTGTTGGACAGGCCCTTGAGGTAGCCGGTGAGCGGGTCGTTGCCGCTGTCGTCGCCGATCCGGTTCAACCAGGAGCTGAACCCCATGTGCTGCCACATCGGATTGCGGTGCTCGCCGTTGCCGGTGAGCTTGCGCTCGGTGGCCATGAGCCGGTTCCCGTAGTCCTTCAGGAACCGGTCGTCGTAGTCACCGGTGCGCATAAGGTTGCTCATGACCTGGAAGCCCATCGGGCCGCCCCGGTCGCCGTAGAGCGGCTTGTCGCCGATGTCGATCATCGTGCGCTTCCACTCGGTCATGCCCGCGGCGTCGCTCTGCGTGGCGTGGGCCAGCGCCAGCCCCAGATTGCGTTGCAGGTCGTCGAACTGGTCGAGGCGCTTGTGCCCCAGCTCGTAGTTGCCCCGGTTGGGATCGCTGATCCCGGTCCAGAACTCCAGCGTCTTCCGCGGGCCGAGGCCGGTGGCGAAGCGCTCGCCGAACAACGGGTCGTTCGCGTACTTCTTCAGCCCCGCGTTGATCTTGTCGAAGTCCGCCACGGACAGGTCGTCGGGGTTCTTCCCGGCCAGCCTGGCCAGCTCGTCGGCCTCCTTGAGGGCGTCCGCGGCGGAGTCCCGGTCCTGGTAGCCGGCGTCCGAGAAGCCCGTCCGCGCCTGGTCGACGATCGCCGTGAGGACGTCCTTGGCCGTGTTGTCGCTCTCGGTGGCCTTGCTCAGGATGCCCTGGATCTCGTCGCGGAGCCCGTCGACGTCCTTCTGGTCGACCGCGCCCGCCCCGCCGGCGGGATCGGAACCGCGGTCGGGCCGTGTCTCGCCCGACACCGTGAACGTGCCGTGCCCGGTGTCGACGACGGCCAGGTGCTTCTTCTGCCCCCGCGAGACGGCGTCCGTGAGCTGCTGGTGGTACGACTTCAGCTCCCCCCGGGTGTCCCGCAGGATGTTGCGGATGGTTGTCGCCTGCGTGTGGGCGTCACCGAACTCACCGGCCGTCTTGCCGATGAACTCCCTGGACACCTGTGCGTTCACCCCGGCCCAGTCCGCCTTCAGGGCAGCCTTGTGCAGGTCGTCCTCGGCGTCCTTCTTGAGGTCCGCGAGGTGGTCCACGAGCGTCGACCAGTCGGTGACGGCGTCGTCGAGCAGCTTGAAGTTGGCGTGGTACAGGGCGTTGAAGTCCATGGGTGTCGTCCTCTGGAGTGGCGGTGCCGGCTGACGTGCGGGAGCTCTCGTAGTCCCCTCGCGGTGCCGCTACTCCTTCTCCTTGTCCTTCTCCCCGTAGACGGAGTTCTTCCTGCCCGGCGCCCCGACCCGTTCGTCGAACCCGTCGTCCAGTGCGTCGATGCTGCTCATCTGCCGCTGGATGTAGTGCTCGTCGTTCGCGTGCACGGTCTTGGTGGTCTGCATGTGGTTCGAGATCTGGGCGCAGGCGTCCATCAGGGACTTCAGCTGCTCCTCCCAGCGGTTCGACACGTGCTGGAGTCCGGCACCGAGGGCGAAGCCCTGCTTGGAGAGGTCGCCGGCCGCGGAGTCGCTGGTGGGGGTCGCCACGCGGGCCTTGTCCCAGAGCTGGTTGTAGAGGTGGTGGGCGGAGGTGCCTATCTTCTCCAGGTCCTGGTGGCCGACCTTGAGGTCACCGGTCTTGTCGGGCAGGACGTAGGGGCCGTACGTGCCACCGCCCGGATCGACATGGTTGAGCTGCATGTGCGGCGAATTCCTCTGCGTGGCACCAGCCTTGAGCTGCTCCCACTCGTCCCATGCCATGGAAGGGCCCCTTCCCCCGTGGTAGTCCAGTGCCGGGCCAAACTAGCAACCCGTGCCGCGGGGAATGCGCGCCATGTCTGCCATGTGCGATGTGTCGAGCGTGAAAATTCGGCGGAGGCGCGAGCGGCCGGTTCGCCGGGCGATCGCTCCCGCCGGATTTCGCGGCCCCGCCCGAACTGTTCGGCAATCACCGGCCCCGCCCTCGGGGGTGAGGTGCCGCGGGCGCAAAGTTCCCCCGTGCAACACCCCCGGCAGCCGGGCATCAGAGCACGTGTGAAGCTTCTGCGGAGATGCCGGGCTCCTTCTGCCGTTATTGACCGCCTTGTCGGTCTCCGGCCGCCGTGACCCGGTCACTTCGGGACGGCATCGCAACTGAACCGTCGCAGAGTTCAGTTGGCCGCGTTTTACGCAGTGACTACAGTGGTCCGGGATGGATCGGGATGCGGCGGGGCGCCGTTCGGTCCGTCCGGCTGTACCAACGGGGAAACGGGGAAGGGGTCGCAGTGGGCGACGGTGGCGGCTCGGACCTGAGGCGCGGCATCGATGCGCTGCAGGAGTTCAAGGGCAAACTCGACAACGCGCTGACCGACTTCGAGGGCGGGCACGGAAGCCCGTCCACACTGGCACAGCAGTCACTCGGCCGGGCGTCGTTCGGCGGCACGAACGCCCCGTTCGACGAGGCGGGTGACCTGCATTCCGCGTACGAGACGGTCCATACCCGCCTCGTCCACCTCTCGAAGACCCTGGGCATGCACATCGAGGCCCTGAAGCTCGCCTCCCACGCGGCGGACGTCACGTACGACGGGTCCGAGGACGAGGTCCGGCGCCGGTTCTGGGAGATCCGCCGGCACCTCGACGCGCAGTACAAGGAAGAAGCCAAGAAGGCCGCTCCTGCCGGTGAGCAGGGGGCGGAGCACAAGGGCGGCAACGAGTCGACGGGGAAGACGGACCTCTCGTGAGCGACGACTGGAAGCAGCAACCCGAGTACAAGTCCGCTGCGCAGCAGGTCGAGAAGGAGGTCGGCGAGCAGGTCGCGCCGATCACGACCGCGCAGCACATGCTGGCCCACATGCCGTTCTTCGGCTCCGGCGTCCGGGTCAACCTGGTCGGGTCGACGAACTTCGAGGACCACGACCTCAACGACATGATCGACCTGGTCGAGCAGGCCAATCCGGAACACCTGGAACTGACCAGCAAGTCCCTGTTCGACGCGGGCAAGGCCATCCGCAAGGCCGCGACGGACCTGGAGCAGCACCTCAAGGTCGACTGGGAGGGCGAGGGCGCCGACCACTTCCACGAGTGGACGGGACTGCTCATCCAGTACACCAGTGCGCTCGCGGGGTACGCCGACGAGGCGGGCACGCACATCTCCGTGGCGGCCACCGGCCTCGCCTCCGCCCGCGTCTCCATGCCGCCCAGGGACACCCGGCCGGCGGACGAGCGGAAGCGGCCCACCGAGTTGCCCAAGGCCAAGCAGGTCGAGGGCAACGCGGATTACGCGGCCGCGGTGAAGGCGGAGAAGAACCGCCAGGAGGCCATCAACCAGATGAACCGGCTGGCCTCGTACTACAAGGTCGCCGCGACGGACCTGGCCAGGCAGCAGGAGCCGACACCGCTCAAGCCGATCACGGACGTCGGGGTTCCCAAGTCGTCCCGCTTGGGGGCGGAGGACGACCAACGACGCCGATTCGGTTCGGGCGCCTCGTCAGCGGCCGGGACCGCAACTCCGGCGGACACGCCGCAAGTCCACGGTGAGGCGCTGCCCGCATCGAGCGGTACAGAGGCTCAGGGGCGGGCGCGGCATGGCGGCGAGCTGCACGAGCCTGTTCCCAGCCACGGTGGCGTCGACGTCGGCACGGAGATCAACACCACCAGTACGCTGCCTCCCCAGACACCCACCACGACCCCCGGTACCCCGGTGCCCACCGTGCCGACGAGCGGTGGGGGCGGCCAGACGCCTCCGCTGCCCACCGGCCCGACGGCACCTCCCGTCATTCCGACCTCGGGCCGCACCCCCGATTACGGGCCGAGCGGTCGGCCGCCCACGACCGCGCAGGGCCGTACCACAGGAGGCGGAAGCGGTCGCGTGTCGCAGGGTCCCGGCGGGCAGCAGGGACGCACCGTCAGCGGCCGCGTGCCGCAGGGTCCGATCGGCCAGACGGGACGTTCCGTTCCCGGTGGCCGTGTACCGCAGGGCCCGATGGGCCAGGCCGCGCGCGCCATGGGACGGACGACCCCGGGCGGTCAGCCGGGGGCCCGCGGACCTGTTCAGTCGGGACCGATGGGGCGCCCGGTCACCGGCGGTGTCCCGAAGACCAGCGGCACGCCTGGCGGACGTACCGGAACGTCCGGGCCCAACGGCCCGGTGCGCAACGGAGTGGTGGGGGGCAAGCCCGTCACCGGGCGGACGTCCGGCGGGACGGCCGGCCCCCGTGTCCCGCGCGGTATGGTCGTCGGCGCCGAGGAGCCGTCCGCCTCCGCACCGGCGAAGGGCGTCATCGGTCAGCGCGGAGTCGTCGGTGCGCCCGCGGCGAAGGGCGGACCCGACGCGGGCCGGGCGGTACTGCGCTCGGCGAGCAACCCGGAGGGCGTCATCGGTGGCCCTCGCAAGGGGGCCGGTGGCCCGCTCAAGGGGTCCGAGACCGGTACCAAGGGGCTCGGCCGTGGTGCGGTGGGCGGCAGGACCGGCCAGACCGGTGAGCCCGCCGAGACCGAACAGCACCGCGCGTCGAAACAGCGGCGTGACGTGCCACCGAAGAGCGACTGACCACGAGCGAGGACGTACACAGGCATGAAGCCAGGGATCGGCCGGCGCGGCATGACGATGGCGCTCCTGACGGGGCGCAACGCACGGCGTCTGTCCGCCGTGTGCTCGGTGTTCGGTGCGCTCGCCGTCACGTCGGCGACACTCGCTCCGGAAGCCGTCGCCGTGGACGTTCAGTCCAAGCAGTGGTACCTGGACGCGATGGGTGCCGAGGACATCTGGAGGATCAGTACGGGCAAGGGGGTGAAGGTCGCCGTGATCGACAGCGGGGTCAACCCGGCCACCCCTTCCCTCAAGGGCCAGGTGCTGGTCGATGAAGTGCCCGAGCCGTTGGCCTATCACGTGACCCAGGACAACGACGGGCACGGCACCTCCATGGCCGAGATCATCGCGGGTACCGGAGCCGGCGGCGGCATCAAGGGACTCGCACCGGGGGCGAAGATCCTCCCCTTCCGCGTCGAAGTGGGAGACGCGAAAGGTTCGGAGGAAAGAGGCAAGATAGCAGCCGTGGCTGACGTGGTAAGAGCAGTCGCGGACAGTGATGCGAAAATCATCAACATGTCTTTCGGCAGCATGTATCCGAATGACGAGTTGAAAGCCGCCATGAAATACGCGGCGGCCAAGGACAAGTTGATGTTCGTGTCCGCCGGCAACGCGGGGAACAAGGGCAATGCGGCCGAATACCCCGTCATGTACCCCCACGCGACCGGTGTGGCCGCGATCGACAAATCCGGCAAGGTGGGCAAGTTCTCCACGTACGGTGCCGACACGGATCTCGCGGCCCCGGGCCTGAACATTCCCTCCTGGTGCGACGGCACGTTCACCGAGTACTGCGACAGCGACGGCACCAGTCCCGCCGCCGCCATCGCCTCCGCCTCCGCCGCCCTCGTGTGGTCCGTGCACCCGGACTGGACGGCCAACCAGGTCCTGCGCAGCCTCATCGACACCGCCGCCCGCTCCTGGCCGAGGGACAAGCCCAGCAAGTACCTCGGTTACGGCGCGGTACGTCCCCGGCGCGTGCTCATCAACAAGGACATCGACCCGGGACCGGCCGACGTCGACCCTCTCGGCTACGAGAACTTCGACGGCACGTCACCGGCCCCCACCGCACCGTCCAAGACCCCGTCCACCAAGCCCACCAAGGACGCCGGTGCGGCCACCGGCTCCACCTCCGCCGCCGCGGAGGACACCGGCTCCGGCGGCGATTCCCAGACCTGGGTGATCATCGGAGCCGTGGCCGCCGTACTGGTCGTCGCGGGCGCGGGTTTCGCCGTGCTGCGCGCGCGCCGGAACGCCTGAGCGGTCTCCCGTACGCCTGCTCGCTCGCCGAGCGAGCAGCAGCCCGCTTGCCGTCAGTGCTGACGCCCGACCCGCGGCTCGGCACCGGCAAGGTCAGTTCGTAACGAAAGGCATGGAAATGGCGACAGGGCGTCAGAAGGTCACCGAGGGCGACATTGTTGCCCTCGAAAAGGAGCTCGCGCACCGCTTCGAGGGGATCAAGGGCCAGCTCCGGGATCTGCAGAGCATCATCGACAGCCTCGAAGGCCACTGGAAGGGCATCGGTGCCGGCGCGTTCAACGCCAAGCAGACCGAGATCAACGAGCGCATGGTCCGGATCGGCAACATCCTCGCCAAGTTCATCGAGGCCATGAGCAGCACCCGGAAGATCAAGGACAGCACCGAGGACGAGGTGCGGGCGCAGGTCCAGAGCATCGACGTGAACTACGGCGGCTCGCACTCCGCGCTGTCCAGCTACTGATCCCGGCCCGGCCCACAACTTTCCAGCACCGGAGGTATTCATGAGCGCCCAGAACCTCGGCGACCTCGAAGTCTCGTACGGCAACCTCGACCACACGGCCACCCAGCTGGCCGACCACGCGCGCAAGCTCGAGGAGAGCCTGGAGATCATCAAGCAGAAGGTCGCCGGTGTGGCCGACATGTGGGAGGGCGAGGCCCACACCACGTACACCGAGCAGCAGGCCGCCTGGGACCGCGAGGCCAACGGCATCCACGAGGCCCTCGTGGCCATCGGCAAGGTCGTGCACGCGGCCGGCGGCGACTACCAGGGCGGCGACCGGAAGGCCGCCGGCTACTTCATGTAGTACGGCACGGCCGGCCGAGCCGCTCCCGGAGCCGCGGCCGGCTCGAACCGCACGTCAGCACGACAGGGTGGGCACGCACGGGAGGTGCCCACCCTTCGTCATGCCCGCCGGTGGTCACGGCCGGCGGTCGCCGCGCCGGACGGCCCGGTCCGGCACGGCACCGCTGCCCTGCCGGACCGAGAACCAGCGGGCCCACCGGGCCCGAGTCAGTACTCCACGTCCACCAAGCCGGTCTGCACCAGCGGCTTCCCCCGCTTGCGGGACACGAAGACGCCGCGGCCCGCGGGCATCGGGCGGGGGCGGACCGCGCCGAGGACGTCGCCCTCGGCCGGGTCGCCGGCCATGACGAGGCCCTGCGCGCCGAGTTCCTTCATGCGCTGCATGAACGGCTCGTAGGAGGCCCGGCCCGCGCCCGCGGAGGAGCGGGCGATGATGAAGCGGACGCCGACGTCTCGGGCGAAGGGCAGCATCTCCGTCAGCCCGGCGAGCGGGTTGCCGCTGGACGTGGAGACCAGGTCGTAGTCGTCGATGACGACGAACACCTGCGGGCCCCGCCACCAGCTCCGCTCCCGCAACTGCTGCGCGGTGACGTCGGCCGTCGGCGTGCGGCGCTGCATGAGGTCGGCCAGGGCCGCCATGTGGTGGTCCATCTGGCTGGACATCGGGATGTACTCCGCCAGATGGGAGGCGGGCGTGGTGTCCAGCAGCGAGCGGCGGTTGTCCACCACGAAGAACTTCGCCTCGTCGCCGCCGTACCGCAGGGAGAGCTGCCGGATCAGCAGCCGCAGCAGGTTCGACTTGCCGGACTCGCTCTCGCCGAAGACGAGGAAGAACGGGTCCTGCTCGAAGTCGAGGAAGACCGGCTCCAGGTTCTCCTCGTCCAGCGCGAAGGCGATGCCCCGCTCCCGGAAGCGGTCGCCCGGAGGGAGCCGCAGCGCCTCCAGCCGGCGCGGCAGCAGCCGCACCTTGGGGGCGCCCGGGGCCTGCCAGTGGCGTCCGGCCTCGGTGGTGAGGGCCGTCGTGGCCTCGGCCAGGTCCGTGTCGGAGGTGAGGCCGTCGATGCGCGGCACCGCCGCCATGAAGTGCAGCTTCTGCGGGGACAGACCGCGGCCCGGGACGCCCGCGGGGACGTTCACCGCCACCTTGCGGTCGATCTCCGAGTCCATCACGTCGCCCAGCCGCAGCTCCAGGCGGTTCATCAGGTGGTCCTTGAGGTTGGACCGGACCTCCATCGAGCGGGACGCCGTCAGGACGAGGTGGATGCCGTAGCCGAGGCCGCGCGCGGCGATGTCCAGGACCGCCGGCTCCAGGGCCTCGTAGTCCGTGCGGAAGTTGCCCCAGCCGTCGATGACCAGGAAGACGTCGCCCCAGGGCTGGTCCGCGGCCGTGATGTCGCCGCGGGCCCGCCGGGCGCGGTAGTCGGCGATGGAGGCGATGCCGGCCGTGCGGAAGTACTCCTCGCGGCGGGTCAGGACGCCGTACACCTCGGAGACCGTGCGGCGCACGCGCTCCGGGTCCAGGCGCGAGGCGATGCCGCCGACGTGCGGCAGCCCGTCCACCGCGGCCATGCCGCCGCCACCGAAGTCCAGTCCGTAGAACTGCACCTCGTGCGGGGTGTGGGTGAGTGCGAAGGAGCAGATCAGCGTGCGCAGGAAGGTGGACTTGCCGGACTGGGGGCCGCCGATGACCTGCATGTGGCCGGCCGCGCCGGAGAAGTCGAGCATCAGGCGGTCGCGGCGCTGCTCGTAGGGCTTGTCGACCAGACCGGCCGGCACGACCAGCCGGCCCGCGCCCTCGTAGCCGGGCTGGGTCAGGCCGCGGCCCTCCACCGCCGCCAGGCCGGGCAGCAGCGCGTCCAGTGACGGCGGGCTCTCCAGCGGCGGCAGCCACACCTGGTGGGCCGCCGGGCCCTGCGCCTCCAGCCGGCGCACGATCACGTCGAGGACGGTGTCGGCCAGGGCCTCGTCCACCTCCGGTTCGGCGGACCGGGCGCGCTGCTGCGGGACGGCGGTGTACTGCACCGGCACCTCGGCCGCCGTGAACAGCACCGGCCGCCGGTCCACCGGAAGCTGCCCGCCGGACAGGGCCGCCCGCTGCGCGCCCGCGCGGTACACGCCGGAGACGTACGCCGCCTTGAACCGGAGCATCTCGTCGGTGCCGAACTTCAGGAAGCCGGAGCCGGGGACGTTGGGCAGTTCGTAGGCGTCGGGGACGCCGAGCGCGGCGCGGGACTCGGCCGCGGAGAAGGTGCGCAGACCGATCCGGTACGACAGGTACGTCTCCAGGCCGCGCAGCCGGCCCTCCTCCAGGCGCTGCGAGGCCAGCAGCAGGTGCACGCCCAGCGACCGGCCGATGCGGCCGATCTGCACGAACATCTCGATGAAGTCCGGCTTGGCGGTGAGCAGTTCGCTGAACTCGTCGATCACCAGGACGAGGGAAGGGATCGGCTGGAGCGGGGCACCGGCCGCGCGGGCCTTCTCGTAGTCGTGGATGTTGGCGTAGTTGCCCGCGTCGCGGAGCATCTCCTGGCGGCGGTTGAGCTCGCCGCGGATGGAGTCGCCCATGCGGTCGACCAGGGTGAGGTCGTCGGCGAGGTTGGTGATGACGGCCGCCACGTGCGGCATCTGCGCCATGCCGGCGAAGGTCGCGCCACCCTTGAAGTCCGCGAGGACGAAGTTCAGGGTCTCCGAGGAGTGGGTGACCGCGAGCCCCAGCACCAGCGTGCGCAGCAGCTCCGACTTGCCGGAACCGGTCGCGCCGACGCACAGGCCGTGCGGGCCCATGCCCTCCTGCGCGGCCTCCTTCAGGTCCAGCATCACGGGCCGGCCGTCCTCGCCGAGACCGATCGGCACCCGCAGCCGTTCCGCGAGCGCGCGCGGCCGCCAGGTCCGCTTGGTGTCGACGGACGCCGCGTCGCCGAGGCCCAGCAGGTCGGTGAACTCCAGGTTGGCGAGGAGCGGTTCGTCGTCGTCGCCGCCCGACGCCATGCGCAGCGGCGCCAGCTGCCGGGCCAGCGCCTCGGCGGACTCGTACGACAGGACGTCCGGGCCGCCCTCGTACACCTCGCCGTGCCCGGACTCCAGGCGCAGCAGCCCCGGCTGCACGACGATGGACAGGTCACCGCCGGCCGTGGTCAGCTCGCCCGGCACCACCTCCAGCACGGTGACGCCCTGGAGGCCCTCGGGGTTGGCGAGCACCGAGTCCGGCAGCAGGGACAGGTCGTCCAGCACGAGCACGATGTGCGGCTCGTCCAGCAGCGGCCCGGCGCCGGGATGGAAGCGCGGCCGGCCCGACAGCCGGGCGGTCAGCAGCTCCTCCAGCTCGCGCGGGTCGGTGCCGATCAGCCGGCGGGAGCCCGCGCCGTCCACCTCGCCGGCCGCCTGCGTGTGCGGCAGCCACTTCGCCCACTCCCAGTGCGGTAGCGCCTCCCGTCCCGCGGCCACCGCGATGAGCAGGTCCTGCGGGGAGTGCAGCGAGGCCAGCGAGCCGACCAGGGCACGCGCGGAGGCCCGTACGGACTGCGGTTCGCCGCTGACCGTGACGTGGTAGAAGGCGCGCAGCGACACCGCCATCGGCAGGTCGCCGACGGTGCCGTGGGCGGCGAGGAACCGCTGCATCGCGCCCGCGGTCAGCGGCTCCAGCTGCTCCACGGGGGCCGTCTCGGGAGCGAGGAGCGGGGTCGCCAGGGGCTGCGGGCCCAGGCCGATGCGGACGTGCGCGAAGTCCTCGTCGCCGGGCCGCCGCTCCCACACCCGGCTGCCCTCGGCGACCAGCGCCCAGAGCTGCTCGGGGGCGGGGTGCAGGTAGTACTGCGCGTCCCGCTGCGACCTCGCCGTGGCCACGGCGGACCTGCGGGTCTGCGACAGGTAGCTGAGGTAGTCGCGGCGCATGTCGGCCAGCTGGCCCTGGGAGCCGCGGCGGAAGCGGACCACCATCGCGATGGACATCGCCACCGTCGAGGCGATCATGATCATGCCCATGATCTTCATGAACGGCTGGCCGTTCGTGAAGAAGAAGACCACCGAGCCGCCCATGCCCAGCGTGGGCAGGAGCTGCATCAGCACGCTCTCCTGGGGCCCCCGCGGCAACTCGGGCGGTGGCTGGACAGCGACCTCTTCCGTGGGCACTCCGGACGGCAGCGCCCTAGGGGGGCGCTTTACGACAATCTGGCTCACCGCTCACCAATTCCCTTGCCCGACCCAGGCGTTCCGCCCGCCACCCCGTGTCCGGCGGGCGCAGGCCGCCGCGTGATCCTACTGAGTTCATCCGGCACGGGTCAGCGGTAGGGTGCCGGGTGTTCGCTTGAGCACACGCCGAACAGGCGGGACATACCGGGGCGGACCCCCGCAGCAGCGGGGCGGGAGGCCCCCGGGACCCCGCCGCGCGGCACCCGCGCCGCCGCGCCCCGGACGAACCGGCACGGGACCTTCACGACATAGACGCACCACCACCACTGAGGGGGAGCAGCAGGTGAGCATGACGGCCGCCGCCACCGGCGGACCCGGGACGGGAGCCCCTTCCGGATCCGGCACCGGACTCGGCTTCTGCCGGGTCACCATCGTCGCGCCGGACAGCCGCATCGACGTGGCACTGCCCGACGACGTCCCGGTCGCCGACCTGTACCCGGAGATCCTCCGGCTGTCCCGGCAGAGCCCCGAGGCGGGCGCCCCGGTGGGCTACCACCTCGTCCGCACCGACGGCACGGTGCTGGAGAGCGCCCGCTCCTTCGCCGCCCAGCGCATCCTCGACGGCGAACTCCTCACCCTGCGCCCGTTCGCGGAGTCCCTGCCGCCGGCCGTGTTCGACGACGTCGCCGAGGCCGTGGCCTCCGCCGTCACCCGGCAGTACAAGCTGTGGAGCGGCGACCTGACCCGGGCCGCGGGCCTCGTCGGCGGCGGTGTCCTGCCCGCGCTGCTCGCGTTCGTCGCCTGGACCGCGGACCCCCGCCACGACATGCACGGCCTGGCCGGCATCCTCGCCGCCGTCACCGGCGTCCTCTTGGTCGTCCTCGCCGCGGTCCGCGCCCGCGTCTACGACGACCGCGGCTCGGCCGTCGCCCTCGGCCTCGGCGCGCTGCCGAACATCGGCGTCGCGGGCAGCGGACTGCTCCCACTGAGCGCCGGCGAGGGCATCGGCAGACTCCAGTTCCTGCTGGCCTGCGCGGCCGTCCTCGTCGCCGCCCTGGTCCTCACCCTGTGCTCACCGCACGGCGACGGCCCCTTCGTCGCCTTCGTGTTCGCCTCGGCCGTCGCCCTGGTCGCCGTCTTCGTCGCCTCCCTCACCGGCTGGGCCCCCCGGGAGACGGCCGCCCTGTGCGCGCCGGTCGCCGTCGGCGCGCTCGCCTTCCTGCCCGGCATGTCCATGCGCTTCGCCCGGCTGCCGATCGGCTTCGAGACCCCCAGCAGCGGCACCCCCCGCCCCGCCTACGGCGCCGAGCCCGCCGGACAGGAACCGGTGGACGCCGAGCGCATCGGGGCGCAGGCCCGGCGCGGCCACGAACTCCTCGTCGGCCTGGTCGGCGGCTGCGCGCTGCTCGCCGTCGGCGCCACGGCCGTCCTGGGCTTCTCCGGCGACCTCTGGGCCCAGCTCCTCGCGCTCGCCACCGGCATCGCCCTGCTCATGCGCGCCCAGCTCTTCCGCTACAGCGCCCAGGTCGCCTCCGTGCTGGCCGCCGGCCTCGCCGCCCTCGTCCTGCTCGGCCTCGGCCTCGCCCTCGACCCGCCGCAGCACGTCATCCGCGCGGCGCTGGCCGGCGACCGCACCGACCTCGACATCCGGACCGTCTGGCTGATCGCGGCCATCGCCCTGGCCACCGCCCTGGTCACGACCCTCGGCCTGATCCTGCCCCGCGGCGGCCTCACCCCCTTCTGGGGGCGCTTCCTGGAGATCTGCGAGGGCTTCGTCCTGCTGACCCTCGTCCCGCTCGCCCTGGCCGTCTTCGACGTGTACACGAAGGCCCGCGCCATGACCGGCTAGCGGCCGGGGGGGGGGGGGGGGGGGGGGGGGGGGGGGGGCGGGGGCGGGGGCGCCCCCCCCCCCCCCCCCCCCCCCCCCCCCCCCCCCCCCCCCCCCCCCGGACGTGTCACTGCACGTCGAGACCGCCGTTGTGCGCCATGGGCTTCAGATCGAACTCCCCGTCCCGCGCCCCCAGCACGAACGCGCGCCACTCCGCCTCGGTGTAGCGCAGCACGGTGTCCGGATCGAGCGAGGACCGCATCGCCACCGCCCCGCCGGGCAGCTGCGCGATCTCCACCCGCTCCTCGTGCTGCTCCGTGCCCGGCGCGCACTGCCACTCGACACCCGAGATGTCGAGCGCGTACAGCTCGTCGCGCTCCCGCTCCTTGCGCGCCTTGATCTCCGCTTCCGTCTCCGCCATCGTGCAGCGACCCCTTCCCGAGGTAGGTACGGTCCCGGCGCTCACCCTAGTGGCGGCCGCCCGCCCCGCAGGACGCTTCGCCGGCCGCGCGCAAGGTCCCCGCCGTCGCCTGGTACCCTCAGTGACGGCCGTGTGTGTACGCACCCCCGGAACCGTTCGGTGTTCCGGAGGCCGCGCCCAGCGGATCCCGCCTCCCGAGTAACGGAAGCTTCCCCGAGACGTAGACCGGGGGCACTCGGTGGCAACCAACAGACTATGAGGAGTACGCGTGTCGCTCGACGCCGCTACGAAGAAGCAGATCATCGGCGAGTTCGGTACCAAGGAGGGTGACACCGGCTCCCCCGAGGTCCAGGTCGCTCTGCTCTCCCGTCGGATCTCCGACCTGACGGAGCACCTCAAGACCCACAAGCACGACCACCACTCCCGTCGTGGCCTGCTGATCCTGGTCGGTCAGCGCCGCCGCCTGCTGCAGTACCTGGCGAAGAAGGACATCCAGCGCTTCCGTGCGCTGGTCGACCGCCTCGGCATCCGCCGCGGTGCGGCGGGCGCCAAGTAAGACGCCATGAGGGAGCGGTTCCCGGGAAGACTCGGGGGACCGCTCCCTTTGCCGTATGCGGGGCTCCGCCCCGCACCCGGCACCGTCCGTGACGGTCCGCGAAACGTGCGGACTGTCCCTCACGCTTTGTAGTGTGGTAGCACAACGCATTACGGACGACACAGCTCGACAAGAAGAGGAGAGGCGCACCTCGCCGCCGCCGGTCCTCGGTAGTGGCCCCCGGGGGGAAGCGAGCCCCGGGTGCTTCGATCGAAGACCGGCCCGCACAGCCCGGCGCGCTTCTCCGCAGCCGTCCCCCTGCCACACGGGCAGCGACGGGACGAAAGACGACAAGTAACGGAGAAAACGCTAGTGGAGAACGAGACCCACTACGCCGAGGCCGTCATCGACAACGGCGCCTTCGGCACCCGCACCATCCGCTTCGAGACGGGCCGCCTGGCCAAGCAGGCCGCCGGCTCCGCCGTGGCGTACCTGGACGACGACACCATGGTGCTGTCGGCCACCACCGCCTCCAAGAACCCCAAGGACCAGCTCGACTTCTTCCCCCTGACGGTGGACGTCGAGGAGCGGATGTACGCCGCCGGCAAGATCCCCGGAAGCTTCTTCCGCCGTGAGGGCCGCCCCTCCGAGGACGCGATCCTCACCTGCCGCCTGATCGACCGCCCGCTGCGCCCGTCCTTCAGGAAGGGCCTGCGCAACGAGATCCAGGTCGTCGCCACGATCATGGCGCTCAACCCCGACCACCTGTACGACGTCGTCGCGATCAACGCCGCGTCCGCGTCCACCCAGCTGGCCGGCCTGCCCTTCTCCGGCCCGATCGGCGGCGTCCGCGTCGCGCTGATCCGCGGCCAGTGGGTCGCGTTCCCGACGCACACCGAGCTCGAGGACGCCGTCTTCGACATGGTGGTCGCGGGCCGCGTCCTGGAGGACGGCGACGTCGCGATCATGATGGTCGAGGCCGAGGCCACCGAGAAGACCATCAAGCTGGTCGAGGCCGGCTCCGAGGCGCCGACCGAGGACGTCGTCGCCGCCGGTCTGGACGCCGCGAAGCCGTTCATCAAGGTCCTCTGCCGGGCCCAGGCCGACCTCGCCGCCAAGGCCGCGAAGCCGACCGGCGAGTTCCCGATCTTCCTGGACTACCAGGACGACGTCCTGGAGGCCCTGTCGGCCGCCGTCCGCCCCGAGCTGGCCCAGGCGCTCACCATCGCCGGCAAGCAGGAGCGCGAGAGCGAGCTGGACCGCGTCAAGGCCCTCGCCGCCGAGAAGCTCCTGCCGGAGTTCGAGGGCCGCGAGAAGGAGATCTCCGCCGCGTACCGCTCGCTCACCAAGCAGCTGGTCCGCGAGCGCGTGATCAAGGAGAAGAAGCGCATCGACGGCCGCGGTGTCACCGACATCCGCACCCTGGCCGCCGAGGTCGAGGCCATCCCGCGGGTGCACGGCTCCGCCCTGTTCGAGCGCGGCGAGACCCAGATCCTGGGCGTCACCACCCTCAACATGCTCCGCATGGAGCAGCAGCTGGACACCCTCTCCCCGGTGACCCGCAAGCGCTACATGCACAACTACAACTTCCCGCCGTACTCCGTCGGCGAGACCGGCCGCGTCGGCTCCCCGAAGCGCCGCGAGATCGGCCACGGCGCCCTCGCCGAGCGCGCCATCGTGCCGGTGCTGCCGACCCGCGAGGAGTTCCCCTACGCGATCCGCCAGGTGTCCGAGGCCCTCGGCTCCAACGGCTCGACGTCCATGGGCTCGGTCTGCGCCTCCACCATGTCGCTGCTCAACGCCGGTGTGCCCCTGAAGGCCCCGGTCGCCGGTATCGCCATGGGTCTGATCTCCCAGGAGATCAACGGCGAGACGCACTACGTCGCCCTCACCGACATCCTCGGTGCGGAGGACGCCTTCGGCGACATGGACTTCAAGGTCGCCGGCACCAAGGAGTTCGTGACCGCCCTCCAGCTCGACACCAAGCTGGACGGCATCCCGGCCTCCGTCCTGGCCGCGGCCCTCAAGCAGGCCCGCGACGCCCGCCTGCACATCCTCGACGTGATGATGGAGGCCATCGACCGTCCGGACGAGATGTCCCCGAACGCCCCGCGGATCATCACCGTCAAGATCCCGGTGGACAAGATCGGTGAGGTCATCGGCCCCAAGGGCAAGATGATCAACCAGATCCAGGAGGACACCGGCGCCGAGATCACCATCGAGGACGACGGCACGATCTACATCGGCGCCTCCGACGGCCCGGCCGCCGAGGCCGCCCGCGCCACCATCAACGGCATCGCCAACCCGACGATGCCCGAGGTCGGCGAGCGCTACCTGGGCACGGTCGTCAAGACGACCACCTTCGGCGCGTTCGTCTCGCTGCTGCCCGGCAAGGACGGCCTGCTGCACATCTCGCAGATCCGCAAGCTCGCCGGCGGCAAGCGCGTGGAGAACGTCGAGGACGTCCTCGGCGTGGGCCAGAAGGTCCAGGTCGAGATCGCCGAGATCGACTCCCGCGGCAAGCTCTCCCTCATCCCGGTGATCGAGGGCGAAGAGGACTCCGACGAGGCGAAGGACGACGCCGAGCAGTGACGTCCCGTAGCTCCAAGGCGACGGCCCGCTCCTCCTCGGAGGCGCGGGCCGTCGCCCGTACCCAAACCCTCATCGAGGGCCGAAGCGGCATCGGCACGGTCCGCAAGACCACCCTCCCGGGCGGCCTGCGCATCGTCACCGAGACCCTGCCCTCCGTACGCTCCGCCACCTTCGGCATCTGGGCGCACGTCGGCTCCCGCGACGAGACCCCGGCCCTGAACGGCGCCACGCACTACCTGGAGCACCTGCTCTTCAAGGGCACGGAGCGGCGCAGCGCGCTGGACATCTCCGCCGCCCTCGACGCGGTCGGCGGCGAGATGAACGCGTTCACGGCGAAGGAGTACACGTGCTACTACGCGCGCGTGCTCGACACCGACCTGCCGCTCGCCATCGACGTCGTCTGCGACATGCTGACCGGCTCGCTGATCCGCGAGGAGGACGTCGACGTCGAGCGCGGCGCGATCCTCGAAGAGATCGCCATGACCGAGGACGACCCGGGCGACTGCGTGCACGACCTGTTCGCGCACACCATGTTCGGGGACAACGCCCTCGGCCGCCCGGTCCTCGGCACGGTGGACACGGTCAACGCCCTCACCGCCGACCGGATCCGCCGCTTCTACCGCAAGCACTACGACCCCACCCACCTCGTGGTGGCCTGCGCCGGCAACGTCGACCACGCCAAGGTCGTACGCCAGGTCCGCGCGGCCTTCGAGAAGGCGGGCGCGCTCGGCGACCCGGCCGCACGGCCCGTCGCCCCGCGCGACGGCAGCCGGCGGATCCAGGCCGCGGGCAGGGTCGAACTGCTCGGCCGCAAGACCGAGCAGGCGCACGTCGTCCTCGGCATGCCCGGCCTCGCCCGCACCGACGACCGCCGCTGGGCCATGGGCGTGCTCAACACCGCCCTCGGCGGCGGCATGTCCTCCCGCCTCTTCCAGGAGGTCCGGGAGAAGCGCGGCCTCGCCTACAGCGTGTACTCCTACACCTCGGGATTCGCCGACTGCGGCCTGTTCGGCGTCTACGCCGGCTGCCGGCCCAGCCAGGTGCACGACGTGCTGCGGATCTGCCGCGACGAACTCGACCAGGTCGCGCGCGACGGCCTCTCCGACGACGAGATCGCCCGCGCCGTCGGCCAGCTCCGCGGCTCCACGGTCCTCGGCCTGGAGGACACCGGCGCGCTGATGAACCGCATCGGCAAGAGCGAGCTGTGCTGGGGCGAGCAGATGTCCGTGGACGACATGCTGGGGAAGATAGCCGCGGTCACCCCGGACGAGGTCCGTGCGGTCGCCCGCGACGTCCTCGGCCGGCGTCCGTCGCTGTCGGTCATCGGACCGCTCAAGGACAAGCAGGCCGCCCGGCTGCACGACGCGGTCGCCTGAAACACCACCGGTAAGGAAGCAGGAACATGAGCAAACTGCGCGTGGCGGTCCTCGGTGCCGGGGGCCGGATCGGATCCGAGGCGGTCAAGGCGGTCGAGGCCGCCGAGGACCTGGAACTGGTCGCCGCCCTCGGCCGGGGCGACAAGCTGGAGACCCTGGCGGAGACCGGCGCCCAGGTCGCCGTCGAGCTGACCACCCCCGCCTCGGTCATGGGCAACCTCGACTTCTGCGTGCGCCACGGCATCCACGCCGTCGTCGGTACGACGGGATGGACCGAGGAGCGCCTCACGCAGCTCAAGGGCTGGCTCGCCCAGTCCCCGGAGACCGGCGTGCTCATCGCGCCGAACTTCTCCATCGGGGCCGTGCTGACGATGAAGTTCGCGCAGATCGCCGCGCCGTACTTCGAGTCGGTCGAGGTGGTCGAGCTGCACCACCCGAACAAGGTGGACGCCCCCTCCGGCACCGCCACGCGCACGGCCCAGCTCATCGCCGAGGCCCGCCGGGCGGCCGGCACGGCCCCCGCGCCGGACGCCACGGTCACCGCCCTGGACGGCGCCCGCGGCGCGGACGTGGACGGCGTCCCGGTCCACGCCGTCCGGCTCCGCGGCCTCCTGGCCCACCAGGAGGTCCTGCTCGGCGCCGAGGGCGAGACCCTCACCGTCCGCCACGACTCCCTGCACCACAGCAGCTTCATGCCGGGCATCCTGCTCGGCGCCCGCCGCGTGGTGACCACTCCGGGCCTGACCTTCGGCCTGGAACACTTCCTGGACCTGAGCTGACACCCACTGCCATGCGCGCGAAGATCACCTACCTCGTCACGGCCGCCGTCCTCGTCTTCTACTTCGTCCTGGTCGGCAGCCGCGGTGTCCTGCTCATCCAGGCCGGCACGCTCGTCACCGTGACCTTCGGCGTGGCGGTGCTGGTACTGCCGGTCATCGGCCTGTGGTTCCTGTGGAAGAACACCCGGTTCGTCCGCAAGGCCAACCAGCTCGCCGCCGAACTCGAGGCCGAGGGCGGGCTGCCGGCCGACGAGCTGAGGCGGTTGCCCAGCGGCCGGATCGACCGGGACTCGGCCGACGAGGTCTTCGCCCGGCGCAAGGCGGAGGCGGAGGAGTCCCCCGACGACTGGCGCTGCTGGTTCCGGCTCGCCGTCGCCTACCACGACGCCCGGGACACCCCGCGCGCCCGCAAGGCGATGCAACGCGCCATCGCCCTGCACGAGGGCCGCCCCGTCCCGGCGTGACCCCCACCGGGCCGCGCGTACGCACCTTAAGCCACGGGCCCCAGCCGCCCCGCAACGGCGGCACACGGCCGGTCACCGGCCACCGAGCGTCTGGTACGGCCGCCCCGGGGCCGGCGCGCCCGGCACAGCAGTCACGGGCGTCCCAGGGACACCGAAGGGACCCTCCCGTCCGACCCAGGGAACACCGAAGGGGCCGGTCCGCGTCACCGCGGGCCGGCCCCTTCGTACACCTCGGCGTCAGCCGCGGCGGCTCTCCGCGGCCCACATCTCCACCGCGTCCGCGGCGCGGTCGAACGCCACCGGACGGCCCAGGAAGTCCAGGCCGTGCGTGGTGAGCAGGAGCGCGGTGTCCTCGGCGGGCCGGTCCGCGCGGACGAGCGCCAGCGCCTGCCCCTGCACCGTCCGCGGCAGCCCCAGCCAGCGCACCGGCTGCTGGACCGTCCGCACCGAGGCGACCCGCGCCCACGGGATCGTCCGCGTCAGCAGGAAGCCGGTCCGGCGCAGCCCGCGCCCGCTCACCCACACCCCCATGCGCAGCAGCCGCAGTGCGGAGCCGACGATCGCCAGGCCGGCGACGAGCACCGCCCCGCCGGACGGCACGGAGCCGGTCAGCGTGATGAGCACCGCGGCGAACAGCACGAACGAGGCGAGCAGCAGCCCCAGCGCGGCCGCGCCCACCCGCCAGGGACCAGGCCGGTAGGGACGCCGCCAGCGGTCCGGATCGGTGTACGGGAGCGCGCTCTCGGCTGCCGTCTCGAAGCTGCGTTCGGCCGTCAGAAAGGGCAGTGGCACGGCTGGTCCTCACTCGGTCCTCGCAGGGGCTGTGCCCGGTGAGGCTATCCGGCCGTGTTGCCGCTCACCAGCCTGGAGGGTCCGGAAGGGTCAGTGCGCCCGTTCAGTGCCCCTGGGACGCCTGTGACTGCTGCGCCGGCGTACCGGACGGTGTGGAGAGGGCCGGGGTGCCCACGATCAGGGCGCCGACGAGCCCGGCGACCAGGGTCAGGCCCAGCAGCCAGCGCCCGGCCACCTCGCCGAACGACGCCCGCTGAGGGGGCGGGGGAGTGACATTGCTGCGGAACCTTTCCGCCTCGGCCACGAAGGCGAAGGGTACGGGCTCGCGCCGACGGAACATGACGGCTGCCGCTCCTTTCCGGGGTTGGAGATCGAATGAGCAGGCCTCACCGGTACAGACGCTCGGCCGACACAAAAGGTGCCCATGTCCGAAAGATTCACGGGTGCGTTTTTTCGGGCCGTCGCGCCGAGGTACCGGCCGGGCCCCGGCGGGTGCCCCGTAAGGTGGTCGCCAACCACAGCAGTGATGGAAGGACCCCCACCCCCGTGACCACCCCCGAGTCGCTCACGTTCCGCAGCGACGTCACCGTCGAACTGGTGAAGTCCAGCGCTTCGGACGCCGACGTGCTCTTCGCCGCCCGTGTCTCCACCGCGGGCGAGCAGTCCCTGGACGAGCTGAAGAAGGACCCCGAGCGCTCCAAGGGCCTGATCAACTACCTGATGCGCGACCGGCACGGCAGCCCGTTCGAGCACAACTCGCTGACCTTCTTCATCAGCGCTCCGATCTTCGTCTTCCGCGAGTTCATGCGGCACCGGGTGGGCTGGTCGTACAACGAGGAGTCGGGCCGCTACCGGGAGCTCCAGCCGGTCTTCTACGTCCCCGACGCCTCCCGCAAGCTCGTGCAGGAGGGCCGCCCGGGCAAGTACGTCTTCGTCGAGGGCACCCCGGCCCAGTACGAGGCGGTCGGCAGCACCCTGCGGGAGTCGTACGAGCAGGCGTACGCGGCCTACCAGAAGATGCTCGCCGAGGGCGTCGCCCGCGAGGTGGCCCGCGCCGCCCTGCCCGTCGGCCTCTACTCCTCGATGTACGCCACCTGCAACGCGCGCTCCCTGATGCACTTCCTCGGCCTGCGCACCCAGCACGAGCTGGCCAAGGTGCCGTCCTTCCCGCAGCGGGAGATCGAGATGGTCGGCGAGCGGATGGAGGCGGAGTGGGCGCGGCTCATGCCGCTGACGTACGCCGCCTTCAATGCGAACGGGCGTGTGGCCCCGTAACGGAGCCTTGTTCCCCGCCCGGGAACGGTTGTATGGGTCAGCCTGGAGAGGTGTCCGTATTGCGGCATTTGGAGAAGTTCATCTAGCCTGATCAAACGGACCCGGCACTGCTTGAACCCCCGAGCAGGCAGTGCCGGGCTCCCTCTTTCTCCTTTGTCCTGACTTTCCCGTCACCCCGAGGGCGCGCCCCGTGACGAGCACCGAGTAGCGTGTTACCCATGGCTCCGACCTCGACTCCGCAGACCCCCTTCGGGCGGGTCCTCACCGCCATGGTCACGCCCTTCACGGCGGACGGCGCACTCGACCTCGACGGCGCGCAGCGGCTCGCCGCCCACCTGGTGGACGCAGGCAACGACGGCCTGATCGTCAACGGCACCACCGGCGAGTCCCCCACCACCAGCGACGCGGAGAAAGCGGACCTCGTACGAGCCGTCCTGGAAGCGGTCGGCGACCGCGCCCACGTCGTCGCCGGCGTCGGAACCAACGACACCCACCACAGCGTCGGGCTGGCCCGCGAGGCCGAGCGCATCGGCGCCCACGGCCTGCTGGTCGTCACGCCGTACTACAACAAGCCCCCGCAGGAGGGCCTGTACCGGCACTTCACGACGGTCGCCGACGCCACCGGCCTCCCGGTCATGCTCTACGACATCCCCGGCCGCAGCGGCGTCCCGATCAGCACCGAGACCCTCGTCCGGCTCGCCGAGCACCCCCGGATCGTCGCCAACAAGGACGCCAAGGGCGACCTCGGCCGCGCCGGCTGGGCCATCGCCCGGTCCGGCCTCGCCTGGTACTCCGGCGACGACATGCTGAACCTCCCGCTGCTCTCCGTGGGCGCGGTCGGCTTCGTCTCGGTCGTCGGCCACGTGGTCACCCCCGACCTGCGCGCCCTCGTCGACGCTTTCGTCTCCGGTGACGTCGTCAAGGCCACCGAGATCCACCAGAAGCTGCTCCCGGTCTACACCGGCATGTTCCGCACCCAGGGCGTCATGACCACCAAGGCCGCGCTCGCCCTCCAGGGCCTGCCCGCCGGGCCGCTGCGCCTTCCCATGGTGGAGTGCTCGCCCGAGGAGATCGCCCAGCTCAAGATCGATCTTGCTGCCGGCGGGGTACAGCTCTGACAACAGACTTGGCACCACAAGAGCTTCACAACTGAATCGGACAACAGAAGACGCGGGCCACCGGTGCCCGCACCCCACAACGACAACTGCTTCTGCACGAACGTCACGCGCGCCACGTGCCCGACCGGTACGTGGCGCGCGTGTTTGAGGAGAGTCTTTTGAGCCATCCGCACCCTGAACTCGGTCCGCCGCCGCCGCTGCCCAAGGGCGGCCTGCGGGTCACCCCGCTCGGCGGTCTCGGCGAGATCGGCCGCAACATGACGGTCTTCGAGTACGGCGGCCGCCTGCTGATCGTCGACTGCGGAGTGCTCTTCCCCGAGGAGGAGCAGCCCGGAATCGACCTGATCCTGCCGGACTTCTCGTCCATCCGGGACCGCCTCGACGACATCGAGGGCATCGTCCTCACCCACGGGCACGAGGACCACATCGGCGGCGTCCCCTTCCTCCTGCGGGAGAAGCCGGACATCCCGCTGATCGGCTCCAAGCTCACCCTGGCCCTGATCGAGGCCAAGCTCCAGGAGCACCGGATCCGCCCGTACACCCTGGAGGTGGCGGAGGGGAACCGCGAGCGCGTCGGCCCCTTCGACTGCGAGTTCGTCGCCGTCAACCACTCCATCCCGGACGCGCTGGCGGTCGCCATCCGCACGCCCGCCGGCATGGTCGTGCACACCGGCGACTTCAAGATGGACCAGCTCCCGCTGGACAACCGCCTCACCGACCTGCACGCCTTCGCGCGGCTGAGCGAGGAGGGCATCGACCTCCTGCTCTCCGACTCGACCAACGCCGAGGTGCCGGGCTTCGTCCCGCCCGAGCGGGACATCTCCAACGTCCTGCGCCAGGTCTTCGCGGGCGCCCGCAAGCGGATCATCGTGGCGAGCTTCGCCAGCCACGTCCACCGCATCCAGCAGATCCTGGACGCGGCGCACGAGTACGGCCGCCGGGTCGCCTTCGTCGGCCGCTCCATGGTCCGCAACATGGGCATCGCCCGCGACCTCGGCTACCTGAAGGTCCCGCCGGGCCTCGTCGTCGACGTCAGGGCACTGGACGACCTGCCCGACCACGAGGTGGTCCTGGTCTGCACCGGCTCCCAGGGCGAGCCGATGGCGGCCCTGTCCCGGATGGCCAACCGCGACCACCAGATCCGCATCGTCGACGGCGACACGGTCATCCTGGCGTCCTCGCTGATCCCCGGGAACGAGAACGCGGTCTACCGCGTGATCAACGGCCTCACCCGCTGGGGCGCCGACGTCGTCCACAAGGGCAACGCCAAGGTGCACGTCTCCGGCCACGCGTCCGCGGGCGAGCTGCTGTACTTCTACAACATCTGCCGCCCGAAGAACCTGATGCCGGTGCACGGCGAATGGCGCCACCTGCGCGCCAACGCCGAGCTGGGCGCGCTCACGGGTGTGCCGCACGACCGGATCGTCATCGCCGAGGACGGCGTGGTGGTCGACCTGGTCGAGGGCAAGGCCAAGATCTCCGGCAAGGTCCAGGCGGGCTACGTCTACGTAGACGGCCTCTCCGTCGGTGACGTCGGCGAGCCCGCCCTCAAGGACCGGAAGATCCTCGGCGACGAGGGCATCATCTCGGTCTTCGTGGTCGTCGACGCCTCCACCGGCAAGATCACCGGTGGCCCGCACGTCCAGGCCCGCGGCTCCGGCATCGAGGACTCCGCCTTCGCCGGCGTCCTCCCGAAGATCACCGAGGTCCTGGAGCGGTCCGCGCAGGACGGTGTGGTGGAGCCCCACCAGCTCCAGCAGCTCATCCGCCGGACCCTGGGCAAGTGGGTCTCCGACACCTACCGCCGCAGGCCGATGATCCTGCCGGTGGTCGTGGAGGTCTGACGCCCCGTCGGTGCCCGACCTGGAGCGGGGCGCCTCGATTTGCATCGAGGCGCCCCGCTCCAGTACGTTTACGGCTCCGCCCAACCGGGAACCCCAGCACTTCATGCGCTGGACGCAGGTGCCCGGAGCGGGTGGGAAATCCGGCTCAGAACTTCTGATAAAGTCGGAACCGCCGGAAAGGAAAACGCGAAAGCGGGAACCTGGAAAGCGCCGAGGAAATCGGATCGGAAAAAGATCTGATAGAGTCGGAAACACCGAAGGGAAGCCCGGAGGAAAGCCCGAGAGGGTGAGTACAAAGGAAGCGACCGTTCCTTGAGAACTCAACAGCGTGCCAAAAATCAACGCCAGATATGTTGATACCCCGTCTCCGGTCGTCATGATCGGGACGAGGTTCCTTTGAAAAACACAGCGAGGACGCTGTGTGCGAGAGGATCATTCCTCCTCTCGCACCGCTCTCGTGGTGTTCATCCCGATTACGGGAAAACATTCACGGAGAGTTTGATCCTGGCTCAGGACGAACGC